>CALXYZ010000065.1 GCA_944393075.1 uncultured Anaerobiospirillum sp. | reverse complement strand
CAATACTTTATCCAAACATGCGACCTTATCCCCACTCTCACGAGTGGGGTATTGGTCGCTATAAGTCAGATAAATGCGATAAACCTGAACTAGCTCGCACTTAATGCTGCCAACCATAAGCTAAAAGCCGCATGGCAGTATGTGTGAGCTATTTTTACTCTTGCCAGAAAACGAGGGGAGTGCTGCTAAAGCCAATAAGCAACCAAGGCATGCTAAGCAAGCAAATGATGGAATAAGATCAAAAAAAGGGAAAAGAGAAAAAGGAGGTTGAGATAAATCTCAGAGAAAGGATCTTACGGTTGGTGCCAAAGATGGGACTCGAACCCATACACTATCACTAGCGGCGGATTTTGAATCCGCTGCGTCTACCAATTCCGCCACTTTGGCTTTCGGGTGCACATTGTACCTACAACAAAGCGCCTTGTCTAGAGTTTGCCTAACTTTTTTACACGCCCACCTAGCCCCAATAACCGAGCCCCCTGAACAGCCATTCCTCTGAGCTTAGCTAGCAGCATCAGGTGGCGCTAAGGGGCACTAGCAGTCGCGTTTTGCTATAACTCTGGTGAAGCCATGGCTACACTTTGCGGTTTAGCAAATAGAACGACAGAACCACGAATAGTAACGGCGGTATAACCACGCCTATGCTTGGCGGCAAGCCCGCCACATAGGTGAAGTTTGGTAGCACCTCGTTGACGATATAAAAGAGAAAGCCTAAAACCAAACCCAGCAGCACACGAGCTGACATCGGCACACTTCTTAAAGAACCGAACACTGTGGAGGCGCCAAGCAGCAACATCACAATCATGGCAAAAGGCAGCACAAACTTCTTATACAAAGCGGTACGGTAGCGTGCAGCATCGATGTTGTTGGACTCTAAGTAGTTGATGTAGTCCACAAGCTCAGGGACGCTGAGGTCATCGATACTAAAGTTAAAGATCTCCATGCGATCTGGGTTTAGGTACAAATCCCAGCTCTCGATTGGGCGATCATATTTGGTGATATAGCGGTCGCCATAGACCACGTTGTTCACGTTGAAGATGTCCCAATTACCCTTATCGTGGTTGTAAACACCCGTAGAGGCAGTAGAGATCTTGACGAGATTGATGCCTTCAAACTCGTATTTGGAGATCTCGTGAATGGAGTTATCCGACATCACACGACGAATAGAGATAAAGTCCTCGCCATCACGCAGCCAAATACCCCAGTTGGTACGCGACACCTTACCGCCGCTTTCAGCGTAGTTATAGCTGTTTTCGGCGTATTGCTCTAACTCTGGTACCACAACCTGACCGATGACAGAGACCACGATGGCAATAGGAATGATCATCTTACAGGCGCTCAAAATAATCTGCGCCTTGCTCAGACCACTACTTTGCATCACCACCAGCTCGGAGTTTTTAGACAACAGACCTAAACCAATCACACCGCCTAACAACACTGCGATTGGGAACAGCAGCACAAACAAACCAGGCAGCTGCATCAACACGTACCACACAAGGAACATGAAGTCGATGGTACCGCTGCCTAAGTGGCGGGTCTGATCAATAAAAGTAATGATGCCGGCGATTGTGGTCAGCACCACAGCCGCAATCAAAATCATCATGAGCACGGTACGACCAATGTAGCGGTCGATAATACCAAATCTCACCATCACCACTACCTCTACTCTACTTTTGCTCTGTCTTGTTGTTGTTGTTGTTGTCGGTGCTGTTGCTATTGCCGTTGCTGGTGCTATTGCCAGTAGAGCCCTGCTTCTTACCAAAGAAGCGAGCACGCATGCCTGGCAGTTTGAGGTAGCTCTTTGGCAAGTTCAGAGGAATACCTACTAACAGCAAGAACATCACTGGCACTATATACATGCCTGGGTACAACGGCACCGTGTCCGTTAAGATCAGGTTTCTGATCGACAACAAGAACATGTAGTAAGCCACGTAAATCAAGATGGCTGGCATCAAGCGCGCAAAGCGGCCTTGGCGTGGGTTCACCATCGACAGCGGCACTGCAATCATACCCAGCACCATGGTGGCAAAAATAGGCGACAGGCGCCATTGTGCCTCCACCTGAGCACGCACAACATCTGAGCTTAAAAGCTCAGGAGTGGTCATACGCTCCATGGCATGACGCTCACGAGTCTCCTCGGTGACATTACCTGACACCGGAGCGCGGAAATGCTCAAATGACGCCTTGCGGAAGGTGCCATCCTTTGGGGTTTCATAGCGACGGCCGTTTTTGAGCACCAGCCAACGTACACCATCCTCATCTAAGACCAAGTGGCCTTCTTCGGCAACAGTGATGGTGGCCGTCTCATTGCCATAAGGGTCGGTTTTTTCAATCACAAAGATCTTGGAGATGTCCTTTTCCTCATTGCCGTGGTTTGCGACATTCTCTACGTAGATCGAGTAGGAACCTAAAGAGACGAAGCGTCCACTGTCGATTGGCAAGAATTCAGGGTTGTTGGAGGCTTGCTGCTCTAGCTCATAGCGGGCATTGGCCGCCTGTGGGGTCAGAATGGTACTGGTGTAACCCACAAAGAGCGCACTAAAGAAGGCTAAAAACAAGGAAACAAACATCACGCGTATAGGCGAGTAGCCTACTGAGCGCATCACCACCATCTCCGAGTCAGAACAGATACGGCCTAAGGTGATAATGATGGCCACGTAGAGCGTGAGCGGAAAGAGGAAGATCAAAAACTCTGGGAGCGAGTAGAGCATAAACAGAAAGATCAGGCGTGGTGGGAGCTCACCTACAGCCGCTTGCGTCATGAGTCGCACTACACTCTGTCCAGCAAAGATCACGATCAGCACAATCAGCACTACGATCTGTGACTTCACCAACTCCTTAAAGATGTACTTATCTAATAGCACTTGCCTTCTCTTCCACTATCAGTGTGTACTGAGCACCGAGCACTACAGCACATCACAGCACTGAGCCTAACACCCAACGCCACCACAACAGCTCAAGCTCAAGCACAAGATTCCCATTGGGCTCCAACCTCCACTCCAAACGTGGAGCCAAGCCAGATAAGGGTTTACTTATTCTTGGGCTTATCCCATGCTATATGTTCTTGCTTTCCTTACATACGACCATTTTAGGCCCGTCTGTCTTTGTACTCCTATCTTTTCACGTGCCTTTGTCGGTATAAGCCACCTATGTCACACAACTGCGCTCATACTGAGCACCTACCACCTACCACCTACCACCTACTGGTGCTGCATGAGTTACCAGAACTGCAAGCACTGAAAGTGCTGAGGCGGTGGGCAGTGGGCGCTACATCCACCGCACTATCGATTCGATGGTATTGGGTTGAGTGCTTTGATCCAAGCACGGATTAAAGCCACAGGAGCACGCGATGGAATCAGCGGCGAGCGATCTTCGATATAACGCAGCTTATCCATAGCCTCAAAGAGATGATCAACCTGTAAGTGCTGTAGCACTTGAGCTTGAGCATATTGGATCAGAGGCAGCTCGCTTTCATCGACATAGGCCTTGTACTTGAGCACCTCTAAGATCAGCTCTGAGAGCAATTGAGACTGACGTGGTTTACTGAGCGCTTTTAACGCCGTAATCACATCATTGATCATTGCCTCATATTGAATATTGTTCTTTTGATAACTTTGCACAGCCACGCCACTACTATTGATGGCTGCAACAATCTTTTCTACCACATCAAGAGCCTTGCTGTCGTCGCCAGCAAGCAGCATTTGCTTGGCTGCTAAAGGCGCATAAGAGTTCAGAGCTAAAGCTATCTCTGCGCGTTTTTGAGTGATAGGCTCTTGGAGGCCAGGGCACTTTTCTAGAGCTTCCCTATCGGCCTCAGCAATCGTAGCCTCATCGTCATCGACACGGTGTAGTACTACCGGCTTTTGGTTTGCTGGATCGAGCAGAAAAGCAGTAGCTTCTGCCACTGGCACATCCTTTAAGACCACCTTAGTAGCACGGCTTAAGATGGTTGGCAGCAACGACTCCAAGCTTTTGGTGAGCATGATGATCAAGCTGTTTGGACTTGGCTCTTCAAAAGTCTTGAGGATAGCGTTAGCAGCACTCTCACCCATCAAATGAGCGCCATCGATAATCACAACCTTGCCTCTACCACCACCGGCTGCTGACTCATTTAAGAAGTCAGTGATCTTACGCATGGTATCAACACGCATGCTGCGACGAGTGGACACCTCTTCACGCACTAACAAAGCACTAAGGTCTTGGGTGAAATCGAGGTCGTTATCAGCCTCATCTGCGGTGGAGGTATAGGCCACCTTGAGATCAGGGTGAGTCAAACGTGCCATTGCAAGACACGAGCGGCAGTGACCACAAGGCCCATTTTCATTTGGATTGAGGCACAAATAGAGCTTAGCCATCTCTAAGGCAAGCTCACGACCGCCTAAGCCCTCGTGACCTGAAATAATCATCGAGCTTGCCAAGCGATTTTGCAGCAGAGACGTAGCGAACTGCTGATAGTAAGGCATCAACCATGGGTACAACATCGACCACCTCAACAACTACAAACCATCACACTAACAAGCACAAACACAAACACTGGCTCAAGCACTGGCTCAAGCACTGGCGCTAGTACTGGCTCAAGCGCTAATTACGAGGAAAGCGTTTTTGCAAGACAGCAAGCACAGCGTTAGAAACCTCATCAAAGCTCTTGTTAGCATCGATGATCTCTGCGATATCTGCGTTACGCTTAGCCCCCTCTAAGAAGCCCTCACGCACCTTTTGGAAAAAGGCTAAAGACTCTTGCTCAATGCGATCTTTAGCCTTGCGCACTCTAATGCGCTCCATGCCGACCTCGCCATCGACATCAAAAAGCAAGGTCAGATCCGGTCTAAAGCTGCCAATCGCGACCTCACGTAAACTGTCGATACTATTAAGATCAATACCACGACCAAATCCTTGATAGGCGTAGGTTGAGAGATCAAAGCGATCGGAGATCACAACCTTACCCTGCTCTAGTAAAGGCTTGATCTTACTGTTTACTAACTGCGCACGGGCAGCGTACATCAACAAAAGCTCAGAGGTTGAGCACAAGGACTCCTCATCATCTTTGGTGAGGAGAATGCTGCGGATTTGCTCGGCGAGCTTGGTGCCACCTGGTTCACGGGTACATTCCACCTCGTAACCTAGGCCCTCCATATACTCACGCACCAGAGCCAAGTGCGAGCTCTTGCCTGCGCCCTCACCACCTTCTAAGGTGATAAATACGCCTTTACGGCAAGCTGAATCTGCTAGCAATTGTTGCTGCTGCGAAGTCCCGCTCATACCAAACACATCCCTCAAGAAACCAAGATTCTTCCCCGTATACATACAAAAGTAGGCACATTGCCCACTGCAAAAATTGGGGATTTAAAGGTTAATAGCTTATCACGGCCGGCAAGAGGCTAAAAGACAAAACACCATGCGCATTGCCAGAGCGCGTAAAACAAAAGCCCGCGAATGCGGGCTTCTGTAAGATTTTGTGGCAACTAAGCAGCTTAGCAGCCTTGCTACTGCTGCTATAGCTGCTGCTATTGAGCCTGAGCCTGTTGCTGCTGACGCTGCAACCTCTGCTGCTCATTCTTATAATCACGCACGGCACGACGGTACTCGTTGACTGCGCGGTTGTGCTCACGCAAGGTTGACGAGAACACGTGGCCTTGTTGTGGATCTGGGCCACGGGCTACAAAGAACAAGGCATCGGTCTTCTCTGGGTGCAGCACTGCCATAATGGCGCTCTCAGATGGCATGGCAATTGGCGTTGGTGGCAGACCGGCACGAGTGTAGGTGTTATATGGAGTATCACGGCGCAGTTGGGAACGCAGTAATGGGCCCTTAAAGTCTGGGCTGACACCGTACATCACAGCTGGATCGGTTTGCAGCTTGATACCCTGACGCAATCTGTTGAGGAAGACACCGGCAATAGTGCCGCGCTCGCTTTCAATCGCGCTCTCACGCTCCACAATAGAGGCTAACACCAGCACGTGGTATGGGTTTTTGATAACCTCATCGATCGATTGATCGCGGCTGATGTAGTGCTCGCGCATAAAGGTAGCCATATTAACCAAAGCATCGCGCACTAAAGCTAAGCTCTCAGTCTCCTGTGGCTTGTAATCATAGGTTGCAGGCATCAACAAGCCCTCAAGGCTCTCGTGCGTGCCACCAATGGCCTGTAACAGCGACTGATCACCGTCTTTGGTTAAACTTACAGTAATAAACTCTTGTGGCTGAGCGACAATGGCGGCTAGCGCTGGACTTTGGACTAAATCAGTGTGGGTACCCAAGCGCTGCACAATGGTGGTAATGGTCATGCCTTCAATCAGAGGAATGGTAGGCAGCTTGATCTTGACGATATTACCCTCGCGCATGTCGGTGAGGATCTCAGATAAGGTCTTATTGCCATCGATGGCATAAGGGCCTTGCTGAATCATTGGGTAATAGTGGTGGTTAATCTTGACCCACAGCTTGAGCACTAACTCGTGATACTTATCTGAAGCCAAATCACGCACCACAGTAGCCACAGTGGCGCCTTCTTTAAGCTCATAAGGCTCTTCACGGGCTGCAACTTTGTAGGTGTTAACGCTCTGTAAGTCCTGATACACACGAAACGACACGCCACCGCAAACGAGCACAATCAGTAAAAACAATACCAAAATGATATTGCGCACCATGTGGCTCTCACGAGGAGGCTTTGGTGTTTCTATTTGCTTTTTGGATTTTGGGATATGAGGCCCTCTAGAGCCACCGCGAATCTCGCGACGTGAAGGAATATCACCAAGTCCACGCTCGCGGCCCATTTCCAATTTTTCTAAATCACGCATTCTTTCCGACCGGCACTGTTGCTGCCTGACATGTGCCCGTGCTTTAGCACGCGCCCTTGCAGCTGCGGTGGCAAAATCAACATTGCTATATCCAGTCTTCTCTTCTGCTCTAGAGGCAGCTGATACTACCTTAGTGCCTGCGCCCCTAGCTGCGCCTCTAGCTGCGCCTGCGGCTGTAGCTGTAACAGTAGCAGCTGTGGCAGTAGAGATGGCTGTAGCTGCAGCTTGGGCCCGCTTAGCATCAGACTCTGCTTTGGCACGCAGGGCTACACGCGAACGCAGCAGACGAGAGCGTTGCTGTTGCAGCATTTTGCTATTTGCTCCCTGCGCTTGCAATGGAGCTGCATTAGTGAAACCTTGTGGCCAAGAACCTTGGGCACCACGCACATGCATAGCGGCGCTAGACGCACTATATGAAGTAGCATTCGCGCTAGCGGTAGCCGTAGCAGCTGACAGAGAATTAGAAGAACCAGATTGTGCCTGTTGATTGCCTCTCACAATGACACCTGACTAAACAAGAAATGGCTAAACACACGCCGGAATGAGCTTATTTATGCGCATTGGACGCCCGTGTTATGCCAGTGCCGTGCCACGCAACAGCGCAACACAAACATGCCCAAATTATCGATACAGCCACAAAAAAGTCAATTTTCGCCGCTTTGCCCCTCCTATAACTGCAGTTAGCGTCACGTGACCTACTGCCACCAACACCACAGAGCAGCAAAGACCGGCAGCAAGCGATCTCTTCACGCGCGCGCAGCTGGCTATCAGCGGGCTATCGCGGCATTCAGCTGGTGCTCAGCAGGAATCGCAAGTTCCATGTTACCGATAGGCAAACATAGGCAAGCACAAGCCGCCATACGGCAATTTTTGGAGGCCATCTGCACCGCATTAGCCCCGATATATCTTGCATAAGCTCTGCACCAGCTCGGTACCAGCGCCGCACCAGATCGGCACCAGCCATACGCCCTCATATACAGACGCACATGCAGACGCCAATACGTGCTTATACGGCCGTATGTTTCTGGGGCTTGTGCTGTTGCATCGCGACTCATACCACGCCACAAATAGCAGCAACCGGCGCCCAAAGGGGATAAATACAGCAGGCATGTGCTTTTTAGAGTACAATCTGCGGTTGAATTTTTCTTTTTAGCGCAAACGCAATGTGCCGGAAACGTCCCAACAGCGGTATCTGTGGATCTTAATCTTAATCTTAGATGAGATCTGGCTTAGGGGATCGGCACAAAAGCAAAACAACGCAAAGCGCAGCACAGCCTTACACCAATAACAATAACCAAGAGCTTAGGGCCTTGAGCCTTAGGCTTTGGGCTTAGAGCAAGGTCTTAGAGCCTAGAGCTTAGAGCTTAGTGCCCCACAAGCTCACGCCATATGTGTGTGTGCGGGGAGGATGTCAAGGCAATAATTGCTGTATTTCACTGAAGAGTCTTTTGATTTATGGACATGGATAAGACCTACCAACCAGAAAATTTTGAGAACGAAATCTATCAAAACTGGGAAGCGCAGGGGTTCTTCAAAGCAAGCGAAGATGCAACTAAGCCATCCTTCTCCATTGCCTTGCCACCACCTAATGTGACCGGCTCCCTGCACATGGGCCATGCTTTCCAGCAGACCATTATGGACAGCTTGATTCGCTATCACCGTATGAAAGGCGACAACACCCTGTGGCAGTGCGGTACTGACCACGCCGGTATCGCCACTCAGATGGTGGTGGAGCGTAAGCTTGCTGCTGAAGAAGGTCTTACCCGTCACGACTTAGGCCGTGAAGAATTTATCAACCGTATCTGGCAGTGGAAGGAGCAATCAGGCGGCACCATTACCCGTCAGATGCGCCGCTTAGGTGATTCCGTGGATTGGTCGCGCGAGCGCTTCACTATGGATGAGGGTTTATCCCGCGCCGTGTTAGAGGTCTTTGTTCGTTTATTTGATGAGGACTTGATTTACCGCGGCAAGCGCTTAGTGAACTGGGATCCAAAGCTGCGTACTGCTATCTCTGACCTTGAGGTGGAAAACCGTGAGGTTAAGGGCTCGATGTGGTACATCCGCTACCCATTAGCTGACGGCATCAAGACCAAGGCTGGCCTTGATTACCTCTTAGTCGCTACCACCCGTCCAGAGACCTTATTAGGTGATACTGCTGTTGCCGTCAACCCAGATGACGAGCGCTTCAACGACCTCGTTGGTAAAGAGCTGATCTTACCTTTAGTTGGTCGTCGCTTAGTGATCGTCGCTGACGAGCACGCCAACATGGAAACCGGTACTGGTTGCGTGAAGATCACCCCAGCTCATGACTTTAATGACTATGCTGTGGGCAAGCGTCACAACCTGCCAATGGTCAACATCTTCACTGAAGATGCTTGCGTCCGTGACAATGCTGAAGTCTTCAACACCAATGGTGAGCCATCTGACGCCACCACCGACTTCATCCCAGAGGCCTTTCGCGGCTTAGATCGCTTCAAGGCTCGTGACGTGATCTTAAAGGACTTAGAGGCTCAAGGTCTCTTAGACCACATCGAAGACCACACCTTAGCACAGCCTTTTGGTGATCGTGGTGGTGTGCCTATTGAGCCTATGCTCACCGATCAGTGGTACGTGCGCGCCAAGGTCTTAGGCAAGGAAGCTTTAGCTGCGGTTGAAGATGGACGCATCAAGTTCGTGCCTGCTCAGTACACCAACATGTACTATTCGTGGATGCGTGATCTGCAAGATTGGTGTATCTCACGTCAGTTATGGTGGGGCCACCGTATCCCAGCTTGGTACGACGAGAATGGCAAGGTCTACGTTGCTCGCAACGAAGATGAAGTGCGCAGCAAGTATGGTTTAGGCGCTGACGTCAAGCTGACCCAAGATCCAGATGTGTTAGACACCTGGTTCTCGTCTGCTCTGTGGACTTTCTCCACCTTAGGCTGGCCAGATGACACCAAGGCCATGAAGTTATTTCACCCAACTTCTGTGCTCGTCACCGGCTTTGACATCATCTTCTTCTGGATTGCCCGCATGATCATGATGACCATGCACTTCATTAAGAACGAAGATGGCACTCCACAGATCCCATTCCACACTGTGTACGTCACCGGTCTGATTCGTGATGAAGAAGGCCAGAAGATGTCGAAGTCTAAGGGCAACGTCTTAGACCCAATCGACATGATCGACGGCATTAGCATCGATGATTTAGTGCAAAAACGCACTGCCAACATGATGCAGCCACAGATCGCCGAGAAGATCGCAAAGCGTACTCGCAAGCAATTCCCAGAGGGCATTGCTCCACACGGTACTGACGCTCTGCGCTTTACCTTATGCGCCTTAGCCTCTAACGGCCGTGACATCAACTGGGATATGAAGCGCTTAGACGGCTACCGCAACTTCTGCAACAAGGTGTGGAACGCCTCCCGCTTCGTGTTGATGAACGTTAAGCAAGAGTCCTTAGTAGCTCCAAAGCCAGAGGACTTATCCTTAGCTGACCGTTACATCATGTCGCGTCTGTCCAAGGCCATCGAGAACACCACCACCTACATGGAGTCCTACCGCTTCGACCAGGTGGCAACCACTCTCTATGAGTTTATTTGGAACGAGTACTGCGACTGGTACTTAGAGTTCACTAAGGCTATCTTAAAGAACCCTAACACCACAGAGGCCCAAAAGAACGCCACCTCTTACACCTTAGTCAACGTGTTAGAGACCGTACTGCGCTTAGCCCACCCAGTGATCCCATTTATCACTGAGACTATTTGGCAGCAAACCGCTCCAATGTTAGGCTGCATGAACGAGCAAAAGACCATCATGCTCGCTCCATTCCCTGCGGCCGCTGACATGCCACGTGACGAGGATGCAGAAAAGGCTATTGCTTGGATCCAATCCTTCACCACCTGCGTGCGTAACCTCCGCGCCGAGATGAAGGCCAATCCAAACATGACCTTAAGCGTCATGATCCGTGGTGCTGGTGACTTAGAGCGTGATTGTGTGCAAAACCACTCGCACTACCTCACCTTGCTGAGCAACATCGAAGTACCAAGCTTTGTTGAGGTTGGAGCTGAGCTGCCACCTTGTGTGTCCAAGCCTTTAGCCACGGCTGAAGTCTTAATCCCAATGAAGGATTTGGTGAACAAGGAAGCCGAGCTCAAGCGCTTAGGCGACATGGCTGCTAAGCTTGAGGGCATGATCAAGGGCGGCGAGGCCAAGCTCAACAACGAGGCTTTCGTCTCCAAGGCTCCTGCCAAGATCATCGAAGGTGCTAAGGCTCAGGTTGCTCTCAACAAGGAGCAATTAGCCAAAATCAAGGCTCAGATCGCCGAGCTCAACAAGCTCTAAGCTCTAGGCTCTAAACTCTAGGCCCTAGGCTATAGGCTATAGGCTCTACCTAAGCCCAAGCCTAAGCCCAAGCCCAAGCCCAAGCCCAAACCCTGAGCTTACGCGCTACTCCCATGCACAGCGCCCGCCCCCAACTTCACATCAGAAGATAAAAAGAGGTAGGCGCTGTGCAAAAGGGGGAGCACCAAAAACAACGCCCGCAACAGTTTTGGCTGTCGCGGGCGTTGTTCTTTGGGGCGTGCTAAGTTCAGAGCCTATTTAAATTTGAGGGACTTACCTACAGTAAAGCCACCGGCATAGACCTGGAAGTAACCAGCATCCATATTTAAAGAGCGCACGTCATAGGCGCTAAACTCACCTATAGCTTCCTTACCGCAGATGATTTGCTGGCTGTGGGTCTTTTGGCGGCTCACATCAAGACCGTTTAAGGTCACATTGACCTTGTTAGGAATACCTAAGATCATAACGCCCACGAGGCCGTTTTCTTGGCCAAAGACCTCAACTTTCACCACATCAACGCTGTTGTTCTTACGCAGACTATAGAACAAAGCGCAAGGATTACGGTTAGCAGCCACATCACGCAGCGACACCGACTCTGCTGCTGCAGTTTGCATCCCCCCACCCAAACCTAGCCACAAGGCAGAAATAGCTGCACACCACGATAAGACACGCTTTACTTTCTGCTGCACCATCCCTTTCTCCCTACTCACTCATCCACTGGCAACTCACTTTGCACTGCATGCCCATCTGCAGCATGCAAGCATGAAAGCATGCCAGCATACGCAGCGCGTATAGCATGCACTAACACGCGCAAAGCAATTGATCGGCCCTATCTTACAAGGATCTCAACTTTTCAGACTGCTAAAAGCAACACTTTTGCACGGATTTTCTCTCAACTTTGCGAACATGCAGACAAAATGACGCCGCGCGTACAGTTCCGTGTGGTTATTGTGGTGCAGAGCGCCTCGCAATGGTACATCCTTTGCCGAGTTACCTCATTTTCCCATATGATGGCTTTCCAACCCTCAAGTGTAGTGCGCGGCACTTGAGGCTAGCACTGAGCACCAAGCTCACCGCTGCCTTCCACATGCTTCTCCTGCCACGAAGAAGTGCTGAGCTTGAGTCTTTCTTTCTTGATCTTGGGATTTTGCTGACCTGACCTAGCGTCAGCTATTACGAGGAGACTGGCCGTAGGCGTTTTAGCGCTGAGACTGGCCTTTTTAGCTTATGGATTTCGCATCCCTGTGTTTACATGGCGGTTATGAGCCAAAGAACGGTGAGGCTGGTGCCTTACCTATCTACCCAAGCACCACCTTTAAGTACGACAGTACCGACGACGTCGCTAAGCTTTTCGATCTGCAAGCCTCTGGCTTCTTTTACTCGCGCCTGGCCAATCCTACCGTCGACTTTGTTGAAAAGAAGCTCGCAGCCTTAGAAGGTGGCGTCGGTGCTATCTGTACCAGCTCTGGCCACGCTGCCTGCTTCCTCTCGGTCATGAGCCTGTGCAAGGCTGGTGACCATGTGGTGGCCTGCTCCAACCTCTATGGCGGCACTATCAACCTCTTATCTGTTACCCTCAAGCGCTTTGGTATTGAGGTGACCTTTGTCGATCAGCGTCAAAGTAATGAGGAGCTCAGCCAATACTTTAAGCCTAATACCAAGGCTGTGTTTGGTGAGACCATTGCAAACCCATCCACCGCAGTCTTAGATGTCGAGCGCATTGCTAAGCTAGCCCACGACCACGGCGTGCCCCTGATCGTCGATAACACCTTTGCTACCCCATACCTGTGCCGCCCAATCGAGTGGGGCGCAGATATCGTGGTGCACTCCACCACCAAGTACCTAGATGGCCACGCCTTAGGCGTTGGTGGCTGCGTTATCGATAGCGGCAAGTTCGATTGGGCTGCCCATGCCGACAAGTTTCCAGAGTTCGTCGAGCCAGATGAGTCCTACCATGGCTGCGTTTACAGCAAAGCTTTTGGCAACGCTGCTTATATCGTGAAGGCACGCGTGCAGTTAATCCGTGACTTAGGCTGTCTGCAAAGCCCACAAAATGCTTTCTATCTGAACCTTGGCTTAGAGACGCTGCCACTGCGTATGGAGCAACACAGCAAGAACGCTGCACAGGTGGCTAAGTTCTTAGCAGGCCACGATAAGGTCACCGAGATCAGCTACCCAGGCTTAGAGGGCAGTGCCAACCATGAGCTTGCCCAGAAATACCTGCAAAAGGGCTGCTCCGGCGTCATGACCTTTGTGCTCAAAGGCGGTCGTGAAGCTGGCGTGCGCTTCATCGACTCACTCAAGCTGATTCGCCTTGAGGTACACGTGGCTGATATCAAGTCCTGCGTACTGCATCCAGCCAGTTCCTCGCACCGTCAGCTCAATGATGAGCAGCTCAAGGCGGCTGGCGTCGACGCCGGCACCGTGCGCATTTCAGTTGGCTTAGAGAACGTCGAGGACATCATCGCCGACCTCAAGCAGGCACTAGAGCAGGCCTAGGCTAAGGCTAAGGCCTAGAGGCCAGAGGCCTGCAAGGCCTCCGCCTACTTGTCGCCAAAAAAAAAAACCAAGACCAGAATAGCCCTGAGCTACAGTCTCATTTTGGTGCACAGTGCATCGCAATGAGATTATCTTTGCTGTGTAAAGGTGCTTTGCTCTATGATGAGGTTTCTGTTGAGCCTCAAGCATAATCACTTCACTCAGCAGGCAAAGCTCTTAAGTGCAGGTATTGCCTTGCACCTATGAGGCATTTGGTCTTGGTTTTTTACTGGCATTTGCGTCAGACTAAACAAAGGAGGACAGGCCCTTTGGCTTTTTAGAGCTAGATTGGCCTTACACATTATGGAATTTGCAACTAAGTGTCTGCATGGCGGTTACGAGCCAAAGAATGGTGAGGCTGGTGCTTTACCTATTTTCCAAAGCACTACTTTCAAGTACGACAGCACCGACGACGTAGCTAAGCTTTTCGATCTGCAAGCCGCAGGCTTCTTCTACTCTCGTCTTGCTAACCCTACTGTCGACTTCGTGGAAAAGAAGATTGCTGCTTTAGAAGGCGGTGTTGGTGCTATCTGCACTAGCTCCGGTCAAGCTGCTTGCTTCATCTCCTTAATGACCCTGTGCAAGGCCGGTGACCATGTGGTTGCATGTTCCAACCTCTACGGCGGCACAATCAATCTCTTAGCCGTTACCATGAAGCGCTTTGGCGTTGAAGTGACTTTCGTCGATCAGCGCAAGAGCAATGAGGAGCTCAGCCAATACTTTAAGCCTAATACCAAGGCTGTGTTTGGTGAGACCATTGCCAACCCATCCACCGACGTCTTAGACATCGAGCGCATTGCTAAGTTAGCCCATGATCACGGTGTACCTCTGATCATCGACAACACCTTTGCTACCCCATACCTGTGCCGTCCAATCGAGTGGGGCGCAGATATCGTGATGCACTCCACCACCAAGTACATTGATGGTCACGCCTTATCCGTAGGCGGTGTGGTGGTCGATAGCGGCAAGTTCGATTGGGCTGCTCACGCCGACAAGTTCCCTGAGTTTGTGGAGCCAGATGAGTCCTACCACGGCTGCGTCTACACCAAGGCTTTTGGCAACGCTGCTTATATCGTGAAGGCTCGTGCCCAGTTAATCCGTGACTTAGGCTGCCTGCAAAGCCCACAAAACGCTTTCTACCTGAATTTAGGTTTAGAGACCCTGCCACTACGTATGGCCAAGTACTGCGAGAACGCCACCACTGTGGCTAAGTTCTTAGCCTGCCACGACAAGGTAGCCGAAGTCAGCTATCCAGGTTTAGAGGGCAGCGCCAACCACGAGCTGGCCAAGAAGTACTTACCATTAGGCTGCTCGGGCGTGATCTCCTTTGTGCTGAAGGGTGGCCGTGAGGCTGGTGTCCGCTTCATTGACTCCTTAAAGATGATCAGCCTTGAAGTGCATGTTGCTGACATCAAGTCCTGCGTACTGCACCCAGCAAGCTCCACTCACCGTCAGCTGACCGATGAGCAATTAAAGGCTGCTGGTATTGATGCTGGTTCTGTGCGTCTGTCCGTTGGTCTTGAGGACGTCAACGACACCATCGCCGACTTAAAGCAAGCCTTAGAGCAAGCCTAAGCCCAGCACGCCAAGCAAGCTTGGCTGGCTGGCCAGCTAGTGATAAAAGACATAATTAACCCCCCCGTTTTGTTAGCAATAGCTAACTTAAATTTAGGCCGCAGCCTCGTCTG
>CALXYZ010000064.1 GCA_944393075.1 uncultured Anaerobiospirillum sp. | reverse complement strand
CTCACCATCTTTCACAAATGCCTTTGGGAAGTGCTTGCATAAAAGCGCTAAGGCTTCTTGGATGTGTTCTTGATGGGTACCGGTTTCAGAATTGGTGTTAGCAGTAGCAGTAGCATCAGCTGCGGCAGCACCCTTTTCCTGCTTAGTTGTGGTGGCAGCATCGGCCACAGCTGCAGGCGCAGCGCTAGCATTAGCGTCAGCACCAGCAGTCTCGACTAACTTCTCATTCTCTTCCACTAAAAAACTCCGTTCGTTGGCTCAAAGACTACAAAAGCCTGATGTCCTTAGCCTAAGGCAGAAAAGCATGCTCGCAAACAAGCAAGTCGGCAAACAAGCTAAGCCCAAAATCTATGGCCTAGGATCTTCTCTAAACACAAAATCAAAAAGCTTACCCCAACTAACTCTGTTTCCCCCTAAACGCTCAAATGCACAAGCTACACAAGCTACACAAGCTACACTAGCAGCCAAAACAGCCAAAACAGCAAAAGCAGCATAGGCCAAAACAAAGATACAGGACAGCTTAAAGCAGCGCGCCAACGAGTCGCTTCTGCCTCTTAGTCTTGCCCAAAGCTACAGCTAAAACCATAGCCCCCGCAAGAGCTATATCATCGTGAGCCATGTAGTGCTATACCGTTACTCGATATGGCAGCCATAGTCACGTCAGCTTATTTTATGATGTTTAGCACTTGTTTGCGCACTTAGGCGCAATATTTGTCGCGAATATTGAGCAAACAGGCCATTCACCACGCCTAAGCCTCAAATGTGGGCAAAAAACATGCCGCGCACTGCTGTAGCATGAGGGCTAGTTGTCCCAACACAACAATGCGGGAAAGATAGGGACACGAGGAAAGGATCATGACTCATGGCCAGCGTTAAACGCTGACCATGAGAGTAAAACCAAAGCACTACTAGCAACTGCGTGCTTATGGTTTAGGTTTAAGGCTCACGACGCTGCCTTTTTGCATGATGGTAGCCCCTACTCTCGCCTTTGACGATTTGTCCGTCGTTTTGGTCGTAGACATAATCATCTAACGAGCTGGCTTTTTCTTGGAAAATAAAGCCCGAACCACTGCGCGAGCCCCCGCGCGGCTGATGATCGTCATCGTCTTCTACAAGGCTGTTGATATTGCCACGGCTGCGACCATCATAGCTGGAGGTACGCTGACCAATTTCACTGCGATCTCGATAGAAATTGCTAAACGAGAAGTTATCAAGCGAGCTCTCACCATCACCTAAGCCGCCACGCGACACGTTCTGGGCGGCGGTGGTTGCGTCCGCGCCTGCACCTGCATCAGCCCATGCGGCTACGGTTGTAGCAGTATCCATGGTGCCATCACCTCTACCACTACCGTTACCGCCACCGCGTTTTGCGTATTGAGCGGCTTCTTGTGCTTGTTCTGCTGCGTACTCTCTGCCTTTAGCTTCCTTCTTTGCATCGAAGTACTTCTGATCAGCAACTGACATTTGCTCACGGCTTGGCTCATCGTCATCTAGGTCAGGGATGACCTCATAGACGTGGAACATGCTGATACCGTTACGCTTAGTAATGTTCAGAGCCTTCAGCGCAAAGACAATGTGATCACTGAGCTTGTTGGTATGCGATTGCAAGCTATCGTCAACATAAGACACACCAATGGAGATCGATAGACGCAACGAGCCACGCTGCGATGAGCTATTTGTGGCAACTTTCGCGCTCAAGCTTGATACTGCTCTATTAGTCGAGGCCGAGACCGAAGTTGTGGTTGAGGCAGCATTGACAGCATCTGCCATGCTCCCTTTACCACTAGCAACACCATTTACTGACAACAAGGTTGCAGGGACTGTAACAGAGTTGGTACCTGCACTACTGTTACCGCTTGCACTTACGCCTAAGCCAGCTACCGAACTTTGTGAGGAATCAGACACCACACCGATGATCGACAAGGCGCTAGACAACGGATTATCGTTCTTAGCCGAGCTCTTATACTTAAGCTTAAGCTGCTCAATGGTCTGCAACAAACGATCGCACAGATCCACAGTCTCACGATAAGAGATATGGTTTAACACCACGCAGAACTGATTGCCGCCATAGCGGAAAATCAAGTCACGGTCTTTGGCGATGTTGGCTTTAATGGTGTTAGCAATCAAGCTTAAAGCATCATCACCTGCATCACGACCCTTACTCATGTTATAGGCTGAGAGGTGGTCAATATCCACCATAAGCACAGCACTACGCATTGGCAGATTAGGGCTTTTAACGCATACCTCATCTAAGGCCTGACGATTGTACATATGGGTAAGGCCATCGATGTAATAGAGCTTGCCCAACTTGGTGTTGAGTTTTTCTAAGTCGATATTCTTTTGCTGCAACACGCGATAGTTCTCAAGCATTGGCTGTAAGGTTGCCACAATCTCTTGGGTTTCTTTGAGTGAAACCTCACGAGGATCAGGCACTCTATAGGTAGCCGAGAACTCTTGGACTAACTCTAGCAGACGACGTGTTGGACGCATAAAGGTGCGTCTTAAGAAAACATAGGTGTAGAGCAAGCTAAACACTAAAGCCATTAACAACACCACAACCAAAATCGCCATATTGCTGCTAGCGTGTTGTACATCCGCTGCCACCATAGCCACAGGCTTTTTCGCAATCGATGCACTCAGACGATTGAGGGATGTAATGGCCTCAAGCATCTCCGAATAAGTGTAGTTAAAGCGCTTCATAGCCACCTTTTGAGCGGCACGAATCTTACCTAAGTCCTCATAAGAGCGCACATAGGTGCGGCAGGTAAAGAGGTACTTCTCATTGCGTGTCATCTTGGTGGTATTGATGGATGAGGACAAAGCCTGATCATCATTAGCTACGTCTTTACCCGCTCCCGCACCACCGCTACTTGCAGCAACATACTCATTGCCACTAGGCGCGTGAGCTTCACGTAATGCTTCATCAATCACCGCGTTGACCTTTTCCACCTCAGGGTTGCTGAAATCATGTTCGCTGATATGACCTGAAGCTAACGAACCACCATGGGTCGCAAAACCCATAGAGTCAGTGGTATAGTCGACAGGGCTTACAGCTGAGAGCTGCTCACGCAAAATAGTGTCGTTTGAGGAGAGCGCGCCCTTAAGCACACCGCGCAGATTGTCGGGATGCAATGATGGATCCTGATTGACAGCAATAGAGTTGTCAGTCACTTGCGAGGCAATCTGAGCTAAGCGCATCTCAAGCTCGTTTGCAGGCTCACGTGAATCTACAGACAAATCGACATTTCCATGCAGCACACTAGTGTCTACAGGGCCAGTTTTAAAGCCGCGCTTGAAATCATCATAGGCTTCTTGCGCTGCAATAGCTGTGGTGTAAACCTCATCTTGTGCTGCTTGCAGCTCCATGCTGTAAGGAACCTTATGCGAGCTAGAAGTATCGCTAGCACCTACCCCCGCAGCACCAGCCATATCATCATCAGCAGAATTAGCAGCATTTTGCGTGTTGGTGTTCTTTGGTAAAGCAGTCTCAGCTAAAGCACTTTTGTTGCTAGAGCGATTGCGGTCAACCTCAACCCAACTATCATCAACAGGCATGTCCATATCACTGAGAGCAGAGGTACGGGCCGATCCCGTAGCACCATCAGCCATGATTGATGAGGCGGTGCCTACAGCATGATTGTCAGAGTGCCGCGAAGGCATGATAAAGCTCTTTTGTGCATACTTACTGATATCGTCAGGGTGATTCTTATAGTGTGCAAAGACGATATTGCACTGTGGCATGATGTAACGATTTAAAGACTCAACGTGGGTACCCACCACCTTTTCGAGGCTGGAGTAACCATGCATCAAGATGCTGTGATCATGCAGCGAAATCTCGTAGATTGCGCCAATTTGTCCGGTGAGGATGCAGAAGTTCTCCACCGAGGCATAGAAAGCGAGCCAAGTATTAAAAATCTGCTTGGTACGGTAGTGCAGCTCTTTTTTGCTTTGGTAGAGCTGATCTACCTTGATGCGCAACGAATTCAGCTGTTCTTTGACCTGAGGCACCTGATCTAAAGCAGAATCATCAATAAGGTCAATCAAGCTGACATAGTTGTTGTAAGCCACGGTGACATTCATGCTCTGAGCAATCAAGTCCACGTGATATGCCACACGCAGCATATCTTTTTGGAGACGGTCGCTGACTTCAATACCAGGTATGGAGGCGCCACTTAAGTCATGCGCATAGCTATCTAATAAGACCATTTGCCGCTGGGCTAAGAACCCCAACACCAGCCACACAATAGCCAAAGGCATCAGCAGCCAAAAGAGCACTTGTTGCAGGTTCTTAGCCTTATTGCGTGGGGTATTACAGTAGTTGCTAGAGCGACCACCAAAGTAGTTACCAATACGGCCATTAGAGCCACGACCACCGCGCCCACTGCGCCCACCACGATCACCGCGATCACTACAATCACCACGCGATGCGGCTGCGAAAGCAAAAGAAGCACTCTTATCTGCTGCCGAAGAAGAAGATAGATTAGATGTAGAAGAATCTGAAGAAGTAGAAGAGTTGGCAGTAGCTTCTTGAGTGAAGGCAGGAGTATTAAGGGGATCGCTATCAGGAGCACTAGTCTCCTGCTCCTGCTTT
Source organism: uncultured Anaerobiospirillum sp. (assembly GCA_944393075.1). Lineage (GTDB taxonomy): Bacteria > Pseudomonadota > Gammaproteobacteria > Enterobacterales > Succinivibrionaceae > Anaerobiospirillum. Next base: position 10,816 of record CALXYZ010000064.1, on the reverse strand, counting down.
TGTTTTTGCTGTTGCACCAGCTCCTGATCGGCAGAGGCCGATGCTAAGGCCGTGGCAGCGGCTGCGCCTGCGGCAGTAGCTTTAGGCTCGTGTTCTGTAGACAAAACGAGCTCCTCTACACCCTGCTCTGTAGGTGTGGAGTTTGAGGTGGGCGCGGTATTATCAGAAGTCACCGACTTTGACGTGGCTTCTAAGTCTTGCTCCTTATCGGTTGTTGATTTTGAGGAGTTTTGATCCTGCATAAAAATTCCTCGGTAACGACCTGATTCCCAGTCTTAGCTCGATTGATATACATGCCATACCATGTAGCTGCAACAGTAACAACAGCGACCATCCTTACTTAGCAAGCAAAAAACAAACGCCAATCCCGTCCTATCTGTGCACGTGAACACAACACGATGCATAGAGGCATTATTAACGGTGCGAGGCACTGAATTAAGTAAGGAAGATTAGAGCTAAGATTTGCACCGCATACAGCTCAACAATGCTTAGGGAAAAGCAGGAGACATTCCATTCTCCTTTTATGCTGCTATTTGCTGCTAACTGCAAATAGCTCTTTCCCTTTGTATGCATGTGGCACAAAAGTCAGGGTATATACGTGTAAACACCTTTTGAGCACTAAAACAACAGTAGTCTCAACGTCATAACGTGCTTGAAGCCTAAGTCTCCACCCCAAGCTCTAACGTGAAACCCACTTAATGCTTTTTGACGCTACGATTTGCCAAAATCCCCTGACACGGAGGCTGGCGCAGAACACGAAACTGCAGCCACGGCCTTGGCAGGCCGACACAGGACTTATGCTGAGGAACCACTTACGATCAGACTTTCTATCCCCTTAGCATGACGTCCAAGAAACTCTCCACAACTGAAACAAATGCAACAACTGCAATGATGTTGCATTGATTAGTGGAGGCGACGTCTTCTCTCAAGTCCTGCCAATCCTATAGGTACAAGAAAACGCGCACGGCTATTTACTGCCACTAAGCTTTTGTATGTTAGTTACAGTAAAAATGACGCGCAATCCTCAATTACAATAGCGTTGCTCTTATTGTAAGCCTCTGATTTGCTAGATGCAACAATTGCGCTACGTAGTACGACAAGCAAGGGCCAAGACAAGTCGAAGGTCAAAAGTCGCTCGACCGCCCTGCTTGCTAACTTGCTAACTTACTCAGCAAACAAAAGGCGATCTTGCTTGTAAACACATAGCTTTGAGCATGCCTAAAAGCGCTATCACTATTTAGCAGCGATGCCGCTAGAACGTATAGCGCAGTTGAGCAGAACCTAAGACATCGCTGCTATTAGCAGAGCAGGTATAACCAACGTTGAGGCCAAAGGCGATGTTTTCAGCACTGCCACTTAAGCCTACGGACACGCCGTAGGTGAAGCGGTCTAAGATATCTGTAGTGTACTCAAAGTCAGCACCGTATACACCATCAAACGCAGTCTGAGATTGCATATCGATATCACCGACATTTGCTGTGACCGTAAAGTCGATAGCGGGGCGTAAGGTCATGGTATCCCACTCAAACACCCGAGCTAAAGTAACACCTACAGGCAACGACACCATATCCATCGCATCAGCGTTAGAGTGAGCAACCTTTTGTCCATCAACCTTTACGTCGTAGGAATCAAGATCGATATTGCTATAACGCACTGCTGCATGTGGCGCAATACTGATGTCTTTACGAGGGGTAAAGGTGTACTGCACACCAACACCTGCACTTAAGGAAGTGCTATCGGTTTCAGCCTCTAACATACCCCAATCGGTAAGCTCAGCTGCAGCCGAGAGCTCGTTGTTAACCTGATTGTAGCTAATGTCTGCACTGATACGCAGTTTCTCGGTGATGTTGTAGCCACCGTAGATACCAAAGCCATAGAAATCAAAGTCATTGTCGATACCGTGGGCTACATCCTTACCCTCAGCATTACCAGCACCAACATTCCACATCAAACCAAGACGGAATTTATCGGTAGCGTAATCAAGGCCCATAACCATGCCATAGAGCTCAAGATCAGTACCGTATTCACGGCCTTGAGCACTCAAGTCATCAGCGTTGTAGCTGCGGTACATTGGTGTCAGCCATAAAGACGAGCCCTCACCATTATCAGAAATGGTGATGTTACCAGTGCGATCTTTATTGATAGCAGCGTTGACACCCACACCTAAACGGCTGTTTACCGCCTCTAAGGTGGTGGTGTTGACCAAGTAGACACTGTGCAAGGCACCGCCTAAGGTTGCCATACGGGCAACTTGCTCAATTGCATCGTTATTGAGGGCGCCTAAAGCATCCATCAAGAACTGATAACCGATGCTATCTTCGATCACCACCACACCATTGTTATGGCTATTGTTGTTAGCCATACTTTGAGGAGCAGCAGCGCTACCCGCACTACCAACACCTGAGCTAGAGCTCGAGCTCGAACCAGAACCGGAGCTACTGCCACTGCCAGAGCCACTTGCTAACAGATCTGTTTCATCTGTAAGTGCACCAGTAGTATCAACAACAGCACCATTTGCAGCAATGCCTGAAGCAGAACCAGAGCCTGATGTTACTGTTGTGCTTGATGTATTTGCAGTGCTAGAGGTATCAACAAGGTCGTTGCTAATAGAGTTAGTAGTGAGACCTGTGTTAGTGGTAGTGTTGGTGTTAGCATCCGCAATCACACTAACAAGGTTCTCGGTTGCACTACCTGTGTTTGCCGCATTGGTATTGAACACTGTGAGGAGATCAGTACCTGTGTTGGTGGTAGTGGTAACAATAGCCCCATTCGTAGTGCTCAAATCGGTTGTAGCATCTGTCGTATCAGCTGTCACCTCATCAGCACTAAAGAGACTGATATCAGAGTCGAGGCTCTGTGTATTGACCGTACCTTGGCCTAAAGCAGCGTTGAACTCATCTAAGCTCTTATAAGACTTAGTGGCAGTGCTCATTAACTTCAGCACTTGCTCATAGGTAGGGTTCGACAGATTCGACAGAACCTGACGAGGGTTCTCGGTCATATTAAAGTCGAAGTTGACCTTACCTTGTAGCTGCTTAGAGCTGGTGATCATACCGGTAAAGAGGCGATTTTCCGTAGAGATATGGATGGTATCGCCACCGTTTAAAATTACCCCTGAACCAAAGATGTTAGCGATGTCGCGCGAAGTGGTATTCACAGGCACAATCAGAGTGCCGTGATTAGAAGCCACCGTCTTACCGTCCATATCGCTAAACACCAACTCGCCACTGTGCAGAGCACGGGAGCTGATCTGCATGGTCGAACCTAAGCCTAAGTAGATGCTATAAGAGCTGTTTAGCATCTGCTGTAAGAACTCCAGGCTCTCGCTACCCATAATGATCTTGTAATCGCCAAGCTCAATACCTGCACGATCAACATACATATATGGGCCATAACCATAAGTGGAAGCATCATCACTGTAGCTACTGTTACCTGCCACATTGCCCTTAATAGTGTTGAGGCTCAGAGGCACCACTAAGCCAGTATTGCCGCTCTTGGTGGTCAGTTTAGTACGCAGAGCTTCACGCTCTTGAGCGCTGCGGTTTTGGTGTAAGTCCAAGGCTTGCTTGAATGACTTAAGATCTGGGCCCACACCTAAAGCACTGTTGCGGCCAATGATGATATTGCCCGACAAGGCCATATGCGAGGAGGCGGCAGCGACTGCACTTGCACCTTGATCGCCATTAAGAGACAGTGACATCGGCTCAGCACTGATCGACTGAGCAAAGACACTGACGCTCTCGTGTGGATCAGCAGAGTACAGCTGCAACAACCCGCCATTTAAGTTGATGTTGGCAGCCACTAAGGAAGTATGCTTTCCTGCTGCCACCGGCAACAGAGCACCATAGAGCTCGGAAGTAGCAGCTTCTTGCTGCTCCTTTTGCTGCTGTTCCTTGAGCTTGCTTGAATTAGAGTTACCATCGACCGTGCTGCTAGCACTTGGCTCTAATTCAGTATCCACAACCACAACTGAGCGCAAGCCTTCAGCGCTAGCGCTAGCGCTAGCGCCAGCACTAACACTGGCACTATCCTTGTTCACAGCACTTGTAGAGCCACTTAAGGTCGTATCAGCTGTAGCAAACTGGTAATCACTGCTGTTGCCACTGTGACCTAAAGACAGCACACTATCGATACCCTTAAGCTCGATATCTTGCACGAAAGCTGAAGTACCGCCTTGCAGATTCAGCTGATGCGCATTAATGCGCTGTGCTTGCACACTGCCACCAACCACTTGAGCCACGCCAGAAACTTGGCTGACATCAAGAGTATTGGTCTTGATAGTGCTGTTGACGCTCTTAAAGCTAGTCTTAAGCTGCTCAGCAGTGTTTGCTGCTATAGCAGCATTTACACCGTTATCAATACTCAAGCTTGAAGTTGAGCTTGAAATTGAGCTTGCGCTTGCGCCTGCACTTGCGTTTGCGCCTGCACTTTGTGTGTCTGTGGTGGCAAATGGCGATGCAATGATGATGCTGTTGGCATCAATGGTGGAGTTAAAGGCCGCAAAGTGCGAAGCTCCTAAGTCCTTAACCTCTAGCTTAGCTCCACGCAGATCTACACCTGTGACTGCAACATCAGCCCGCTCTCCTTGGCGGTTGACCACCTGCACAGCAGCATTGTGTATATGAAGATCACCTGCACCTTGTAAGGTACCGATCATGCCGGAACCATGGAGGTAAAGATCAGAGCCTACACCTAAGTTGATGCCCACAACCTCATCGGCGGCAGTGGCGGCAATCTTACGGCTAGAGTTAGCACCATAGAGATCTAAACGGCTGCCTGAAGCCACAGCCACACTATTGGCTGCAGAGTCGGTCTCTAAAGCCTTCCAACCACCAGAAATAGCGTCACTTTCACGCATGCCAGTGACAATAGTGTTCTTGCTATCGGCAGTTTCAAAATTGATCACCACCTGACGTGAGGCTGCATCACGTAATAGCTGCGACAAATCAGCACTGGCACTAGTGCCGTCTTGGCTTTGTGCAGTACCAGAGGACAGGGATACATCAGGACTCGCAGATGTGGCCGACAACAGGTCACTGTAGTCGACCTTGCCTTCAGCATTGCTTGGGAGGTTGACTTCTGCTCCAGAAATACTCAGCAAACCAGAACCGCTCTGACGCTCCACAATAACGTCTAACAAGGAGTTAGCCTGAGAGATCGAGAGCTTTTCGGTGTCTAAACTTGATAAATCAACTTCGACCTTGGTGTTGTCGTTGATAACAAAGCGCACATAATCATCGTGGCTCACAAACTGACCTTGGCTAAAAGTCAGGCCAATCGTGTCAACAGCATCGTGCAGGTTAATAGCACCGCCCAATAGCTGCATATCAGAACCATGATCTAACACCACATCAAGGCTACTTACATCACCATCGCCACGTACATCGACTAAGGCCTCTTGGGCCACTAAAGAGCCTGTTAAAGCACTGTCAGCAACACTTGCAGCAGTTGCATCAACTGTGTGAGCCAAAGTCAGCTTAATGGTTGATGCCGAGAGGGTAGACTGTGGCTGCACAAAGACAGAACTGCCAGTGGTAGCGGTGAGGTTGTCGACCTGCATAGAGGCTGCTTTTTGTGGTTCTACTACGTTGGTAGACCCAAGTTCAAAAGTAGCACCATCGTGCAGGCTAATATCTTTAGCCTTAAAGGTCTTATCTTTGAGCACCAACTTACTGCCAGTACCCATCACAAGATCAAAGTTGACCTTTTTGCTGCCATCAGCTTCAGCCTCGTAGCGCACGCTATTGAGGTCTAAGTAGGCGTGATCAAAGTGCAGATCATCATGACCTGATTGTTGAGCATGCTCAACTGCTGCCGCGATATCAGCAGCAGAAACCACCACTCCGCCTTGATCAGCACAGTTACCATTAGCTCTGGTACCGTCCTGGAAAGAGGTGATAGTGCCGGTGCTGGCCTCAGCACTTAAATCTGAGTTAACAGAATTATGTTCGTGCTCTGGAGCAAAAACAGAAGCAGAAGATGTGACACTGCGCTTAGAGCGTGGAGCCCCATCGATCTTCAGCACTGAAGGATGGGCATTGTTACCCAAAGCACTGACATCAACAGTCAGAGGCTCGTACCCCTCAGGATCAAACAAGCTCTCATCAACAATAATCTCGTAATCACCATTTTGATCGAGCTTGATGGATACCACCTCATCCACAGAACCATCAAACACGCTGCTATCAGGTTGATGTACCTGCACTTGGGCACGAGAGGCTAAGTTTGCCTGTTGCTTGTTTGGTGTTGTGTTCTGTTGAGACTGTTGTTTGGTATTTGGCAGAGCATGAATGGTCAAAGCCGTGCCGTCAGGGACGTTGATATTGAGATCACCGTTATCTAAGCTGCGCGCAGTTTGCTCTTCTGGCATAGCAAAAACACTACGTCCACGCACTGAGTGCATGGCGCTGACACTAGTACCAGCAGCAGTAGAGGTAATCGAGTTTGTAGCAGTGCGCAAAGCCTTTGCATTAGCAGCACTAACTGTCAGAGCCTCAGAATTTTGACGCTGACGCCATTGCATAGCGGCACTAGTGTTAGCAAGAGGCATCTGATCAGCTTTAGCGGCATAATCACGCTCATGGTGAGTGCCACTCACCACCATCTGATCAAAAGCACCTAAAGCAGGACGTGAGATCTGGGCTGGCGAGTTGATTGGGCTACCAGCATCATGATGGCTACCAATCACAATAGCTTCAGCGCCAATCAGAGGGACTGCTACAGTTTCACCAGACTTAGGCACAGATACAGGCACAGATACAGGCACAGGCAAAGAAGCAGACTCAAGATCAGACTCATAATCTTGCTGCACTTGCACTTGCGACCAAGCCACCTGTTGTGCGCTAAGGTGGGCTTGGGCACTATTATTTGCTGAGCCATAAGAAAGTGAGCCAACTACAGGGAATTCGTAGCTAGCGCTGTTGTAAGTAGATTCGAGGGCTTGTAACTGCTCATCGCTAAGATACAGAGGGGTAGCGGTGAGGGTGGCGCTGGCGCTTAAATCAAAAGCGTGATCACTGATAGTGTGGGCTTGAATAGAGTTCGAGACACCAAGGGCAGCAAGCAACAAAGCGGCAGAGGCTGCTGAAACCCTGAATGTAGAGACAATAGGGTTGGAGCTGCGCGTAAACACTGAGGACATCCAATGGGATAGAGCCTCATGGCGCAAGATAGCGCGGTATTGAGCCTGAAGAAAAGTAATTGAGTTGCGAGTCTGCTTCATTGTGATAAAAAGGTGCGCACAAACCTGATAAAGATTACTCTCTAATTGACAACAAACGTCCCTTTTAGTTCCCACAGAAAAGTGAAAAACTCATCTTGCCCTCCAATCGCTCGTTGATGTCCCTCTCCATCGTAAATCGAGGTGCAAGATTGAGTCTTAATCTCATTGCTCTGCCGACAAAAGGTACTACCCCTAATTCAGAAAACCTCAGCGCAAAATGTTAAATGACTCTAACAGCAATGATTATTCCAAAGGCGTCCGAGACTTGCCTGTTTTTGCTTGTGTGTTGCTGTTTCCCTACGTGCTTAGGAATAACCAGCACAACTACACATTTTAGAGCGAATTCTTGACGCGATCCATAGACTAGACGAGGATTTTTACAGCCACACAAGCTCTAAATGACAGGCATTTGCCTCAAGTGGCAGCTACCACTACATGGCGGCCGTTTGACCAAATACAGACAGGCAAAGCCTTGCCCAATCAACCTTAAAGCTAGCCAAGCCACACATAGCTTACAATTCTACACAGTAGGTTTGGCCAAACGCACCTTGTAGTTACGGCCAGTAGCTTTGTGCTTAAATACAGCTAGGCGCACAGCTCTACGCTCCGCTTGAGAAAAGACCACTGCATAACAGAGAGTATCACGACGAGGATATTGGTCGTAGTAACGACTATCATTAATCTGATCGACGGCCTCCTGCAATGACTTGTCGTAAGAAGCATCTCTGCGACTTTGGGATTTGCTCTTGTTCAGCTTAAGCTCAATCACCACATTCAGGTCATTTGTGGCCACAAAGATATCAGCTTGGCCTTTTGCCCCTTGCTTTTCTTCGCTGACCTCTAATATCTGCTGATATGCGTTTAGCTCTTTGTGCCTTGCTTGGATCAGGGCAGCAAAGCGTATCATGCATGCTAAATGAGTACGAAGAGAGCTCTCGTAATCAAAAGTTCTGCTACTGAAACCGATTTGGGCAAAATGCTCATTGATGGCTGCTAAAGCTAGGTCAGGATTGTTGGAGAACAGCTCTTCGAGCAAGGTAATGAAAACCTGATCTTTGCCGGCAAAGGCCTTTTGTACCTCATCAGTGATGAAAGAAGAGATTGTTGGCCAAAAGTTGTAGCGTAGAAATATGGCAATCTCGTTATTAGGTACCCGCAAAAAGAAAGGCTCTGAACCATCTGCACAATAAAACTCACCAGCTTTTTTGAGCTCTTCCTCTTCTTTTGGCGACAGCTCCTTTAGAGTGTAGTAACCAGCTTGAGTCATAGCTACTCTAAACTCAACCACGAGATCTTTTTCCACATCGGTGTTGTAGGGGTCACGAGAGCCTGTTAGCAAAGACTTATGTAGAGAAAAATCTGCAGTTAAGTCTGTGGTAACAAACGCCAATATGTCTGACTTTGCCTTAGTTGCGTTTACGCCCTGCATCTGACTTTTGATGAAGTTGACGACAAAAGTGGACACAGCGCCTGAATTTACCCAGAAACAAGCAAAGGTATCAGACAATACCCCACCAAACATGGTGGCGAAAGACCTTAATATGGACCAAGGGTTGTATACCTTAATAACACCTTCTGCTACAGCAAACTGATAGCCGTCATATTCTGTGCGCAGACGGCTCAGATAGTCATCTGCAGTCATGCCGTAACGTTTTGCACCATACTCAATATATGCCCCAAAATTCTGCTGAATTTCAGCCTCGGTATAACCAAAAAGGGCGCTAAATTCTGGATCAAAAGTAAGATCAAAATAGATGTTAAAACCAGAGAAGATCCCAGTATGCTGGTAACGCGTAATTCCGGTTATGAAGAGGAAGCGCACACATCCTATTTCAATAAGCTCTTTGGTGATGCGATAAAAATTAGAGAACCAATCAATGCGCTCCTTTAAGAAGCGCTGGTTATACAACACATCATTGAAAGGATCATCATACTCATCGATGATAATCACAAACTCTTTGCCGGTCTTATCGTGATATTGGCGCAACACCGAAGAAAAGAAGTCTACAGCACTGGCACTGTTAGCTTTCTTTGTTTCCGCTAAATCTACACCAGCTTCTTGCAGAAACGGCTCAACATAAGAAAGGCTAAACTTAAGATCAAAAAGGTTGAACATGACTTGCTCTAAGTTTGAGTTGTCCTTAGCAAGCACGCATGTAGAAAAATTCAGATCCAATACTGGGTAGGTTGGCTCATGCCACTGTTTCTCAATAGCCAGCCCTTTAAAGTTCTTGGTACCCTTAGCAAATAGAGTTTTGAGGGTAGTGCACAAAAGGCTTTTGCCAAAACGACGTGGACGAGCAATAAAGACAGGCTCATGAAACAACGCTAGCTTTGCAATCAGATCTGTCTTATCAACGTAAATCATCCCGTTATCGCGACGCACCTCAAATCCTGATACTCCTGCTTGCAAAGCGTAGCGACTAGGCGGCTCCAATACCGTGATGTTTGCTTGTTGGTCTTTGCTCACCATACACACTCCTCACAAAGAAGCTTATTTTCACAGGGCTCCAGCTAAAGATCGTGGCTACTCACACCAAACCACATGGCTTGCAGCCTTCAGGGCAGACTGGTAAAACCTTGCCCATACCTAATCTGCCTTGAAGAACGCCTAGGGCTCAGGCTTAGACGTGATCTTAAGACTGGTGCTCAGAGGCTAAGATACGGTTGACGCGCTCTAAGTCGGCTTGGGTATCCACGCCAGTCTCTGGTGGACGATCGGTGGTAGCCACGGCAATCCTCATTCCGTAGTGCAGAAGTCGTAACTGCTCAAGGCTCTCGGCTTGCTCAAGTGGAGCTGGCTCACGCTGCAAGTAGTCTAAGATGGTCTTAGCCTTGTAACCGTAGATGCCGATATGGTGGTAGTGCGTGTATTCAAGCTTGGTGACCTGATCGACGCCGCGCATAAAGTTATCGCGCTCATATGGGATTGGGGCACGGCTAAAGTACAGCGCAAAGTTGTTCTTGTCTAAAACTACCTTGACACAGTTAGGATCAAAGACATCGGAAATGGTAGTGATTGGCGCACATAGGGTGGACATATCGGCACCGCTGCGAGCAAGTAAGGATGCCACCTCATCAATGTGGTCTTTGGTGATTAAAGGCTCGTCACCTTGCACATTGACCACAATGGTTTCGGGATCTAAGTTCTGCAAATGCAGCATCTCAGCGATACGCTCAGTACCTGAGCGTGGCTTGTCTGAGGTCAGGCAAATCTGCAGGCGAGGGTTTTCCGTATCCACAGGCTCTAAGGCCTTTACCACCTCTTCGTGGTCTACACAGGCAATCACGGCCTTTGCCTTAGAGGCTAAAGCCTTCAGGCACACCTGCACAATCATAGGCTTACCACCAACTAAGGCTAATGGCTTACCTGCAAGACGGGTTGAGGCATAGCGAGCAGGAATAGCAACCACATAATCCACTACTCCCTCTTTGACAACTTCACTCATTTGCTCCCCTCACTTCTGATCTAACAAGAACATCGACTCAGCACAATACTGTGTCACCTAAAACCAGCGAGAACTTCTACAAATCAAGCTCTATGGCTTGTTTGTCTCATTTGTTGGTTCCTGATGGGAACCGGCCGACTGTCTA
>CALXYZ010000063.1 GCA_944393075.1 uncultured Anaerobiospirillum sp. | reverse complement strand
AGCAATACTTTATCCAAACATGCGACCTTATCCCCACTCTCACGAGTGGGGTATTGGTCGCTATAAGTCAGATAACGGCGTGCTGTTGCCGCGGACATTGGCATTATTTCCTGCCCACGCTTGTTGATCACATTGACTCTCAAGCTAACCTCTTGTTAGCAGCCTATATCACATCGCTAACATTTACTTGTGCAAGGCGCTCATCTAAGTTACTCACCGCTCTCGTGGTAACTTAAATGATGGCTCATTTGCCTTAGACTTTTAGTCTATACCTATTGGAAGAAAAAGCACGGAATTGTGCCGCAAATATCGCAGAATGAGATGCAGATCGCAGCCGTGCTGCAGAAAAGCTTACAACAGAGGCTGGTATGTCAGTTGAGCGTGAACGGCGCAGAGAGTCCCACGCTATGCAGGGCACGGTTGCCAGCTAGCAGCCGCCGCACTAGATGGTTAGTCGGCAGCGTGGTTTTTGTGGGCGAGTTGCTGATCTTTGCGGACGTTGTAAGGTGGTGGTGCCTGATGTTCCTTGACCTCAAACAGAGGCAGCAGATGTGGATCCCTGTTCTTAAAACTATTGAGGAAAGCTACACCCGTACTGATATCGCCTGTAATTAAGATCGAAGCAACGTCATCGCCGTTAGAGGTGATGTAGTTGACGTTATCAACCCCAAAGACCTCATAGGAGATGGTGTAAAGCCCATTGTGGACTGCGCCCTTTAGATCATTATAGAGATGCATACGTGGATCGACGTTGAGGCTGCTATATACCTTTTTAGCGTAGTCCTCTAAATCATAATGGGTACGGCGCAGCACACTTACCTCAATATGAGTAGCTTTACATGGGTTTGAGAACAGAGCATAGAGCTCTTTTTGGTTCTCGCGGGCTGGCATTAACTCTATCCAGCACTCATTTAAGCTGTATTCAAAGTAAGGTGTCTGCACTGGGCGATAGTTTTTGCCCATGTTTTCAGAGCCAGCAGAGGCGGCGGCAGATGCGATAGCCGTGTCGCGAGCGTAGCTATTGGCGCTGGCAATAATCTCTTTGTAGCTTGGCGTCAGTGTTTGGGTTTTAAGTTGCTGATGCCAATCGTGGTCAGGGGATTGTTCTAGAGCTGCTTTATTCTGCATATGCTCAAAATCCACTGCTTGGGCCTCAGGCGAGAGCTCTAAGAGCTCAGGGCCAAAGTCGTTTTCATCTTGAGCTAAGACCGACTTGAGGACTTCCTCAGGGCTTAACGTCTCAGGAGGAATACAGCAAGGTAGATCACTTGCATTGGCAGAGTTAGTGGTAGCACTCGCTTTAACGCCTTTATCACCCTTAATGGTTACACCATCTACCTTATCGTTAGAGGCCATGTTGTTGATATCGTTAAGAGAGGTCATTGCCGTGGCGTTTTTGGCCATGATCTTGGTGTCGATACGAGCCTGAATATCGCCTTGGGCATAAGCAAAAGCCTGATCTAATTGCGACAGATCAGGACTGCTGACACTCATGTCGCCATGGATGTGCTGTGATTTAGCGGCAGCGGCAGTGGCAGTGGCAGCAGAGCTAGCAGCATCAGAGGAAGCAGCTGCTATAGATTGGGACTGTACAGTACTGTTTGAAACACTAGTAGCCGCAGCAAATTGCTCGCAATTGCTGTTGACCATGTTGTTAATGCAGCATGGAGGCAAGTTGTTAGGGTGATCTTTGATGGGGGTAAGGTTACCTAAAGTGTCAGCTACTAATTGTGGGGAGCAGTTACCATTTGTGTTGATAATGCTGTTGTTGAGTATTGTAGTAGCTAGATTGTCGCTTGCCGAGGAATCTGGTGCTGACGTGGCGCCATAAGCAGTTGATGCAGTTGCTACTGCAGTTGTTATTGCAATTGCGACTGCTATGCTGGCGCAGACAGTAAGTCTAAAAAAGAAATAACACGAGAGGTTAAGTAGCTGAAGACGCACTTGGTACCTCTGTCTGCCGAAGATTTGATAAAAAAGCGCCATAAATCCTTTGCAAGCTAAGACGTGCTTGGCTTTGATTCTCTTCTCCATTCAGTGTGATTGCATACCGCACCTTATGGTTGCAATGCAATCTTCCGACAGATAATTTTAGCGACTTTAGTTACGCTTGAAAAGGCAAAACACAACAAAAAAGCGGGCCGAAACCCGCTTGGCGTAAGGGCCAAAGCCCTACTCAGATTAGATTCTGTTTTCGTGATCATTATTCTGTGCTTGCCTTGACTAGCAGCTGCTAACTGCTAACTGCTAGCTGCAAAGCTTGGAAGCTCACGCCCCACCTTGCAGCTGTGAGAGCATTTGAGTTAGCTGCTGCAAGGTGGGCGTTTGCCATAAGGCAAGCTTCAGAAAAGATTTGCCGACAGGGTCTTAGATCTTCTCGGGAACCATAACGATATGGCCGCATGGGCACTCTTGAGCGCAAACACCACAACCCTTGCAGTAGTTGTAGTTGAACTCATAGCGCTTGCCTGGGCCTAACTTGATGATGGCGTTGTCTGGGCAGACACCGTAGCAGTTGTCGCACTCCATGCAGTTACCGCAGGATAAGCAACGACGTGCCTCGAATACAGCGTTCTCCTCAGTTAAGCCGTGCTGCACTTCGTCAAAGGTGGAAGTACGGCGGGCTAACTCTAATTGAGGGCGAACCTTCTTAGGAGCATCGCTGTAGTAGTATGGGTGCATGTCCTCGAAGCGAGCCTCTGGGTGCTTCTCTGGCTTGACGTATGGACGGCCAGTTAAGTAGCCGTGCACACCGCGAGCAGCATGCTTGCCCATGCCGATAGCAGCGGTCACCGTACGATCACCTGGAACCATATCACCAGCGGCAAATAAGCCTGGGATGGTGGTCTCGTAGGTGGTGGTGTTGACGGTCACTGCATCCTTTTGCAGCTCTAAGCCTTCAATGTTCTTTAAGATCGACAGGTCAACGTTCTGGCCGATTGCGAGCACCACGCTGTTAGCGTCCATCTCTTCAAACTCGCCAGTTGGTTGTGGGTAGCCTTGCTCATTTAAGGCCATCTTCTCGATCTTGAGCTTCTCGCCTTCGGCTTGGTTAATGGTGGATAACCACTTCACCTGAATGCCTTCCTCGATAGCGCCATCCATTTCTTCTTCGTTGGCTGGCATCTTATCGCGGTTACGGCGATACACGATGATTGGCTCGGCACCTAAACGACGTAAGGAACGGGCCACGTCAACAGCAGTGTTACCACCACCGTACACAGCAACCTTACGGCCGATTTGGATGTCACCGTCGGTAGAGACCGTCTCTAACACGTCAAGAGCGGTGAGGATGCGGGTGGTGTCGCCACTTGGGATGTCGACGTTGGTAGATAAGCTAGCACCCATGCCCATCACCACTGCGTCGTACTTGCCGTTAGCCTTCTCTTCTAAGATGTTCTCGATCTTACGGCCGTACTCGATAGTCACACCCATATCTAAGATGCGTTGAATTTCAGCATCTAAGACTTCGCGTGGCAGACGGTAAACTGGGATGCCATAACGCATCATACCGCCAGCCTTTTGGGCCATCTCAACGATGTGGACGGTGTGGCCGAAACGGCGCAGGTGGTAAGCAGCGCTTAAGCCTGCTGGGCCAGAACCCACGATTAAGACACGCTTGCCGGTCTCACGAGCTGGCTTCTTGAAAGCTAAGTTGTGAGCGATAGCGTAGTCACCTAAGAAACGCTCGACCGAGTTAATGCCGACGCTCTCGTCTAAGTAGCCACGGTTGCACTTGCCTTCGCAGGTGTGGTAACAAACACGGCCCATACATGCTGGGAGAGGGTTCTCCTCAGTTAAGATACGCCAAGCGTGCTCGTAGTCACCCTCAGAGGCGTAGTACAGCCATTGCTGGATGTTCTCGCCTGCTGGGCACTGCTTGTTGCAAGGTGGCAACTTGAAGACATTAACTGGACGTAAGGTACGCCAAGAACCGGTGTGATTACCAAGCGAAGTGGCTGGATCAAGGGTTGTGGCGAATGGCTTATTCATCATCTTGAAAACACTCCTAAATCAGCTCTTTACGCTCGAAGGCTTGGATGGCGGTAGGTACGGTCTCAGGGATGGAATCGCCTAAGAGGTCGTAGCTACGGATGTTCTCGTCGCACATCTGTTGGATGCGCTCTAAGATCTTAGGATCACCCTTCTTGCCAGTTAAGTGGGCATAGCGGCGTTGCAGCTTTAAGAAGTTGATGATTGGTTGCTTTTGCTTGATCTTGTGCACGGAGGTGACCTTGCCGTACTCAGCCTCGAAGATAGGGTAGAAGCCGGTCTCGACAGCAAGACGAGCCACAGTCACAGTAGAGCCAGAAGCACTACCCCAGCCTAATGGGCATGGGACGAAGATTTCGATGTAACGGGCACCGTGGTACTGCATGGCCTTCTCGATCTTGTACTCAATATCGCGTTGGTCAGAGACAGAAGCGGTAGCAACGTAAGGAATACCGTGGGCCATAGCGATTAATGGCACGTTCTTACCCTTACCCCAATCAGAACCTGGTTGATCACCAACTAACTGAGTGGTAGCGGTACGAGCGCTAGGAGGGGTAGCAGACGAACGCTGCACACCGGTATTCATGTAAGCCTGGTTGTTGTAGCAGATGTAGAGCACATCGTCGTTACGCTCAAACATGCCAGATAATGGGCCAAAGCCGATATCGGTGGTACCACCGTCACCGCCTTGAGCAATCACGCGAGCAGCCTTGCCACCGTACTTCTTAGCACGGATACGGGCAGCAGCAGCAATGCCGGTACCGACAGCAGCAGCGTTACCGAATAAGGAGTGTATCCATGGTAAGCGCCAAGCTGACTCTGGATATGGGGTGGAGAACACCTCTAAGCAGCCGGTAGCGTTGCAGACGATGAGCTGGCCATTGGTGGCGCGCATTGCAGCGTCGATAGCAGTACGGGCACCTAAGGCCTCACCACAACCTTGGCAAGCACGGTGGCCAGAGGTTAAGGTGTTTGGACGATCCACTGCAGCCTGAGTGGCGCGCATGGATGGGTTTAAAAGACGGTTACCAACAGTGTTAGAACCAGTCTGGTAGAATTCAATTTTATCTAACATTGCGATCTCCCAAACTAAGCGCGGTCGCTCTTACTTAATGGACTTGATGATGTCGCTGTCGGAGACAGGGCCATCAGCGAAGCTAACACCCTCAGCGTCCTTGAGGTAGTTGTTGAGAACCTTTGGCTCAACGTCAACCCAAGTAACTTCATCGGTGAGCTTGTCATTAAGACCTAAATCGACGATCTTCTTGATGGTGGAGCCTAAGATGGCGCGACCACCTAAGCCGGCGATAGTAGTGCGGATGCAGCAATCAGTGCCGCGCATTGCACGCTCAACTTCAGGAGTGATGATGCCACGAGCACCAAAGGAGAAGGCACGCTCAAGTACCACCACCTTCTTGGTGTCACCGATAGCCTCACGAATAGCATCGTATGGGAATGGGCGGAAGGCCTTTAAGGAGATGATACCGACCTTGTAACCTTGCTTAGTTAAGACATCGATTTCATCTTTAGCGGTACCAACGGAGGAACCAGCGATGATGAGCTTGATGTCAGCGTTGTCGCAGTTGTAGCACTCAACTAAACCGCCGCTGTTGCGACCGGTTAAAGCACGGTACTCCTTGGTGACTTCTTCGATCACACCTAAGGCCTTGTACATCTTACGTTGCTGGAGTAAGCGTACTTCGGTGAAAGCCTCAGGGCCGACCATAGCACCCATAGAGATAGGCTCTTTTGGATCTAAGTACTCTTGTGGTTGGTAATCAGGCAAGAACGAATCGATTTGCTCTTGGGATGGGATGTCTAAGCGCTCGAAAGCGTGGGTGAGCACGAAGCCGTCCATCAGCACCATCACAGGGAGGCCAACCTTCTCAGCGATCTTGAAGGCCATGATGTGAGTGTCAACTGCGTCTTGGTTGGACTCGCAGAATAATTGCAGCCAGCCGGAGTCGCGTTGCGATAAGGAGTCAGAGTGGTCGTTCCAAATGTTGATTGGGGCACCGATAGCACGGGAAGCTACGGTCATCACAATTGGCAGACCTAAGCCAGAGGCGTTGTAAACAGCCTCAGCCATGAACAGCAGACCTTGAGAAGCAGTAGCGGTATAGGTTCTGACACCACCAGCGCTAGCACCGATGGAGATCGAAAGGGCGGAGAACTCGGACTCGCAGTTGATGAACTCGCAGTTCTCGAGCTTGCCTTCCTTTACTAACTTACCGACATTTTCCACGATGTGGGTTTGTGGAGAGATTGGGTAGGCGCAGACAACACCTGGGCGGCATAAGGCAACAGCCTCAGCGATACCAAGAGAACCTTCGATTTGCTTAAGCATTTGCGCCTCCATTCTTGACGTTCATGATGTACTCGTAAGCTAAAGCGGCGGTCTCAGCGTTAGCGTCACCAACCTTACCAGGATAGCGGGTTTGGAAGGATTTTTGAACCGACTCTAACTTGAATACGCCAGTCACTGCAGCTAAAGCAGCGATCATTGGTGCGCCTGGGAGAGGACGACCGATCTTTTGCATAGCAAAGTCGGTAGCAGGGACGGTGAAGACGTGGCCTTGAGGGAGCTTGGCGACAATCTCTGGCACTAAGTCCTCTGGCTTCTCAGCGGAGTTGATGATGGCAAAGCCATTCTCGCTTAAGCCGGCGAAAACGTCGAGGGCACTTAATAAGGTACGATCCTGAACGACCACAGCATCAGGCATCAAAATAGGCTCGTGGGTACGGATCTCTTTGTCATCGATACGGGCATAAGCCACAACAGGGGCACCCGTTCTCTCACTACCAAAGCTTGGGAAAGCTTGGGCATGGTGACCTTCTAAAAATGCTGACAGAGAAAGCATTTCAGCAGCGGTAACAACGCCTTGGCCGCCACGACCGTGTAATCTAATCTGAAGCAAAGTAGGCTCCTTTATCGTGCGTCAAATCAAAATGTTCTTAGCCTTAGCTATTTACTTTGACTTACTGCGATGGATCAAAAGCCTTTGGCATCAGCAAACAAAGAATCAACTAAAAAAGTTGCAGCAAAAAATAACTGATGCAATCGCAAAGTGACCAAGACACCCATATCCTCATTTAGGTGTCCAACTTGCCATAAGCTTGTGATCCATTCTCAAGGAACTGCCGATTGGTAGACAATCCTAATGAAAGCAACTAACTAATGGAAAAGATCCAAAAGGAAACAGAGTGCACACCAACGTCGCTTGGAGCTTACATGCGGTTGCATGGGGCCACCAAGAAAAAAGCCGCGCTCATTCACAAGCACTGCCTAGGTGCTTGGGCTGTGGATGAGTGCAGGAGGTGGAAGCGCAAAGCTCAACGTCTTAAGTTGGAGCGTTAGTTACTTATATAAGTGGCCACGCACCCTTACCTACAAACAAATTTAAGGGTGTGGCGCAGCAAAGCTGCAGCCGCAGTGTGACTTCTCAACAACTAAAGACGCCGCAAAGGGCAGATAAGGATGCTGCTCTTTGGCGTTGCTGGCCTTATGAGCAAGAAAGAAAGAAAGCTTAAAGCTGCCTTACCGCTTGGTACTTGCTATCACTGACGTTGCACTGTGGTGATTTCCGCCTGCATTAGCTTGAATCCGCCTGCATCGGCTTAGCTTTTTTATATGCCGATAGGCCGGCATGCAGTTTTGCAGTTAGCCGTTATGCAGAAATGCAGTGCTTTGTGCTAATTGTGCATATGCACGAAAAGCACTTGCGTTAATGAAGCAAATCACATGGGGTAAGAGCATATTGCTCATTGCTAGCGCCAAGCTGCTCTTTTGCCCGTCACTTGTATGGTAGTGAAAGTGGCCTTATAGGGCACTTCTAAGGGCTTTGGAGCTGTATTTGGAGCTGTAGGGCGTTACCTGCTCATAAAGATTTCCTTTGCAAATCAATATAGTCAAAGCTTTTTTAAAAATCCACGCGCCTACACCGTAAATCGCGCAGTTAGCCGTGCACAAATTTTGATGTATCTCACAAAAAAAAGGGGCAAAAGCGCGCTTAACTACAGCTCTTGGGAATGTGTACAGTAGAGCCATTCAGACGAGTACCATCCGCTGCGGCGCATACAATCAGCCTTTTTTGCGGTTGCATATGGCTAACTATTAAACCCGAATTAGGTCTACTGCCATGTAGATCACAAAATGAAAGCTATTGCTTTTTATTTAAAAATACTTTAATAAATAGGTTTAAGAATACTAAAAGCCCGATTACATGCTATATTTTGCCTAGGATTGCGCCACTTAGTAGGGACTTTTGCGGGCAAAATGGGGCGGATAGCTGTAGCAATTAATAAGTTTTGCTAATGTAATTTTTCGCAGAGAACCCGCACAACGTGGCAGTGATTTATGGCGCAAAGCCGCATGCTATAAGGCTTTACGCTTATTTGCACTGACATACTAAGGGCACAAGCCGCAACTTGCAGGACAAAGTAGGGGGAGCAAAGGTGGTCGCAGTGGCTAGTTCAAGCCATTTGCGAGCGTTAAGCGCGACAGCAAAAGTCAGAACTAAAGGAAGGAAATATACTTTTTTGTGCAATGTGAGCGCAGAGCAAAAGCAGGGTGTAAGACTGATTGCATATGGCAGCAAGCGTTTGCAGACAAAAAGTGCGAGCAAAAGAGCACAACTGCCATGTAAGCGGCAGCGCTTAGCCGCTGTACTTGTATGGTACGTGTGTAACAGCTGCGTAAGTGCGCGGCAAGTGCGAGCTGAACTTGTATGTAAGTGTTCAAAATTGACTTGCAGCATTGCAAAGAAATTGCTGAAATAGGCGAGGCGTCGCTCGGAAACCATGTCTAACACTCCCAAAAAGTGCAGGGCAAAATCTGAGAGGCGTGTAGTGAGGTATAGGTGTGGGCGCCACACCGTATTTGTGAGCTGTTATTGCGCTTGGTAAGAGTCGGTAACAGAAGTTGTGGTCATGTTGTGAGGCTGGTATGACCGACATTAATCAATTGCTGATGAGCCATGACATCCGCGAGAAGAACCTAGAGATTGTGCTGCGGACTCTGCATAAAGAGCAGGTCGCAACCGCTGCCCGTCTCAACAAGATCACTGGACTCTCGGTGGTGACGGTCAATAAGCTCTTAAATCAGCTAGTGCAATCTGGTCAAGTAAAGATGGGTTCACGCACTAAGAACCTCAAGGGACGTCCTGCTACTACTTACCACTTTAATGCTGCTTACAAGCTGGTTCTCATCATCTCCTGCTATAAGCGTGGTGGGCACGACTACGCTGGCTACTCTATTCACGACCTTTTTGGTGAATGTATTGAGCGTCGCGAGGAGCTCTTAATGGAGCTGGCGGTAGAAGAGTTCCGCGTGGCTATCGAAAATTACTTAGAGCGCTACCCAAAGATCGCTATGATCGGTATTTCGATGCCATCGGATGCGGTAGGTGGTCGTATGGCCGCAGCTCTGCGCCGAGACCCGCTCTCCAAGCGCTTAGCTCAGCACTTAAAGAACCGCTTTCACCTGCCAGTGTTTTTTGAAACCGACATTAACGCTGCGACCTTAGGTGCTTTTAAGCGCCATGCCCAATACGAGTTCGTATGCGGTCTGGCACTCGTTCCTGGTCGTTCCCCAGTATGCTCGTTTTGCTATAACGGCTCGCTGATTCGTGGTCGTGACGGCTTGGCAGGTGAAGTAAAGCACTTCCCTATGTATAACAATATTGGCATCTTACCTCTAGAGCCAAATGCTGCCGATGACTTAGCCGTGCGTACTCTGCAGGCTGTAACCTGCGTGCTCAACCCAGCTTTTATTGTGGTCTACACCGAGAGCCTAAAGTCAGGCCCAGCATTAGCTGATCGCCTCAAGCGTCGCCTCTCGACCGAAGCAGAAATCGTGCTGATGCCAAAGATCGAAGTCACCGACAAGATCAGAGAAGACACGGTCTCAGGCATGATCACTCTGTGCTTGCAAAACCTCGCCACATAACATCCTGCACCCGTGTCCGCGTTCACGTCTGCGTCCTGTGGGCGCAGCTCCTGCGCTCCTTTCCAAGCTGGGCCGCTAAACGGCCAGCTTGGAAGAGAGGTGCCACCACATCCCTGCTGCTGACAGCACTGTTGCTGCTCCTTGTTTCTTGTTCCTTGTTCCTTGCTTGCCTTTCTGACCATCGACGCTTTGCAAAGAGGCTGATTAAATTTTTAAAAATTTGGCTTATACACAGGATTTGACAACGTTTGCATAGCACGTGCAAACCTAGCTAAGATTATACGCTAATGCGCTATATTAATCTAAAAAATATGTAACGATAACTTTTAGGTGATATACTACGTTTAATGAGTTTTTTGCAGGTGGAGTTTCCCAAGTATCAAAAAATCAAGAGCATTGCAGTAGCAGTCGCATACCGTCTATTTAGGAAAGTGTTGTGGTTAGGGCATATAACCCATACAAGGGTAGACCCTGACGAATATTAGGCTTAAACCACAGCCTAATGTTCCCATAGGTTGTGTAGACGCAATGGTTTTTTGTGTGCACAGTTGGATATTTGAGCATTTGCACCATACATTTAGCTAGCACTGCTAGCATGGTACTAGTAAAGTACTAGCAAGAAAGGCTGCTCAAACTGTAATGTGGTATGAGGAATGAGGGATACTAAGCCACCAAGAAATCTCATACGAAAAGTAGCAAAGCATTCACGGCGCGTCCTAGGGCTGGGGTAGGATGAGCCTCTCTTGATTGCTCAAGGTAAAAACAGGGCCATCAAGCTTTTAGCCAGAAACAAGCTCAAGCACTAAAAAAGCTTCACCTGTGTGTAGGCGCTCATACGGTGAGGAAGAAAGTGCGAGGGTTGCTGTGTATGCCTGACTTAACGGATTTTGTTAATGATGTGGGGAGACGTAAGCGCTGCGGCACTTACGTTAAAGCTGCTGGTCAAGCCAAGCGCTTATCTCCCATCTCTGTCACGCTTAACGTCACTACAGCTACAGGTAGTGCCAACACTTAGTGTGCATGAAGTAGTTAAGAGTTAGGCTGACCTTTGAGGAGCAAGTTTATGGCTGGTAAAAAGAAAATTTCAACCGTGGAAGAGTTTGAGGAGAGGGCAGCAGAGGATCGTACCATTAATCGATGGAACCAGACTCGCCGCTTAGAATTCATCGACTTCCGCTTAAGCTGCGATGGCAAGATCAACCGTCGTGACTTAGTGGACTTCTTCGGTATCTCTATCCCTCAGGCTTCGTTAGACATCGCCCGCTATCATCAGTTGGTGCAGGATAACATTCCACCTCGCGTCAACTTAGCCTACGATCGCCACTTAAAGTACTATGTGCGCACCCCTGACTTTAAGCCTCTGTTCCCTCAGCTGTGCTCTCCATCGAGCTACTTAGCTGATCTGCTCGCACTGTGCCGTGGTGATCTGCCACCAAGCCGCAACTATTTTGGTTTCGTGCCAAACGTGGGTGTGGCTACTTTCGTACCACCACGTCGCAACATCGACGCTGAGGTGTTATTCAACCTCTTAGAGTCGATTCGCAATAAAATGGCTGTGCACATCTCTTACATGAGTGTGTCGAGCAACAAGAACACCGATCACTTGATTGCTCCACACGGCCTTGCTTATGACGGTCTGCGTTGGCATGTGCGTGCTTACTGCTACGACCACCACACCTTCAGAGACTTCGTGCTCTCGCGCATCTTACGTTGCGCTGTGCCTGAAATCTCGGCACCAAGCGATCGCTTCCCAGATCCTATCGGCAATGGCTTCCGTGAGGTTGGTACCTCTGGTCGTGACGACAACGATTGGAACGAGCTCATCGACTTAGTGCTCCGCGCTAACCCTGAGCTTCCAGAGCGCGCCCGTCGTGCAATCGAGCTTGATTACGGCATGGATGAGAACGGCACCGTGGTCTATACCTGCCGTCGTGCTCTGGTGTACTACACCTTAAGGTGGCTGCGTCTGACCAAGGAAGATGCTCTGCTTCCACCAGAGTGCCGTCAGGTGATCTTAGACAATGCTGCTGAAATTGAGCGCCGCATGTCTGGTGGTCACTAGACTATAAACCACACCTCCGCCAACGCTAGTTCCTGCGCTTCACACGCGCAGGCGCAGACGCAGACGCAGGCGTGGGTGAGGGTTCTTCCAAGCACCACTTATGTCCATGTACATGTATGTGCTCCTAAAAGGCCTCCTGCAATGCAGGGGGCCTTTTTTAGTTATAGACACTGGGATCACTTTAGGCGCGGCTGCAAGTTGTCAGGCGCTTACCTGAGCTGGAGGAACGTGGCTGAGGCTTTCGCTTGCTCACGGTAGTCTTGGACGTGATCAGCCCCTTTCTGCCCATTAACAACCCGTAGTAATGCAGTATAGCGTCCTCGTGTGAGTACTTCGCTTATTCGCAATGTTTGGTAACTGCACTCAACAATGGCTAACTCTAATGGAGTTGCGAAGTTCTACAACTAGCGTGCATGAGGTGTTTGGCTTTGGTAAGTCTACATCTCTATGTTAGAGAATAGATGCTCTGGTTGCGTAAATTGCACCACTTGATAGCAAAAGAACCAAGAAATTAAACAAACTGGCAAAAAAGTGTGCCTTGCAACTAAGTTTTGCGTAAAGCTCAGATGCAGAACTTGCGGTCATGATATCGTGTGTTGTAACTAATACAGGGCAGGACTTACCGCAGAATCTCCGATGCAAGTGAGAGGTGTTAGGCTCTAAATTGCCCTAAGCTAGCGTGGCAGCTTTCTTTGGCTTTTCGTGTGGCTCTCTTTAGTAGACTTAATCAGACTTAAGATCGCTAAGATCGCTAAGATCTTTCTGAGTGTGGCACGGGTGTGACTTTGGTCTTTGCCGCTATCTTTAGCTTGCTGACGCGCTCGCTGTTTCAAGATTTCACATGAGGCAAGGTTATGCATTTAAGTGGCAAGACAGTTAGTTTGATGTCGAACGATTACATGGCGACTATCGTGACCATGGGCGGCGCTATTGCGTCGGTGAGATATCATGGCCATGATATCACCATGCCTTTCGACCCTGAGAGCATCCCTGTAGCTCACCAAGGTAAGATCTTATCGCCATGGCCAAATCGCATCTTAGATGGTAGGTACACTTTCGATCAGAAAGACTACCAGCTTCCTATCACTGATTTTGGTACCAACAGCGCCAGCCATGGCTTAGTGGCTTGGAAGGATTGGCGCATCTTTGACCTTAGATCAAATGCCCTCGTCTTAGAGACCTATGTCAGCCCAATCTACGGCTATCCATTCCTCATCAAGCTCAACGCTAACTACGAGCTGATCGATGGTATGGGCCTTAAGGTCTCCATCACTGCCGTTAATGTCGGCAAGGTTGATGCCCCTTACGGTGTAGGTATGCACCCATACATCACCTGCGATCAGACCCTGATCGACGAGTGCTCGCTGACCATGCCATTTAAGAAGTGCTTCACCTTAACTGAGCGCAAGGTGCCAGACCAAGAGGTCGATGTTGCTGAGATGGACTTCGACTTTACCAAGAAGCGCAAGCTCAACACCATTGAAATGGATCACTGCTTCATCTCGGCTGATAAGTCGCGCATGAACACCGTGACCTTAGAGAACGACGACATTGAGGTCTACTGCAAGAGCAGCGCTCCTTTTGTCCAGCTCTTTACTCCAGCTAAGTTAGGCCGCAAGTGTTTAGCCGTAGAGCCAATGAGCTGCCCTGCAAATGCCTTTAACAACAAGATCGGCCTCATTACCTTAAAGCCTCAGCAGTATTACACCTTAGACTATGTGATTGGCGCCTTAGAGAAGAATCCAGCTGCTCAAGCCTAGGATCTAAGATCTGCCCACGTTCACTCCATACCCCATACCGTCAACGCCCGCGAGTCTCCTTGATGTCGTGGCGATGGCGTTTTGGGCGGCAAAAAAAAAAAAAAAACAGCCACTTGCCAAAGCCTGGGGCTGTTTGAGTTTTTGGAAAGATTTTGTTCTAGGAGTAAAGGTGGACGCCTTAAATAGTGTTAAGCACCGAACATTGGGCGCTCTAAGTCGTAGACACGAGTCTCCTTAAAGGCTGCTTGACCATTGGTGGCGTACAGCGACACGGAGTGATCCTTACCAAAGAAATTGGAGGTCATGGTGTCGTGACCGCCGTCGATAAAGACCTCGATGGAGCTGTTATCGATGAAGATCTGCAGCTCGTGCTCTTGATCCCAAGCAAGTGGCAGAGCGCGGTACGAGGTAGCGTTGAGATCTAAGCGGAATAAGGTCAGGGTCTTGGTCTGACGATCAAAGAACAGTCGGATGGAGTTGCCAATAGCAATACCATACTGCTCTGCGTCGTTCTCTTGAGGGGTGACCTTGAAGGAGATCTCGGTTGCTGCATTGGTGGTCACGACCTTAAAGGTAGACTTTAAGGTGCTGTCAGCAGCGCTCATAGCGTATTCCTTGGTACGCAGTGAAGCAGCTTCACGTACTGGCTTTTGGTAGAGGTGACCATCCTTGTAGCTAATCTCACGAGGTAAGGTTAAAGCACCGCACCAGTGATCAGGGTAGTTGAGGAAAGGCAGCTTCCACATGTTCATCCAAGCTAAGAGTACACGGCGACCATCTGGGGTAGCGGTGGACTGGGTAGCATAGAAGTCATGACCGCGATCGACCTCATAGAGATTGCTCTCTGGGGTGAAGACTTTGCCATCAAAGCTACCAGACTGCCAAGAGTTCACCGATGGGTTCTGACGGGTGTAACCGACAGGAGCTTGACCCATAGGCGAGGTTGCTAAGACCCACTTACCAGCCTTGCCCTCAGCATCAGTAGCAGGCAGCTCAAAGAAGTCTGGGCATTCATACATGAAGGCGTTGTCTTCCATCTCCTTTACTACGCTAATGAGATTCCAGTGGAAGAGATCAGAGCTAGTGTAATGGCGGATCTCACCTGCATGTTGCAGGTTGGTAGCGCCAAAGACCACATGGAATAAACCGTCAGCATCATCACGCCAGACCTTTGGGTCACGGAAGTTGCGGATATTCTCGTCCTCTGGCTCGATCACCACTCCTAACTTCTCAAAGTGCACACCGTCAGTAGAGACAGCTAAAGCCTGCACCTCGCGGCAAATAGAGTTGTCTCCGGCCTCAACTAAGACCTTATGGCCGGTGTAGATCAGGTAGAGTTTGCCGTCATGCTCAATGGCAGAGCCTGAGAAGCAACCATCACGATCGTAGTCCTCAGATGGGGCTAAAGCCACTTCCTCATGCTTCCAGTGAATGAGGTCGGTGGAGGTAGCATGCCCCCAGTGCATTGGGCCCCACTTGGCGTCGTAAGGGTAGAACTGGTAGAAGATGTGATACTTGCCTAAGGCATAGCAGAAGCCGTTAGGGTCGTTGATCCAGCCATAGCGAGCGGCTAAGTGGAAGTGTGGGTAGGAGCTCTTATCGACCTCGTTGTAATGCTCTTCGATGAAAGCGTTGGCTTTGGCTAAGAGTTCTTGATGACGTTGTTGATCCATAGTTTTTAACCTAGCCCCAGCAAGCTTTCTTCTAATCTTGCTGGGGCTGTGGGCTCCTTAATTTAAGGGGTTACGCTAAGACAAGTGCACACGTAACCGCATTCTGTGTAAGAGTGCTGTAAGCTTGGCCACTTGATGGTGTAGTAGAGTGGTTGCTGTTTTGGCCTCAGCTTGTTCTTGGAGAACTTCTACAAATCAAGCCAAATGGCTTATTTATCTCATTTGTTGGTTCCTGATAGGAACCGGCCGACTGTCTA
>CALXYZ010000062.1 GCA_944393075.1 uncultured Anaerobiospirillum sp. | reverse complement strand
GCAGGTTGCGGAGCATTACTAAAAGCAGGGCAACGATCCTGCGAAACCGCTGACGTAAGTCAGCGGTAGTTCATGCTCTGGATAGTCTTCGTTGTGGTAAGCCTTCGGGCATTGTCTTGGCAGTAGAAAGCCGCCTGTAGCAACACGGTGGTTTGTCAAAGACAGTCGTTGTGTTCGAGAGCTGTAGTGAGAAGATTTCATACTTATACATATAAGCAGCGCAGCTTCTTAATCTTGCTGCCTTTGATGCTGCTGGCGATCTGTACCTGGTCGCTCAATGAGATCATCACGCCTGATCTTGATGATAAGACGCGCAGCGTGCTGCTCCTGTCGGCTCGTATCTTCTTCCCTGGTCTTTTTGCTGTCGCGGTTGCCTTTGTGGTTCCTACCTTTGATCGCAGCTTCCAAATCACAGCAGTGGCTATAGCCTACATCGTCTGTGTGATGCTTATTCCTAATCACAACTCCGATGTCCTCATGAACCCCATTATCTGTGTGCTCGCGGCCGTATCATCGCTAGTGGCGATGCTGCCTTATCAGAGCTCAATTGAAGAGAACTTTATTCGCCACACGAGGCGCATCTTTACCACTATCATTTTTGTCATCGCGCTTCCTTTGATCACCTTGCTTGCTGCAGTGCTGATCTTGCGTCAGATGGATACCTTTGTCCTCTATACCTTCGATGACACTTTCGGTAAGAGCTTCCTCTCGGTTATTTATGTGCCTATCTATTTGCTGTTGCAGACCTTAGGCTTCCATGACTTGGTAGGAGAGCTGGTAACTTTGCGCTACCAAAACAACATGGTGACGGCCTTTACTAACACTATTGTGGTCACCGACCTGCTTTCACTGCCAGCCATCATCTTTACACGCTCGATCTTTACCAAAAAGCATGTCAGGCTCTTCCTTACCTTGCTTGTGGCTATTTGCATCCTGACCAACTCCATTGGCTCGTGTGTATCGCTGAATCTGCTGTTGCTGTTGATCTTTTACCCTGGCTCTTTTGGCTTGCTCCTGATCTCCAGTATGGCTTGCTTTGCTATATCGTATTTTTTGCAGGTGCCAGCCCTTACGAGCGTCAACAATCTCTACTTGCCTGATGTCGTGCTCTCTTATACCAAGATTGCTATGTCTGATACCTCAGTGACAGTGTTAGAGAGCTTTGCCATCTTTATCCCTGTAGTATTGGTGCTTTTTTCTATGTGGCTCAACCGCGAGCGTCAACAAGATCGTAAGCGCAAGTGGCGCTCTATCAATGTCGGTTATGCCATTAACGCCAGCTCCTCTCCTGAGCTCAGCGTGCTCGCAATGCTGCGTGCCTTAGGCGGTATCAGCAACATTTCTGATGTAGCCGAAGACGGTTCGTGGCTGTACATACAGGTGGTAGACCACGACGCGGTTTCGGTATCGACCCTAAATAGCCTCGTGCCTGATAAGGTGCTGATTGACCGCATCAATAAGCTCTATCTGTGTGATTTGGGAGAGACTTCTCACTTCATTCACCAGCGCCTGTGCAAACTCATCTCCAACCCATTTAGTGAGTCGGAGTATGAGATGCAGTTGAGCACTCCTTTTGTCATCCGCCCAATGCCACACGATCAGATGCATCAAGAACAACAGCAGCAGCCTAAAGCAGCGGTATAGACTGCTGCCCAAAACCGTGGTTGGTACCACGGTATATGGATTGCGGCCTGTTGATTTTGGCTAAAGCGTCACAAGCTGCTATATTTATGGCGTTTTCCCACGAATTCGATAAACAAGGCAGAAATCCATGAGTGAAAATCAAGCTTGGAAGCAGGTATCGATGATCGTCGATGGCGATAAGGCCGAAGAGATCTCCGAGATTTTGTTTGGTTTAGGTGCTGTGTCTGTGACCTACCAAGACGCTAAAGATGATCCAATCTTAGAGCCTCTTCCTGGTGAGCAGCGTATGTGGCCTACCACTCAAGTAATTGGCCTTTTTGAAAAGGGTTACGACACCGCTCCAGTAATCTCCTATCTCCAGCACGTCTATGGTGATAACTTCCCTATGGTTGCCCATGACTTAGAAGATAAGGATTGGGTGCGTGCTTGGATGGATAACTTCAAGCCAATCAAGTGCGGTAAGCGCCTGTGGATTTGCCCATCGTGGTGTAAGGTCGATGAGAGTGATGCCATCACCGTGATGTTAGATCCAGGCTTAGCTTTTGGTACTGGTACTCACCCAACCACCTTCCTCTGTCTGCGCTTCTTAGACGGCCTTGAGAGCCAAGGCGCTCTCTCCGGCAAGCAAGTCCTCGACTACGGCTGTGGCTCTGGCATCTTAGCCATTGCTGCTTTAAAGCTTGGTGCCACTGAGGCCTTTGGTGTGGATATCGATCCTCAGGCCCTGATCGCCAGTAAGGACAATGCCGAGCGCAACAACGTAGTCGATAAGCTCAAGCTCTTTGATGGTGGCGACAAGCGCATTCCAAAGTGCCCAGTGGTGGTGGCAAACATCTTAGCTGGCCCATTAGCCGAACTAGAGCCAAACATTGCAGCCCTGTGCGAGCAAGGTGGTAAGCTGGCCTTATCAGGCATCTTAGAGAGCCAATTAGATGAGGTGATTGCAGCCTACGAAAATGACTTCACCATCGACTCTACCGATGTCTTAGAAGGCTGGGGCCTGATCACCGCCACCCGCAAGTAGTTGCCCTTGCTCCGCCCAGGTCCAAGCACGCGCCCCAGCAAAACCAACATGCCAAAGCCCCCAAAGGCCGTGTGAGCCTTTGGGGGCTTTGGGCCTTCTGGCCTAGAGCTAACAGCCGCCTGCTTCTCCACTGTTGGCAGTGCAGGTGGTGGCTTTTGCTTCTGTGCTCACCTGTCACACCACTGTAAGCTTGGAGTCTCGCCCGCATTCATCTGGTTTTGTGTTGTTTGGTGCACACCTTTGCTTCCTTTTTGTGCGAGGCTGCCGATAATCATTAATAGCGCTTGTGGAAAGTCACAAGCGTGAAGCTGTCTTTGTTGACCTGGGTAGCCTATTAACTGTGCTGCCAGTGTCGATCGGTGTTGGTTTTGTGGAAAGGAAGAGAAGGAGCAAGCTTATGGCAGTGCGCATCTTAGTGTTAAACGATGAGAGTTTAGCGGCGCTCTCCAATTATCATGATGTCTTGATGAGCGGCTTTAAGCTCAATGAGAGCTTGCAGGTCAAAAGCGACTTTCTGCGCAGCCTCCACTACAACCGTCTGGTGAATCCGGCAGCCATCTTAGGTGAGGGTGTCAGCTTTGATTACGACGACATCTGCAACAATCAGTACAGCCAGTACAGCGCTGCCAGCACTGCTGCGCAACAGCTGCAGCGTGATGCAGCACAATCTAATCTGCTCCACGATTGCGAGTTCTATTCGATTAGCACGCAGGTGAACTTTGATCACGACTTCATCTGCCAAAACTTCGATGGCATCCTCTTCTTCTTTAACAAGCCATTAAGCTGCCAGCATAAGGTCAGCGAGGCCATACTCTCGCTTTTAGCTAAGGATAAGTGCCCACCATTTGTGGTGTGCAATGTGCGCCTCAACCCACAAGAGTTTGCCACCTATCGTCGTGTGCTTAAGCAAGCTCGTTTCCCAAATCAGGCTGTACTCGAAAAGGGTGACTACCACTACTGTGGTGAGCAGTGCCGTGACTTTAGCTTCCTCTTACATGAAGTCCTGCCAAAGGCCAAAGCTATTACCTTTATCGACGATCAAAGCAAGCTGCTCTTAGCTGACTTCTATAGCGAGAGCTTCCGTGATCTGACCTTAAATGCGCAGCTACTTGTTGGCCACAATGCCTACTTAAACTTCCACCGCAATGCCACCATCCTAGCAGCTAGCAAAGCCCAAGGCTTAATACTGAGCTTAGTTGAGCCTCAAGCTGAGAATGTGGCCGCAGCAAAAGCCGCAGCTCAAGAGGCTGCCGCCGCCGCTGCCACAGCTACCACTGCCGCCGCTGCGACCGCAGGAGTAGAAGGAGTAAGCGCAGCTGCCCCAGATTGTTTAAATAGCTTCAAGGCCATGCCTTTAGTGCAGAATCTGGCCGAGCGCTATGGTGTACAGCAAGAGCTCACCATTGGTATTTCCTCCAATTACTTCGTCAAGCTCGCTGAGGTTGGGCTATCCCCTGTGGCTGTAGAGCTCTTAGAGCGTATCCATAGCATGTGGCCAAAGAGCAAGTTAGTGCTGCTCTTAGGTGAGGGCGTGTACTCTTTCTTACAAGGCCGTCCTGAGCTCAATAGCGTCATTGTCGATAAGGGCTCAGAGCTTAGCAGCACACTTGCCCTAAGCTTTGCGCAAGAGATCAATGCCGCTTTAGCTCGCCATCAGCGCGTGCGTGCCTACCTCAAAGAGCAGCAGCTCCCTGAGGCCACCGCTAAAGGCCTACGTCCTTTAGCTGCTGATGCCGAGCGTGATGATCTCTTTACTACATTGGGAACTGATGATGCAGCCTGTGTAGCCCGTCCTGCAATGCCACTGCAGATCAGTAAGTGCTGTGTGAGCTTTGGCTATCAGGGTTACATCCCTGATGACCTTGACGTGCTCTTTACTGATAAGGAGTTTGAGCAACTCTTAGCTGCCACCAAGGGCATTCCAAGCGTCTTTGTGGAGATGGATCCATCTCTACAAGGCCCAATGCCTAAGGAGTACTTCTTAGGTCTCATGGCAAGTGAGTTTGATTTCTTCTTGCCACCTCCTCTAAAAGAGCAGATCACCAAGCTCTATGAGTTCTCGGCTGCCCACCATAGCTTAGAGATTGGCCGCCCTGACCTTAAGGTAGTACTACCTCCAGCTCCTAACAAAGCTACAGTAGTAGCCGATGCTGAGCACGCAACCACAGCAACCACCGCAACCACCGCAACCTTAGTAGGCTTACGCCAGCTCTTCCCACGTGTGAGCTTAGGGCAGCTCTTTAGTGCTGGGGATTTAAAGGCGCAGCTGCTCTCTTGTGTCTCGTCACTGCAACAAGAGAGTTTGCAAGCTTTCTATCAAGACTGCCTGCGCTTTGATGGCCTCTTTACTAAGGTCTTAGCCGCCTACGTACCTCACGCTCAAGCTCTGCTTGAGAGGAAGACAGTAGGGGCGGGCGCCGCTACCGGCGCCGCTACCGGCGCTGCTATCGCTAACAGCGCCGCAGCACTGATGCAGGTAGCTCAGCAGTCTAACTACACCTACCATCAGCGCTATGAGTTACATTGGCAGTATCTGCGCTACTTCATGCTGCTTGCTGCAGCCGCACGTGGTGATGAGCGCTTATTGCTGCCACCTAATATGACCGTGGCTGATATTGAGCGTGCGCTCAATGAAAGCGCCTTAACTGGTGCGGCTTTGCCTTTCTTTAAGCCAATGTCGCTGAAGGTGCTGAGCTTTGGTTGCTCGCGTGGTCAAGAAGCCCTCGATCTGATGCACTACTTCCCATGCCAGGACATCAATGGTGTGGATGTCAGCCCTGATGCCATCAACGTTGCGCGCCGTATGCAGAGCATGATGCAGCTCAATCAAGGCAAAGAAGCCATGCTGCAAGCTTATGCTGCCACTGCTAAGGCCTTAGGTGCAGACAGTAAGACCTCGATTGACTTAGCCTCCTTAGTCAATCAAGCTCTTAACTCCTATGATGCAACCGGACAGGATCTGCATGGCTATCAAGGGGCTGTGGGTGGCTTTAACTTTGTGACGGCCTCCGAGCTGTTACAGCAGGACGTAAAAGAGAGCTTTGACATCATCACTGCCATGACCGTGCTCTGCCGTCACCCAGAGACAATGGCGCTGCACGATGCTTCACAAGTCTATCCTTTTGCTGAGTTCTCGCAGCTCTTAGTCTCGATCGACGGCATGCTAAAGGTAGGTGGTCTCCTCTGCATCTTTAACAGCAACTACTCACTTGAGGACACCGCCCTTGCAGATAAGTACGTCCGCCTCTTCCCTCTTATGGCTAAACCTCAGCGTGGGTCTATGAATATGGTTCCAGCTGATACAGCTAATGTAGCTGCTGCAGCTGCCACCACCACTACCGCCGCCACAACCACTAAGGACTTTGCGCTCTTTGCCAAAGAGGCTCTCACGCAGCTGAGCGCAGCTGTTGCCTCAACTGAAGGCAGCCCTGAGCGTGCCGCTTCATTGGTGGTACCTCATGCCTTAGAGGCTGCTTACAACTACGCTGATGCTGCCCAAATATATGGCCATGTGGCGCACTTTAACGCTGAGGGGCAACGTGTCCTGCAAGGTAAGGGCTCGATCTTTATGAAGGTGCGCTAACGCGCCCCAAGCGCGCTCTGCGCTAAAGTCGTATCCAGGATATAGCGATAACAGAGGCAGAACAGCAAGAGCTGAGCTGCCTCTGCTGTCTTGGTAGGTAGGACTCTAGATAGAGGCAGGTGATTGGTAAGAGCTTGTTTGGTATCGAAATCGGGCTGAAATTGCTTATTTCCGCACAGGTAAATAGCGATCGGCTATAATGAAAGTCTCACTTTTTTATTTGGCGATCCACGCGGGCTTTGCTTGTTGGGGTGTGATACCTGACGGTATCAGGTTCAAGACCTGATCCGGTTCTAGTCTGCGTGCACAAGCTGCTAGCACAAAATGCTGTAGGAGAGCTTCAGATGGCAAAAATTAGACCCCGTGAGCGTGCCGCAATTATTCAATCGTTGCGTGCCGGCGTGACCCCTCGTGTTGGCCTTGAGCATATTCAGGTGGGACGCGTGAACGAAGTAAAGGCCATGATTGAAGAGCTTGACCGTGTCTGCCAAGGCGGTAGTGCCTTTAAGGTCGTCGTCGGTGACTTCGGTGCGGGCAAAAGCTTCTTCTTACAGCTGATTCGCTATCTGGCCTTAGAAAAGGGTATGGTCGTGGTCAATGCTGACTTAGGCCCTGATCGCCGTTTACAGTCCTCAGGTGACCAAGCTCGCTCCCTTTACCAAGAGCTGATGCGCAACCTCTCCACCCGCGCTCACCCTGAAGGCAATGCCATGATCTCGGTGGTCGAAAAGTTCATCACCACGCAGATCGACGAGGCCAAAGAATTAGGCGTCGATGTGCCAAAGGTCATTAAGCAAAAGCTCCACTCCTTATCTGAGCTCGTGGACGGCTATGACTTTGCTGAGGTCATTGCCAAATACTACGAGGGCTACGAAAAGGACAATGACGACTTAAAGCAAGCTGCCATTCGTTATCTGCGTGGTGAGTACGCCACCAGAACTGACGCTAAGCGTGAGCTCGGTGTACGCGGTATCGTTACCGACAGCTCGGTCTATGACCACTTAAAGCTGCTTGCTAGATTCGTGTGCCAAGCTGGCTACAAGGGTCTCCTCGTGAACTTAGATGAGATGGTCAATCTCTATAAGCTCCCTAACGCCCGTGCCCGCTCCTCTAACTATGAGCAGATCCTGCGCATCTTAAACGACTGCCTCCAAGGCAGCGCCGAGAACATCGGCTTTATGTTAGGTGGCACCATCGACTTCTTGTGTGATTCACGTAAGGGTCTCTACAGCTACGAAGCACTGCGCTCGCGCTTAGCTGAGAACAGCTTTGCGCAGATTGCCAATGTCGTGGATTACCACGGCCCAGTGCTCAAGTTAGAGAACCTCTCACCAGAAGAGCTCTTTGTGCTGCTGTGCAATATCCGTAATGTCTTTGCCAATGGCGACAAAGAGAAGTATCTGTTACCAGATGAGGCGTTGTCGGCCTTCTTGCGCCACTGCTCGCAAAACATTGGTGAGGCTTACTTCAGAACCCCACGTAATACCATTAAGGCTTTCGTTGACTTGCTCTCGGTATTAGAACAAAACCCTGAGATCAAGTGGCAGTCTTTGATTGAGAACGTGCGTATCGAAACTGAGAGCGACCCATCGCTCGTGACTATCAACAAGGACAACGCTGATGGCGACGACAATGGCGATGCCTTTGGTAATGGCAGTAACAAAGGCAACAAACGCAACGCGCGCAAGACCTTTGGTGCTGCGAACTTAGAGGCCTTAGCCGCGGGCAATAAGGGCAATGCCAACGCTAACGCCAATAACAGCAACAGCAACAGTGATGCTGAGGAAGACGATAGCGAGTTAGTCAACTTCAGCCTCTAGTATTGGGGCTTGTTGGATCCACCAAAACGCCACCGGTTTTCGCCAAATCGGTGGCGTTTTAGCTTGGATCTGGGAAATTTGTGCAAAAGTGCAGCGCTAACAGAACGCGGCGGTTAAAATAGACCGATGCGCTTTTGTCTGATCATTCGTACTCTTGGTGCTATCAAGCGTCCGACAGATTGAGTCACACATGTAGCGTAAGGGTTTTTGCAGTTTTCATTGTTTGCGCAAGATGAACAGATGCACAAGGTGCAAGAGGTGCACAAGGTGCACAAGGTGCACAAGGGGTTACACGTGTCAGCAGAAGAGCTTCAATCAAGTTCTCAGAATGTGTCGCAAGATCAACCGCAAGATCAGCCGCAAGGCCAGCTGCATGATCAGTCACAGGCTTCAGCTTCGCGTATGGCCTCTGGCCCTAGCGACGAAGAGCTGCGCTCTAGTCGTGAGTATTTACAGCAATTAGATCCGCTTGTCTGCCGCTGGATTGGCCGTCAAGGCTGGCGTGATCTGCACCCCATTCAAAAGAAGGCGATTGCGCCTATCATGGCCCACCAAGATGATGTCATCATCTCTGCCTCAACTGCCGCCGGTAAGACCGAGGCTGCCTTCTTGCCTGTGCTCTCTTACATCCGCAAGAATCAGCAGAAGCTTAAGGGTGTTTCTGTTCTCTACATCAGCCCACTTAAGGCTCTGATCAACGATCAGTCACGACGTCTTTTGGATATGGCTGAGCCTTTGGGGATCAAGATCACCCCGTGGCATGGCGACGTCGCCGTCAACAAAAAGAACAATCTCTTAAAAGATCCATCGGGCATTGTGCTGATCACTCCTGAGTCCTTAGAGTCAGTACTGATCAACCAAAAATCGATCTTTAAAGAGGCCTTTGGCGATCTCTCGTACATCGTTATCGATGAGTTCCACGCCCTGATGGGCGCTGAGCGTGGATATCAACTGCAATCGCAGCTCCACCGCATCGAGAACCTCATTCAAAAGGTGCCGGTGCGTATCGCCATTTCTGCAACCTTCTCCAATGACATTGGGTCGGTGGCCTCGTATCTGCGTGCGAACAACGATCACAACCGCCACATCAACTGCCAGATCATTACCTCTGATCAACACACCACTACCGTCTTGGCTGTGAAGATCATGGGTTACAACATCGAAAAGATCGCGGCCGAAGAACCACGCTTAACCATTCCATTGATGC
The DNA here is from genome assembly GCA_944393075.1 of uncultured Anaerobiospirillum sp. Lineage (GTDB taxonomy): Bacteria > Pseudomonadota > Gammaproteobacteria > Enterobacterales > Succinivibrionaceae > Anaerobiospirillum. The sequence goes on along the minus strand of CALXYZ010000062.1, from coordinate 6,652 downwards.
ACGATGAGGCTATAGCCCAAGTCTCACGCGATATCTACCGCTTGTTGCGTGGTAAGAACAACTTGGTCTTTACCAACTCCAGAAGCGACACCGAGAAGCTGGCGAACAACTTAAGTAAACTCTGCCACGAGGCGCGCGTGCCAGAAGAGTTCTTCCCGCACCACGGCTCCTTATCAAAGGAACTGCGCGAGACCTTAGAGCATCGTCTGCAAGATGGTCGTTTGCCTACGACTGCTATCTGTACCTCAACTTTAGAGCTCGGTATCGATATCTCTGATGTGCAGTCGATTGCGCAATTTGCCCCACCAAGCTCGGTCGCATCCTTAAGACAGCGTTTGGGAAGATCGGGCCGCCGCGACGGTAGAGCCGTGCTGCGTCTCTTTATCCCAGAGTACGATCCGTCGATCAATCGCCTCTCCTCGATGCTGTGTGAAGATACGGTGTTGAGTGCCGGTACCATTAACCTATTGCTCAAGCGCTGGTATGAGCCGCCTCTGCAGCAGGAGTACGCTTTCTCCACCTTAATTCAGCAAACCCTGTCGGTGATTGCTTCGTTTGGTAGTGTTAGTGCTAAGAACCTATATGAGCTTCTCTGCAAAACTGGCCCGTTCTCGCTGACCACACCAAGCATGTACGCCCAGCTCTTAAGGGGCTTGGGTGAAAACGATCTCATTATTCAGATGCAGGACGGCACTCTCACCTTAGGTTGTGCTGGTGAAAACCTCGTGTCGAACTACGAATTCTTCGCGGCCTTTAACAACAACCGCGACTACCGTGTCGATCACGATGGTAAGACCATTGGTCGTATCCCTCTGCTAAGTGCCTTAAATGAGGACGATACCTTCTTGTTTGCCGGTAAAGCTTGGCGAGTGGTGTACTTTAACGAACAAAAGCGTGTGGTGGGAGTCAAACCTAGCCAGTCCAAGGCTATGGGCTTGCCTCTGTCGGGTATGGGCGGCTTGGTGCATAACGCCATTCGTGAGGAGATGTACCGCATCTACATGACTGGCGACGTACCACCATGTTTAGATAAGAAGGCCATGCAGAACTTTGAGCAGGGCCGTGAGTGCTTCTTTAGATACGGCCTTGATAGCAAGGTCATGATCACAGGCCCAATGGGATTAGCGCTCTTCCCTTGGAAGGGAGATCGCATCCTAGACACCTTGGTGCTGATGCTCAACAAGGCCTCCATTTCCGCGAGCCGTAATGGTTCGCACATTGAGCTGGAGTACGCGAGCATCGATAACCTCAAGTCGGCAGTGGCCAGCATTCTCTTCAAACGTGAGGTCAACCCAACCGAGCTTCTAAGCAAGGTCAAGAACCTCGACTGGGAGAAGTTTAATTGCTACCTGCCAAAGGAGCTGAAGTACATCACCTACGCCCACACCCACTTAGACATCGATGGCGCCTTGGCCTTCTTGCAGCGCCTAGCTAAAGAGCTCTAAGGCCCCTAAAGGGTCATAAAGAGCTCAAAGAACTCTAAGCCACCTATAAGCCTAAAAGAGTATGGTGTGGGGGTAGGTAGTAATTGATTGTTGAGATTGAGCGAAGCTGATTGATGCTGATGCCGCCAACTGAGCCCACGTGGAGTACAAATGCAAATGCAAAGGCAAATGCAAAAGCCTCAAAAATCCACGTGGTGCGGTAAAGATTTGTTGCAATACCAGACTTGGTTTTAGCCAAGCTGGTGCTGAGTCTTGGTTTTGTTTGCGAGGAAAGATTTTGAAGATCGTTAAGCGAAAGAGCGTGGATGATTCGCATTTGACCTCGGTGATTCCCGATCCTATTTTGCGGCAGATCCTCGCCTGCCGAGGCGTGCACTGCGCGGCGGATCTCGATAGCAGCCTCAATGGCTTGCTGCCACCTTCTACTTTGCAGGATATCGATAAAGCCAGCGAGATCATCGCCGATGCCATCATGCAACAGCAACGTGTGCTGATTGCCGGTGACTACGATATCGATGGTATGAGCGGCACCTCCTTAGGAGTGCGCTGCCTCAGAGCTTTTGGCTTGCCTGAAGATCACATCAGCTACTACGTGCCTTCGCGCTATGACAATGGCTACGGCCTCAACAAAGAGGTTGTAGAGCGCGCGCAGCAGTGCGAAGTTAATTTGATTGTTACCGTCGATAACGGTATTGCTGCCTTTGAGGCGGTGGGCTATGCCAAAGAGCTTGGCCTCAAAGTGGTCGTCACCGACCACCATGAAGTGCAAAACAAGATCCCTAATGCCGATGCGGTGGTAGATCCAAAGCGTCCTGATGATAACTTTGGCTCCAAGAACCTCTGCGGCGTGGGCGTGCTTTTCTACGTCATGATCGCAGTGCGCTCTACCCTCGTCGCCCGCGGTTACTACAGCTCCATGGCCCAAGCGCCAAACATGAGTCAGTTCCTCGATCTCGTGACCTTAGGCACTATTGGCGATGTCATGCCGCTCGATAGCAACAACCGCCGCCTAGTAAAGGCAGGCCTCAAACGCATCCACAAAGGCCAGTGCATTAAGGGCGTCCTAGCGCTGCTCGCTCACATCAAACAGGATCCGCAGAAGCTTAAGATCAGATCGATTGCCTTTGATCTGTGCCCGCGCTACAACGCTGCCACCCGTATCAAGATCAAGCAAAACCCTGCCATCATGAACCTATTGTGCGATGACGATAACCTCGCCATGCTCTATGCCAAGCAGCTTGATATGTGTAACAAGCGCCGTATGGATCATGAAAAGGATATGCTCAATCGCGCCCTAGAGCTTTATCAGAGCTACCTTGAGGACAAGGAAGCCCCAGTTGCTGATAGCAACCTTGAAGTTGCAGATGACCTCCCTGCGCTCAAAGCCTTTGATGATGGTGAGGACATTGAGGCTAATGCCGCTGCTTTAGCCACTAGTCAGGGTAAGACCCCAAAGACGGTAGCTGGTATTGTGCTCTTTGATCCTGAGTTTATGAGTGGCCTTGTAGGCCTAGTGGCCAACCGCATCAAGGAGCGCTATCACAAGCCATGCGTGGTCTTTGGTGCGGATATTGGCACCGGCATTGATGGCGGCGTTGACCTTATGGCAGTGATCGACAACATGCCAACCTCTGTCGACAAGGATAAGGACAAAGATAAGAGCAAAGACCACGTCAGCATGGGTAGTGCCGCTAATGATGGCCAAAACCCTGAGATGAAGGCGGAAAATCCATCGGTAAGTGTAGCCAAGGCCAAATTGCAGCACTTAGATCCGGAGATGCGCATTGTAGGCTCCGCTCGCTCCGTAGAAGGCATCGATCTGATGCAGGTGCTCAACTACATCAAGGAAAAGGCCCCAGATATCTTCTTATCTTGCGGTGGCCACGCAGTAGCCGCCGGCGCTTCGATCAGATATAAGGACTTAGAGCGCTTTCGTCAGCTCTTTGAGGAGAGCTGTGCTCTATTTGCAGCTGAAGCCGCCGCTGCTGACGTTGATGGTACTGGCAGCGCTTATGTTAGCGACTGCACGCTCCCAGACTCGCACCTATGCCTGCCATTTGCTCACGACTTGGAGCTCTTAGAGCCATGGGGCAAGAACTTTGAGGAGCCAACCTTTGACGGCATCTTTACAGTAGAGCAAGCCTCGATCGTGGGCAGCCGCCACCTCAAGCTCACCCTCAAAACTGAGCAGAACCACCGCGTAGAGGCCATTAAGTTCCGCGCCAACCTCAAAGAGCGGGCGCTAGAGCAAATGGGCAACGTCAAGGTTCAGGTGGTCTACACCATTGGCATCGACCGCTTCTTTAGTCGCGAGCGCCTCCAGCTCATGGTCTCTGCCATCGAACCCGTCTAACCCCAACTCAATACAGAGCATCATCTCATCACAAGCAACCCCGCTTGCACCAGACACGAAGCAAGCGGGCGAGTCACCTGTTGCAACAGTAGAAAATCATTCAATGACACCAAGCTGCGCAAAAGGCAGTGCAATCTAGCAAACGCCGCATACGGACGCAGAAAAACTTTGCGCTATATCGCATTTTGAGTGCAAAATCCTTGACCTTGCTTCCTTGGTGGAGGCGGTGATTCTGGTACTGAGGTGCCACCAACGACCGAGCCTGAAGAGCCGGCCACATCCTATCCAAACGGCATCTCGATTGCGCACCTTGGTGCTACTGGCAATCAGGATGAGGCCTTTAGGGGCTATACCCGTGCCATTTTGAATGGTTGGTCAGGTGGTTCTGCATATGACCTCTTCGATCAGTTCGTCTTTCAAGAAATCTAGTCCACCAGTGGCGTCTCTTCGGCTCTTACAAACTTAGACCGTATGGGCCCTGATAATTCTACGGCTGTGGTGGGCTATATGGGCGGCCTCAACAGCTTCATCATGCAGAGCTTGCGTGATAGCAGTGTGCGTCGTGGTGCTGAGCTTGGTAGTGGCAACGCTATGTGGGGACGGACGCAAACAGCCCAGCTTGAAAAGGACAGCTCATGGGGCTCTGGTGAGTATGAGATTGACCTTAATGCGGCTGCCTTTGGTCTTACCCATGAGGTGAGCCCTGTTTGGAGCTTGGGGGTGGGCTTTGCCCTCAATGATGCCGACATCGACTTCACGGGACGTTCAGCTGAGGCTGACGGCTACAGCCTCTTTGCTGAGGCAAAGCTTCGCTATGGTGGCTTTTAAGGTTCGCTGATCGCAGCCTACAGTGCTGCTAACTGGGATGAAGAAGCCTTTGTAGGCGCCCATAAGATCAGCTCCTCACGTGATGTAAGCAATTTGCTGCTCTCAACTGAGGCCAAGTACCCGTGTGTCTTGACTGAGAACCTTGCTCTGACACCGGTGGTGGGCTACGACTTTAGCATTTAAACCAAGATGGCTACACCGATAGCATTGGGCAGAGCATTGATCCTGATAGTGCTAATTTGCATGCCATGCGTGTAGGTCTTGAAGCCTCTGGCTCATATGCAGCATCAGATGATGTCGACTTAGGCTTCACTATTGCTCTTCAAGGCCGTTTCTTGCTCAACGATCCAACGCTCAATAGCAGTGTACATACTGGCCCTGTCTACTACGAGCAGGAGAGCGATGAGATCGATGACGTGAGCTTCATGCCACGCGTGAGCTTTGATCTTACCTACCACAATGCTAAGTTCAGTCTTGGCTACTATGGGGATTTGGGGGATGACTTCACGGCACACAGCTTCATCTTAGAGGGCAGTTACGCGTTCTAAGAGCTGCTTGTGAGCGTGTTTAGACGCAAGAAGGGCTGCACAAGTGGCAGCCCTTCTTGCTAGGTGAAGATGAGAGCTCCCCAGTAGTACAGTGCACCGTCTATGGCGGCCCACTGTACTACTAGTGTTGCTTACTTCTTTTGCTTCTTTTCAGCAATGCAGCGTTCGCAGTACATGGCAGCACCGATGATGCCAGCTAAGTTTAAGGTCTCAGCTGGGATTACACGGGCTTGCTCTAAGTTGATCTGCTCTTGGAACTTCTCAAACTTCTTGGAAGCGCCACCACCTAAGATGAAGAGGTCTGGTTGGATTAAGAACTCGATGCGGCAGAGGTATTCGTTGAAGCGCTTACCAAAGTCCTTCCACTTGAGGTCTAACTTCTCACGAGCAGAGTCGGAGCAGTAACGCTCAGCGTCATCACCGTGGAGCAGGATGTGGCCCATCTCGAAGTTAGGTAATAACTCGCCATTGTAGAACATGGCAGTACCTAAACCGGTACCAATGGTCACGATCAGCACTTTACCGCGCTCATTACGGCCTGCACCAAAGCACATCTCAGCAATGCCAGCGACGTCAGCATCGTTAGCCACAAAGACGTCAGTGCCAAGCTCCTCAGAGAGCATCTGCTCGATTGGTACACGCATCCAGCTCTTGTCGACGTTAGCAGCGGTAAGCACGACACCGTTGATCACACGAGCAGGGAAGCCGCAGGCAATAGGGCCCTTGTAACCGATTTGCTGCACTAAATCTTTGATCGTGGCGGCAACTGCTTGTGGGGTGGATGGTTGTGGGGTCTTAAGACGCAGGCGCTCTGTCAAAAGCTTACCGGTCTTGGTGTCCACAATAGCACCCTTAATGCCGCTACCACCGATGTCTACACCTAATAGCTCCATCTCTGACCTCTTTAGGGCGCGGCAACCTCAACCAAAACTCCAACGCAACTTAGCAAGCTCCAAGACTCAATGGTGAAAGCTAGCAAAGACAGCGACAGCGACAGCGACAGCGTAACGCTGGTGCAGAAGTTTGGTGGTGGGGCGAGCGCCTCCTCCGTGTTTGATGCAAAAGAAAACTCTGTAGGTCTGTATATGGCCAATTCTAGAGCCACTGGCCACTGTTAGACCGCAATACTATTCAATTATATAGGCTCAACTCGCGAGGAACGGCTTTACTAGCGGCCATTCGTGCACAAAATCACAAAAAAGAAAGCGCTTTGGCCTGTTTATCAGCATCTTGCGCGAAATGATGTAGATCTATTTGGGGGTGCAAGGTGTGTCCGCTCTCAATCCCCAATCAACAAAAGTATGACCTGATTGTGGGTGTGGGGACGGGGGCTGGCGCTGGTACTTGGCAGCAATCGCGCATTTTTGTCAGGATAAGTACTCACAATGCGATAAAATAGGGCTTTATCTGACTTATAGCGACCAATACCCCACTCGTTAGAGTGGGGATAAGGTCGCATGTTTGGATAAAGTATTGCT
>CALXYZ010000061.1 GCA_944393075.1 uncultured Anaerobiospirillum sp. | reverse complement strand
GTTAGCTGTAGTTAGTGCCGCCACAACACCTGCTACTTTGAGCGTGAAGGTTGAGCTTTCACAAACTCTGCATAGGCGCACAGAGCTATCTCAAAGACCCTCTTGATGTTAGGATTCTTTGCGCGGACTTGTGGAGCAGCTACACAGTACTCAGCGCAGCGCTCTGCAAAGTATTCGCTTGGGTTTTGGAGGGCTACAGGGCGCGGGCCACTCTTCCCCCACTGCTTGAGTTCATCCAGCCAAAGACTCTTAATCTCATTCCTGTAAGGATCAAGCTGAGATTTGATCAGATCGTCTACGAAGTGGAAAAGCTCATGCATGAAGACAGCATCTACAGCCTCAAGATCGCTGCTTGTAGTGGTATTGAGACCATCAAGCTTGCGAGAAGAGTTAATCGCCTCAAGAGTTGAGCTCTTAGCACCATAAAAGAAGTGGTTCTTCAGCCAAATACCCTTGTTGTAAGGGTCAAAGTAAGCCACAGTGGTATCTGCATCCAACTTCTCTCTAGGCTCCTCTTCTTCGACAGGCAGACCAAGGATCTTTCTTTTACGAGCAACCTCTTGATCCATTTCAGCCAAATAGTAGATTTGGCTCAAATGCTGCTGAAAAGCCTTTGCCGTGATCATTTGATCCAAATCAACATGCTTGTCTTTGAGAAGTCCTTGATACCTTCTTACTAAGACATGTTCCCGAGCATTGAGGTATAAGCACTTGACGTAGAAATCAAAAGTACCATTAGGGTATAACCCAGCAAAAGCTCTCACCTTTTCCTTGGCTCTTCGATCTGCAGTGTTTCGCACTTTGCGCTGAATGTCATGATCCTCAACAAAGCCGCGTACACTAGTGCTTGCGTCCATGGCAAAGCCAGTAGCGGCATCAGAACTCACTAAGTTCTTGCGCGCAAAGCTCAGGAGATCAACATCGCGCTTCTGCTGCTCCTTGGCTTGTACGATTAAGTTGCAGATCATGTCCTTAAGGAAAATGCTCACAACTTGCTCTGGCAGCTGCCCAACCTTAGTTGAGACGTCTACGCTTATGCCTGCTCGCTGCATGTCTTTGACGAACAGGGCGCAGGTGGTAGCCGAAAAACCCAAGTTCACAAACAGTTCCTCAAACGAGATGTCCTTATTGGCGTGCTCTAAGAACTCATTAAGAGCAAGCTGTAAGGACTGACCTAGAGCAAAGCCTCGCTCTTTAAACACAACCTCTTTGATAAAGGCGCGCTCGTTTGGCGTGAGATGCTTAGCTCGAAGCTGAGTCATTGGCACCTGACGCTGCTTAAGGTACTGCTTGATAGTGCGCTTCGTTTCCTCAGAGCAGGATAAGTACTTGATGAGGTCAGCAATCGATACACTTGGAGCCTCTTCAATCTGCGCATCGATCTCTGCACCAACTTCGCTTTGCTCTTGGTCGAACAGGTGCTCTAACGCTGTTTCAAGCAGCTTTTTGTTCAGAGCCCGATCATGATAGAGGGTGGAGAATCCATTGTTACTAGAGCCAGCACTAGTGCCAGAGCCAGCGCTATCCTCGGTGACAGCTGTATAGGTGGCACGATACTGAGTAAGCACTTCCTCCGTGTAGTAGCGGTCGTACTTACCTTGGCAGTTGACGACCTCTGTGAGGTAGTACAGTGCAAGAGGGAAATGCTCACCCAGCTTCTTCAAACACAGAGCGACAATCTGGCTATTTCTAAAGGAAAAGGCCTCCACATTGAGTGTTGAGAAGTCAGTACGTGGAGCGATTTCGCCTAAATACTCAAAGACGCGCTCCTTGGTGCCGAAATGATTCGGATCAGCCTTCTCCACAGCAGCAAAGCGCTGCTTCATCTCCTGCTCTAGGCGCCCCTTCTCTTCTGGGCTCTCCTGTGGTGGCAAAAAAGGGTACGCATTGTAGTCAGAGATCTCGTACACCGACATCCACGTCTTTTGTTGGATAGATTGTCCTTTTTGAGCGACAGCAGCTTTGTTATGAGCGGTAGCAGCAGTTTTGGTTGAGGCAGTTACGCCTTTGTTGCGCTTAGCTTGGCGACTAAACGTTGTGGTGAGACCTTGGCTGGTACGTGATTGCCCAGATCGCTGAGAACGCCCAGAGTGTCCCCAATTTAAAGGACGCGCACCTGCATCGCTATCGCGGTCAGTGTCGGAGTCACGTTCATTGTTAGCATCATCATTGTCACGCTTCTTTACGCGGGTGAGCTTTGTGCCAATGAGGGGAGGAGGCCCCTTTTTGATTACACCTTCTTCATTAATGCACACGTGAGTCCCGTCGCTATTATCACCACGGCCTTTCTTAACCGTAATCCATCGAAGGTGATCATCACTATCAAAAGCAATGTTGCGCACTGCAGAAGCCATAAGCTCTTGAAGATATGCGCAGGACTGGGCAGACACAATGTTTGCGCAGTCCTTAATACTCCGCTGTGAGAGCTTGTTGGCCATTGTGCCTAGGCGAGCGAGATGCCGTAAACATTCTTCACGCTCATCTGACCCATCATTAAACAAAGCAGGAGAGTCGAAGCTGTCGATGCCATAAGCAAAAATCTGCTTTCTAATGGAGCTCAGATCAAAGATGATTGGCAAAATCAGGTTACCTCGGAGACACTCGACCTGATGCTGCACTTGCTCAGATAGAGAGCCGAAATTGTCTGAGTCTAATGGAGTGACCAGCTGATCCGCATAATCCTCATCATAGTTGAGGTCACCATGCTTCAGCCTCTCTTTAGACCAATAATCAACGAGAGCAAGACCTAAGTCGATTCTCTCGCTGATCACGTAATCAGGCTCGTCTGAAATGCTGCTTTTAATAGCTTGGAAGCTGTTATTCACGCAGTGATCACTGTTGAGTAAAAACAAAAAACGATTTGCATCGTAGCCGAACTGCATCATTGACAACAGTGACTGATGGCTGCGAGCCACACAATCCTTGCAGTTAAGACTGATCTCCAACTCAATAGGACGTCTAAAGAAGCTGGCAAAAGCGTAACCACAGCGATGTTGATCAGCCATAACTTGCAGCTGTTCTTCACTAAGGATCAGATCATCATCACCCCAGAGGAAGTTGTTCTTGTTGAGCATGCCAAGTTCATCAAGAACAAAATCATCAACTTCAGGATCGTACTGGGAAAAGAAGTCGCTGTACAGATAACGCCACATGCTTTCAGCGTTCGCGTAGTTTTGCTCAGCAACTTCGCCCTCAATCCTCTTGATGATGGAGAACCCTCTTTCCAGGTTTTCTGAATATGCTGATTTTGAGATCAGAACATCTGCTGCTAGCGCAATTTCAGGATCGCCATAGGTGTGGTAGAAACACAGAAAGCCACTGTGAAAAGTAGCATCTTCAGGCCAGTGACTAGCAAAAGACTCCATGGCAAGTCGTGACTTCACAAGTGAATCTAACCTAAACAAGCTTAGCTCCTCCATGAGTCATGGACAGCATGCTGCTTCTTGCTGCTTTGATTGCAGTGGAGAAGCGGCGTTTTTGTTGTAGCACATTGGTTACAAGCCGTGTGACAGTCTTCACTATCGCTAGCACCTGATTATTGAAGTAGAAGAAATGGCGATTGAAGCGCAGATAGCCACAAAGGCTACCCTTCTCTTTAGGAGTGAGCGCAAAGAAGCTCACGAGCTCATTGCGCAACTCAACAACATGATCACAGTTGATCAAGCTCAAACTGAAACTCTCCCTGCAGGTAAAACACGGAAAATAACTGGTTGAAACTATGTTGCTGACATTAGCAATGACAGACCATCGCGCCATAGTGCGCTGCTATAAGCGCATGTCATGGATGCATAACGGTTTGCCTTGCCACCGGTATAGACAAGCCCACGATGCCACGTTCGTCTGGCGTGAGCTGTTAGTAAGAAGAAGTCGAACTGATGAGCACACTTGTCCTTGCACAAGCAACACTCATCTCCTAAGCAAGCCTTGCCCTACGTGGATTTGTAGGTCTTGGCTTTTCTGCTCTGCCCCAATTATATGCCTCAAATCATCAAGACAACCCAAAAGTTTAAAATCACGCCTAGCCAACTTAAAAAAATCGAACAAGTCTCTTTCACAATGTATGAAATAGCCATATGCAGTTAGTTTTACCAACAGCCCATCCGATCTAAGTTTCATTAACTAGAGCAATTTTCTTTTAAATATCTAGTTTTGTTGTAGCCGATGCGCTTTTTGCACATTGGGCAGCATCTAGAGTGCATTTTGCGCAATTCACGTCATTTGTGCTGATTTTGTGAAGAGCTTTTGAAGGATAGGGATTGTGGATTTTTAGGCGTTTTGAGCCAGCTTGCTGGCGCAAAAATGTAGACCAGCAAGCAGCAAGCTCAGAAAAGATAAGGCTTTGCGCCTAAGAGGTGGGTATGTATAGCAAGGAGCTAATGCTAGCGTTGATACAGCAGTTGTAGCAGCAGTAGCAGCAGTAGCAGTATCTGTAGCTGCGCTGTAGCTCGCCTAATCGAGCTTGTTTTGCAGTTTCTCTAAGGCCTTGAGAGCTTTTTCCTCAAACTCCTCGGTCTCATCTAACTCGTCAGGGTCAAACAATTTGATGCGCTTGGCTGCCACTACACCCCAGCCTTCACTGAGATAATCGCTCTCATCAACGCGAATGGCTGACGCGCTGTAATAGCCAACGCTGTTGTCGTTGTAGACAACCTTCAGCAGCACCTCACCTTGCTCATCGATGGTGGTCTCTCCATCGCCAATGATTGCTAACACGATATCCCCAGAGATAGAAGTTGTCTCTTGAGTCACTGATCCTAGGGCCTCGACATCACTTGGGCCACCATGACCCTTAGCTTCACGAGCTAACCACATGATATTGGAGGCTTTGTCCGAGTTGTACTTCTCTGAGTAGGCAAAGATACCCATGCCTTTTAGGACAGAAGAGGAGTCACCCTCCAGATACAGGGTGGCCATGCCCCACAAGCCAATACCAGGAACGTTATCCATGACCTCATCGATATCGTCATCTAGAGCCGACTCAATTGCGTTCTCGGCCTTGCGCTCAAGGCTATCGCCAAAAATGAACCAACAGCCAATGCCGAGAAAGAACACCACGGCCAGAGCTTTCTTGATTACTTCGCTGTCCATCTAAAGTTCCCCTTATTGAGCCGTCTCTCCAACCTCTTGCAGCAGGTGGTAGCAAGTATTGCCGAGGTTAGATCTGCGGAGTTTTGGTTGCAGACCGTGTGGGCCAACATCATAACAATTGTCTGGTCTGGTCGCTTTGGAGCGACTATGTAGCTGGTCTAAGCAGCTAGGGCGGCTAAAAAGACCACGCGCGCACACTTTACGACTACATTTCTGGCAATGCAAATTCGTCGTGCAGGTTATTTGATGTGGCGTGTGGTTTGAACTAGTAATAGGTGCAAAAAGACCAACAAATCAGGCACAAACCCCATTTGGGTGCACGATTGGGTGCACGATGATGTAGCGAGCACGCCATGACTTTCTAAGATGGATGGACGGATGGAGCGGTTTGAGTGTGGGATCGGCTTGCTGACTTACCATGATAAGCAAACCAGCAAGCAGAAGAGTAAGAAGTGATGCCAGCTAGCGGCTGGGGCTATTGGCTATTTGCTGCCTTCAGCCGTAGTCTCGCTATTGGCTGAGGCTGTTGCTTGTGCAGCGGGGGCTGTAGCTGTAGAGGCAGCTGCTGCTTGAGCTGGGGCATGGGCTCGTGGCTCACTAGCCTCGTTTACCTCGCGCAGCTTCACGTTGGAGATGTCGATCTGCGAATCCTCTGGGAGCTTGACGCCATCACGAGCCAGTTTGGCATTGTGGTGAGCAGCCAGCTCTGGGAACTTCTTAAGAAGATCCTTCTCTTCGCTAGCACCGCCAGTAGCAGCGTGCTTCTCCTCGCGAATTTGCACCTTAGAGCGCACAGTGAGAATCACACCAGAAAGGATCAGCACTGCGCCAATGATTTGGGCCGCTTGGATAGGCTCACCTAAGAGCAGTACACCAACCAAACCACCTGTTAAAGGCACGATATAAATAAAGACACCCGCCTTAGAAGCACCAACCTTTTGTACGGCGTAGTTCCAGGCCACAAAGGCAAAGATACCCGAGAAGATCACCAGATAAGCAAAGCCTAAGAGGGCATGAGTGCTGACGTGATAAATATGCAAGCTGCCAGTAACCAAGCCCACACCAAAGCACATTAAGGAGCCAAAAAGGCCAGACCATGCAGTCACAGCGATAGTGCCGACCTTGCCGTGAATACGCCACGAGACCACGACATAAGAAGACCATGCAACTTCGCAGCACAGAATGAGCACGTCACCGATGTTGAACGAGAGGTTCAACAAAACATCAATCGAACCTTTGGTGACAATGCACATTGCACCAGCACAGGAAATGGCGATACCAATCCAGCCAAAGATATTCAGGCGCTCGCCTAAGAAAAAGAACGCGAGCAAGGTTGTGGCCGTAGGGCCAATACTCTCAATTAAGGCTGTGTTGGTGGCAGTAGTGTAGTTAAGACCGGTAAAGAGCAGGCCGTTGTGCACCAGAATGCCTAAAAAGCCCATGGCAGCGGTGACGATGATTACGTCACGTGGTGGACGGAGGCTCTTGGTATCACGAGTTAGGATCAACCAAGTAAAGAGCACAAAGGCGATGATCGCAAAGCGCATACCTGTGATCATCAGAGGAGAAAAAGCCTCAACGGTAAACTTACCACTAGCTGGTGTTGCACCCCAAATCAAGCATACCGCCAAGAGCATGATGTAATACTTTGCTTGGGCCATAAAGGGAACCTCAAAAAGACTTTACTGAGCCTAGGCAACCACACAAACAAAGCCTAGAGCTACCAAGCCTCCTGCGAAGCAGCATTCGCAAAGGCAAACGGCTAAGAAGCTAGCAGGCACTGCACTGCGCTTAAGACAAAGCTTGCATCCATGCAGCGGCCACTAACGCCAAAACCACTTAGCAAGCTGCCTCCCTACCCCACCAAAGCCCGATTTGTACATCTGCGTACACCTGCATCGGTGCAGCTACACTTTGGCCTGCGTGCCACCTCATCCACTGCTAAAACAGTGGACTTTGATGCCACGTAGTTTAGGGAAACGCTAAAACGCAGGGCAGAATATTGCGTTTTAGTGCTTACTAAGCACACACGAGGCACGCCTAAGTGCTAAAACCTAGCAATCAAGCGTGCCTCGTCCCTCCAGTGAAATAACCAACAGGTACCTAACTTATTTTTCGTAGCCTGAAGCGGCTTGTAGTATAGCGCTACAGGCTGAATGGCACTACAGCGCTACTTCTTGGTGCTGTTATTAGCGCTATTATCTGCCTCATCGTCATCATTAATCTCTTCGAACTTTGCTTCTTTCACTTCGCGCGGGGCTTGGAACTTGGATTTCATCTCTGATACGGTAGCGTTACTAGCATTTGCCGATGGAGGAGGCACATCACCATACATCTCTTTCATGGCAGCATCACAGCGCGCTTGCTCTTCTTTAGCCTTGTCGCTATCGGACATACCAAACTCTTCTTGGACAGCTTTGGTATAGCTGTCGTCAGAGAAGAAACGACCTGTAAAGCGCTCAAAACCAGAGCCTTTGACTTTGTTAGGGTTGAGGAAGCCAGCTTTCTTAAATAGGTGCAAGCTCACACCGATCATGAGCAAGAGGGCAAAGGCATCGGTGATAAAACCAGGAATGATAAACAGCACGATCGCAAAGGTATAAGCCTGTATGCTCAAAATCATGGATACCTTTTTCTCAGCTACAGCTAGGTCTAACTGAGATTCAGGGTTAATGCTCAGTTCTTGCAACACAGAGGCCCATCTGCGCATCTGCCAAGTGCACAACTTCACACCCACCACGCAGACAAGAATCAGCGCGAATAGAGTTGCTAGAAAGCCCCAGTACCCTGCAAGCTGCACAAAGACATAGAGCTCAAGGACTACACCTAAAACCAAAAACAGCAATATTTTGCCCTGCATGTTAACAAGCATGTTTCAAAGCCACCCGTGAGTCTTTGTGCCAAAAACCAATGCGCTAAAGCTCATGCACTTATGAGCTTGCGCGCTCGTGCGCTCTTAGCGCTCTCGAATCGTCCGCGCTCATACCACGTGCATTGTGCCGCATGCACATATGCACAGTCGCGGTTCTCTGTTCCGCCATTGAGAGTCTAACTCATGGCCGATCCTGTCGATGATCGTACTGAAAAGCGTCTGCAAAGCAAAGCACCGCCGCACAAAAAAAGTCGCACTCTTAAAGGTCGCTCATACAATGCCAAAAATGGCTAAACAACAAAGCTTACTGTCTTGTATGTAAGGCATACCACCAAGCATTTACATATGTGTAGCATTTCACGAAGTCGCTAAGTATCGCGCGCTATAATGGGCCTACTGCGCCGTCGCGCATGGTTACATGCTACTTTGCATGTGCCGCGAACTGAGGAGGAGGGCTCCCATTTGTAGGCTTTTAGGCTGAGGATGTGAGCCAACAATGATATGACTAAGCATCTGTTGCCTAAAACTCACCACCCTATGCCCACACTAGAAGTTAGCGTTAGCGCTAGCAATCTCGATTGCAACCGCGATTGCAACCGCAATTACTATTGCAATTGCCATTGCAATGGCATCAGTGGCGCTACTACGAGCACTCCTGTTGCCACCTCACTTTTGCAGCGTCTGGGTTCGGCCGTGGTCACAATGTCGTCCTCGGGTAGCCATATGGCAACGATGCTAAGCTGGAGCTTGGTTTTAGTCTTGGCCCTATCTCTGTCCTTAGTTCTAGCCTTAGGCGTAAGCACCCCAGCATTTGCAGATGCTGTAAATGACACAGCATCTAACGAGGCGCATGCTGTAGAAACAGTGGGTGAAGATAGCTCACAAGCTCCTGTACAGAAGTACTACCCAACCCAGCCTGATGTGCTGTTGCATAAATACGACATCCTCAAAACCATTGACGATATTGAAGACTCCCGTGAGATCGAGCAAGGTCACACTGGCCCTGAGCGTAAGTACTTAGAAGCCGCTCCAGAACACGTTATTGGCAGTGATCGCCATGCCATCGGTAACAACACCACTAGCGCTTTAGATCAGTTCTTTGGTACCCCTGAAGTGCAAGAAGCTGAAGTCTTAGATGCTTTAGAGGCTTTAGAAGACTTGCCTGAAGGTGGTATTGAAAAAGGCTTTGCTGTCAGCGACTCTAACATGCAGGGCCTACCTTTTACCTTGGCTACCCGCTTTGATGGCGACACCTTGCAGGTACAAATCAGGATGCAAGGTCAGAGCTATGTCTATCAAAACTCCATTGCTGTCAGTAGCAAATACCCTTTAGTGCGCTTTGTTAAGCCGCTACTCCCTAAAGCCGTACCGCATAACGATGCTTTAGGTAACTCCATGGTCTACTTTGATGAGGTCATGTTTGAGGTACCAATCGCCCGCGCTATTCGCGGTGAAAAGCTCACCATTACCTACCAAGGCTGTGATGAGGCAGGTATCTGCTATCCACCAGTCAACAGTGATATCGTGATCGACCACAACATCAAGCGTGACATCACCAGTGACGCTTCACCTGTGGGTACTGCTAATAATGGTAGTAGTAGTAGTAGTAGTAGTAGTGAAAATGGTGCAGATAGCACTGACAGTGGCGCTACAAGCAGCATAGTAGAGACTGCTGGTGCTTTTGACCTGATTACCAACAACAATAACGCTGCCTCTAACCTGAGCCAGAGCTTGAGCGAGAATCTGCTCTTAGGCTTGCTCCTATGCGTGATCTTAGGCATCGGCCTTGATCTGACGCCTTGTGTGCTGCCTATGCTCCCTATTTTCTCGGCTATGATCTTAGGCCCTCAAGCTATGGTCAAGTCTCAGCCTCAATCGCAGTCCAAGTCCCAAGCTCAGAGCGAGAGTAAGACTCAGCAGAAAGATACAGGTGCTAATGCTGGTAATGGTGCTGGGGCGGGCGCTGCACCTAAGCGCAACCTTAAGGTGTTGATTTGGCAAAACCTCGGCTATGGTCTTGGTTTATCTTTGACCTACACCGTGCTCGGCCTTTTGATGTCTTTGCTGGGTGCCAGCATCCATGGTGTTCTGCAAAGCCCAGTGGTGATCATCTTGATCTCTCTCCTGCTCTTAGTCTGCGCTTTAGCTTGCGCTGACGTCATCGAGATTCAGGTGCCGTCCTTTATCACCACCAAACTGCAATCTAAGGTCAGCTCCCTGAACACCACCAAGTTCACTGGCGCGTTTATGTTAGGTGCTATCAGCGCCTTGATTGCCAGCCCTTGTACCAGCGCTCCACTTGCCGGCGCTCTACTCTACGTCATGCAAAATGGCAATTTGTGGGTAGGCGGTCTGACCTTCTTTGCTATTGGCTTGGGTATGGCGTTGCCACTGTTCTTTATTGGCATCTTTGGCGCAACTTTCCTGCGCCGCTCCGCTTTCTTAGGCAAGATCGTCAAACGTATCTTGGTGGTAGTGTTGGTGGCAACAGCCTACTATCTTTCGTACCACCTGATTGCCGAGTACGATAACTTAGAGATAATCGTAAGCTGCTTTGTGGTTTACATCCTTACGATCTACGTCTTGGCCAACATCGTCTACTACATCATAAGACACCGCCTGCGCTTAAATCAGATCCTGTTTGTGGTGATCTTAGCTTTAGTGCCAACCTACATGACCTCCTCTTACATCGCCTCGCAGCAAGAGCAGCGTCCATACCAAGCTTTTGTTGCAGCGCAGAGCTTAGAGGAGCTTGATGCGGCCACCAAGGGGCATTACAGCTACGTAGTCTTTACTGCCAAATGGTGTACCAATTGCAGACAGATGGAGAGAACCATCTACTCGCAGCCAACCTTTATCAAGCAATCGGCTGATCTCAGCCGTGTGGTGGTCGATATCACTGACAGCAATGATGAAGCTATCGCCGCGATCATGGATAAGTACAAGATCATTGGCGTACCGTTTTACATGACCATGGGCCCAGACGGCACCATTATCGAAAGCCAATTAGGCCTTAGTGATGAGATTAGAGTGCTAGATTCGGTCTACAAGGTTAAGGACATGCTGCATAAGAATCAGGCTTTGTCTGAGGACTAGCAAGGGCCTTTATGGCCCTGAAGAGCCATTCAGAGCCATTCAGAGCCCTTTATGGCCATTTAGGGGCCTTTGTAGGCTTTCGAAGCAACCACGCCCTATGGCAGCGAGAACTGAACAAGAACGAGGATTCACGACATGAGCGAGCAAAGAGAGCAAGTTGTACAGCCACCTAAGATTGTGGCTGAGCTTTCAGGCAATCACCAAGGCAAGTTAGAAGAAGCTATTGCCTTAATGGACTTAGCACATGAGTGTGGTGCGGATATGATCAAGATCCAAACCTACACCGAGGACTCCCTGACCATTCCTAGCGATCGCCCTGAATTCCAGCTCACTAAGGGCTTATGGAAAGGCTACTCTTACTACGATCTCTACAAAGAGGCTAAAACTCCACGTGAATGGATGGAGCCATTGTTTGCTCATGCACGTGAGAAGGGTATTTTCCTCTTTAGCTCGCCATTTTGCTTAGATGATGTCGACGTTTTAGAAAAAGCTGGTTGCCCTGTCTATAAGATCGCCTCGTTTGAGGTCAACTACCCACAGCTCGTAGCTTACTGTGCCCAAACCCGCAAACCTATGGTGATCTCTACCGGTCTTGCTACCTTAGAGGAAATCGACAAGATCGTACAGGTAGCAAAAGACAATGGCTGTAGCGATCTGACCTTATTGCACTGCGAGAGCCACTACCCTGCCGACCCTACTACCTTTAACCTCAACGCTATTCCTTTCTACAAGGAGCGATACAAGTGCAAGGCAGGCCTCTCCAACCACGCCATTGGCGATATCTTAGACATCGCTGCCACCGCCTTAGGCGCTGACATGATCGAAAAGCACTTTGCTCGTGATCGCAATAGCGGTATCGACGCTGCCTTCTCCATGACTCCAGATGAGCTGAAACAGCTCAAGGAAGACACAGTCACTACAGCTTTATCCCTAGGTATCAAAGGCATTCGTCTGTCAGAGGATGACATCAAGAGCCGTGATGAGCGCCGTTCGGTCTACTTAGTGCGTGATCTCAAGGCAGGCGATACCTTAAGCGAAAGCGACGTGCGCATTATCCGCCCAGGTATCGGCCTGAACCCATTTGATCTTGATAAAGTCTTAGGCAAGAGGGCCAAGGTCGATCTCAAAGCCCCTCTTCCTCTGAAGGCTGAGGACTTTGCCTAGTCCCTAGTCCCTTCTCTTTAACATCTTTCCTGACCAGCACCAAGCCAAAGGCAGCCTTTGGCTTGGTTGTGTCTATGGCCATAGCCATAGACATAGCCATAGCCATAGCCGGTGCCTAAGCTGCTGCCTCTTTTGCAGGGCTTGCGGCAGCTGCTGTTGCTGCTTGGGCGGCAGCAGTGGCAGCAGCGGCCTGAGCTTGGTAGAGCTCCTTGATCAGGGCGCGGCAGCGCTCTGGGCCTAAAGCGCCAACATTGAGGCAGAGCTGATAGTTCTGTGGATCGAGGAGATCCTTACCAAAGTACTGGCGGTAGTACTCGGCACGCGAACGATCTTGAGAGCGCATGGTATCTAAGGCCTGTTCTTTTTCCTGCCCATAGTCCTGCTTACAGATGGCAAGCTTGTGCTCCAAATCTGAATACAAGAGCACGCGGATGCAGTATGGGTTGTCCTCTAAGATGCGGTCAGCACCACGACCAACAATCACACAAGGGCTAGTATGAGCTACTTGCCGCACGGCACGCGAAGTGGCCACAAACAAGGCATCTGATGTGGACATAGACTTCTCAAGCGGCACCGCAAAGTCTTTCATCACCATTTGATACAGCAGAGCGTTATCTAAACGACCCTCACTTTTTTCTACCACATGTGGCGATAAGCCACTCTCCTGAGCGATGATGGCGATCAGCTCGTTATCGTAGAACTTGATGCCTAGCTCCTCAGCGATCTGGCGACCTAACTTGCGACCACCACAGCCATATTGACGGGTGATAGTGATGACTGGGAACAGTGTTTGAGCAGCACCCTGTGCCACTGTAGCGGCGCCCGCACCTTGCTCTACACCAGCGTTTGCACCCGCACCAGCAACAACATAACCTTGAGCATCCTTTGGATGATGACGGTTAAAGAACTTCGAGAGCTTTGGCTGCACTCTTGGCAGGAGTAAGCGCACCATAGGGCCGATAGAAAGAGCACCTACTACCGTACCTTCACGCACACCCTCCACCGCGCTAAACCCTGTCCACACAAAAGAGATGATGACAGCAATCAACACTAAGCTTGAGTCGAAGCAGGTTTTAACGAGGCCGAATTCCTTGTGTAGACGTTGAGATATAGCCTTGACGAAGGCCTCACCCGAGACCATAGACACATCAGCACACACCTGTAAGGTCACACTAATAGCAAGCGTGATGGAGCCAGCGGCTAACAAGCACAGGCTTAAGATATAAGGCACATCCGAAGGCACTATGAGGCCAATGACATGCATGGAGATGTCGATGGCGGCACTAAAGATGAGCGTTACAGGGATTTGCAAGAAGATGATCAGAGCATGATCGCGTGCGTATTGCTTGCCCACAATGAAGATCTGCAACACCACTAAGAGCGTGTTGAAGATAAAGGTCATGGCACCTAAGGATAAAGGGGTGTGCAGCGAGACCACGTAATTAGGGCTGGAGATTGGCGTGGTACCGATGTTAGCCGAGGTCACAAGTGCGATACCTAAACCGCCTAAGAACACGGCAAAGAGGAACAAGCAATTACGCTCAATGACCTCTTGTAAGCCCATCTGACGCTTAGGGCGCTTTGGCGTAGCCTGTGGCTGGGACTGAGGCTGGGACTGTGTTTGTGACTGGGACTGCTGCTCCGTCTGAGATTGAACCTGAGCATCCTGAGACTTAGTCTCGGCTGGAGCTTGTGCTTGTTCTGGAGCTGAAGCGGGTACTGAAGCTGAAGACTGTGACAGTACCTGTGGCTGCAAAGGCTGTTCGGACGATTCTGGCTTTTGTGGTTGCTGTGACGACGTGCTCTGTTGTTCCATCAATAACCTCTTACATAAAACGACAACGCCCTGTGGCGGTATACCTTACCACCACTAAGATCACCTGCCCGTGCCCTTTTCCACGCGGCTACGAGCTCAAGCGCTCTTATTTGGACGATAATGGCGCGCCTATTGTACGCCCTGATGTTAAATTCTCAGGCGAAAGTCCCATTTGCCCCTTTGTGGATCACACCACAGTCCAGAATGCTTCACCAAGGCAAACCAAAGCCCACATAGCACCTAAGTCACAAAAGGCACAACCGTGCAGCCCAAACGAGCTGCCCGCACACACCAAGCTTTACGCTTGGGAAAAGAGCTCTGCTTTCCCAGACCACAAAAACACCAAAGCCCGCTTTCTTCTGTGGAGAAAAGCGGGCTTTGGTAGCTATAGCGCTAAGCTTTAGCTTTGGCTTTAGCTAAGTGCTCCAGCATTACTGAGCAGTAGTCTCAGCTGGGGCAGACTCAGCAGCTTCTTCAGCTGGAGGTAGCACTTCGACTAACTCGATTTCGAAGACTAAGACGGAGTTTGGCTTGATGAGCTCACCAGCTCCAACCTCACCGTAAGCGAGATCAGCTGGGATGACTAAGCGAGCCTTACCACCTTCCTTCATCAGCTGTAAGCCCTCAGTCCAACCTGGGATGATGTTAGCTAATGGGAAAGCAATTGGTTCTTGCTGCTCATCGAAGACCTGACCATCGATGGTGGTGCCCTTGTACTTCACACGCACAACATCGGTAGCAGTTGGGGTCTTACCAGTACCCTCTTGCAGGATCTCGTACTGCAGACCTGACTCTGTGACCTTAACGCCATCCTTCTTGGCATTGTCTTCTAAGAACTTCTTACCGTCGTCTAAGTTCTTCTGAGCGGCTTCTTCCTGCTTCTTTTGGATGCCTTCACGCACCTTGGTGTCTAAAGCCACTAAGGTATCGGTGATTTCCTTGTCGGTTAAGGCAGTGTTGCTATTTAAAGCATCGATAAAGCCCTTGATCACTAAGTCTTGCTTGAGATCACCAATGAACTCTTGTTGCTCGCGCTGAATGGTAGCGATATAGGTACCAACCGACACACCAACAGCGTAAGAGACCTTATCTTCAAAAGCGCTATCAGCAGAAATGGAGGAGCTGTTAGCGGCTTTGATAGCCTGATCATTATCACTGCTAGAGTCAGCTACAGCCTTCACCTTCTCAGCATCAGCAGATGCAGCAGGAGCGACAGTCTTTAATGGAGTTTCAGTGCTAGCAGTAGCCTTGTTGTCATCACCGCAAGCCGAGACAAATAAAGTAGCGGCCATCAATGATAAGGCCAAATAAGACTTCTTCATGGAAAGTTCCACTGGCGCTGCTCGAACCGTCTTTACACTTCCACTCACTTTCACTTGCCACAGCTCCCGCCCCTACTCTTTCCCACAACCACAGTAAGCAGAATAAGAGCTATAACACTAGGCAAAGTAAAGTAAAGCCAAGCAAGCAAGCATACATACATACATACATACATGCATGCATGCATGCATGCAAAGACCTGATCGAAAAGGACTGCGCCCTCTACCTAATAAAAAACCAAAACCAAGAACACCTGCTGCATAGGCCTATATGCATGCTATACAGAAGACATTCTCAAATATTCTCAAACTTATGGGAACCTCTATAATTTACCACACCGTATCATACAAGGCTAAGAGGCAATATCCTTGATCACTCATGTACGGCGATTCGATAGCTTGCTTCAATTTGTGATTTGTATCACACATTATGCGCCAAACCTTGTTTCAACCAAGTGTCACGCAGTTAATCACAAATAAAGCATCAATCCCGCATCAGAGCTTGCTTGTGCAAAATTCGCGAAGAAGCAATGTGATTTAAATCACAAATTCAAAGGGGTAATCGAATCGCCGTATCACTCATGCCTGAGGCTTTATTAG
>CALXYZ010000060.1 GCA_944393075.1 uncultured Anaerobiospirillum sp. | reverse complement strand
GCATGTATTAGGCCTGCCGCCAGCGTTCAATCTGAGCCATGATCAAACTCTTCAGTTAAATGATTCGTTTGAAGTTGTTGCTTGCGCAACTAAGTATGTTGGCTAAACTCAAAGTTCTTTCTCAAGAACCCACACAGATTGTCTGTACTTAGATTTTTAAAGAACTACAAAGCGCTTGGCTTTGCATTTTTATCGCTGCGCGCCTTAGTGCGTGACAGCGGAAACGTATTTTAAGGATTTTTAATCCACCGTCAACACTTTTTTCAAAAATTTCTAAAAACGCTCTTTTCCAAACTCTCTTAAAGCCCATATTTATGCGGCCTAGAGCCACAAAAAAAATTTTTTGCGAGCCACCTCTGATCCTGAGCAAAAACGTGCACCACAAACCACCAAATTGATCTTTTCTTAACAAAAACCTGATGTTTATGTGGTTCGCTACCGCTTTTTGCTGCTCTCTGCTGTTTCCAGCTTTCTTGCCACTCCCCATCTACAAAGAGCTCAGCCCCATCTCAACACCGCTATCGCGGCATTGAGATGGGGCTGGATAAAGGCTTTCTTTGGTCGAGGCTTAGAGCCTCAACTTAGCTACTCGCCACTTTCAGTGGTTGTAGTTGTGGCTTTGGCCTTGGTGGTACGAGGCTTTCTTGGAGCACGAGGCTTCTTTGCAGGAGCTTTGTTCTCAGCTACAGCTGGAGCTGGAGCTTCCGCTTCTGCCACGGCCTTAGCCTCAACCTCCTCTGCTTCGGCTTTGGTTTCCGCAGCAGGTTTAGCTTTGGCTCTACTTCTCGTAGCACGAGGCTTTTTAGGAGCTGGTGCTGACTCGGTCTCAACTTTTGCCTCAACTTGATACTCAGCCTCTGGCGAAGCTGCTACTTGTTGAGTAGCTTCGACTGAAGCTGATGCTGATGCTGGTGCTGCTGAAGCTTCTGCACTCTTTGGCTTCTGTGGAGGCTGAACCTCTAAGCGTAAAGACAGAGCACCCTCACGATCACGAGCTTGACTGATAGCGTAGATCATGGACTGCTTGCTACTAATCAGCTCAACGCACTTCTTGGCACGTGTGATACCGGTGTACACCAGTTCCTTAGAGAGCACACGGTTGATCTTCTCTGCAAGAACAATGGTCACCTTGTCATACTCAGAGCCCTGGGACTTGTGGATCGACATGGCAAAGCCTGTGTCGTAATTGGTTAAGAACAGGGTACTGATCACGTTGACCTTGGTGACAGTCTGTCCGTTAACCTCTTCTACGCCATTAGGGATAAAGACGCGCAGCACTCGGTTGCTGTTCTGTGGTTGGGCCCCTGTGGTTCCTTGACCTTTACCCTGAGCAGTGTCTGCATTCTCAGCATCAGACTGTGCATAGGCACAGAAGCCAACATCACCATTGACCAAGCCTAAGACTGGGTCGTTTTTGGTGATGATGATAATTTGCCCTGGGAAGAAATCATTCTCGCCGAAGTAGCCGTACTCCTTGAGGTAGTTAGCTTTCACCATCTCCGAGATCTTGCGATTTAAAGAGGCGTTACCCAACACACCGCTGTTGTTAGAGCACAAGAGACGGAAACGATCCATGAGGCGGAAGATCTCTTCTAGCTGCTTTGAATCATTACTTACAACAAATTTATCTTGCTTTAAGCGCGATAAGAATGGCGAGTAGTTGTCCGAGACGCCAGGTGCGATCACCCTATAAGCAATCTGTGTGCGTTGTACCTCAATCGAAATCTCTCCGTTAATCGGGAGGAAGGCAATAGCTGGCTTAAAGGCAAGGAAAGACAACTGCTCTTTGGTGTACGTATCCACACTTGGAGCGGTTCTTAAAGACAGGTCAAAATTGGCATTGCTGCCCATTCCTGCTTTAACCTTTTTGAAAGCCTCATTAAACAGCTCGATGATACTGTCGTACTGCTGCTGAGCTTGCAGTTTCCTTTGTCTCTCAATATCACTTACCAGATGCATGCTGTTTGGTGCTAAAGCGGATGTTGCTTGAGCTACGCGAGCAGCATCAGCTGCATCAGCTGCATCAGTTGCGTTAGCAGAATTATCAGCACTAACGCCAAGATTGAAGCTTTGGAGTATCGCCTCTGATTCACGTCTTCTCAGCTCATCAATGTAGTCGTAGATATCACCTTGCTTTAGAGTATCACGCAGAGAGCGCGAGCGATTTACTGGGAAAGTGTTCTGCAAATCCTCTTCGCTGAGTGGCTCAAAGTCAGCACCTTGATTGACCTTGCTTGCTAAGATACCGATCTCAGGCACATCCTTTGAGCGATAGCTAAATTGCAACAAGGCCACATGTTCAGCGATCTTGCCACTGAGGATGTCCTCAGACTTATACCCTGACATCTCACAGATAAAGTTCAATGTCTCTTTACTGATACGATTTGGGTCTGTGCTGTTAAGACGTGAACAAAGCTCTGCTAAGACAGCACCAGCCTCCACCGAGGACAGCTGATCTTTATCACCAAGCAGAATCACCTTACAGTGGTGGTCAGTAGCGCTAATGAGCTTATAAAAGAGCGCGAGGTCTAACATAGAAACCTCATCTACCACCAGCACGTCATAGTTGAGCTTATTGTCGGCGTTAAAGATTGGCGTGGCATGGTTTGGAACCACCTTCAGCAAACGCTGCACGGTTACAGCAGTATTTGGGATGAAGGAGCGCAACTCATCTGCTCGCAGACCAAAGATCTCAGCTAACGACTCAATGTTATTTAAAGTCTGTGGATTCTTAAGCTGCATGGTAATCGACTCACCCATACGGGCAGCAGCCTTACCAGTTGGTGCACACAGCGCAATCGAACGATTGTTCTCGTCTAAGCACAAAAGCAGCAACAGAATACGCAGCACGGTGGTGGTTTTACCAGTACCTGGGCCACCAGAGATCACGGTAAAGTTAGAAGTGGTCGACATCAATGCAGCCACTTCCTGCCAGTTCACGCCCTGAATTTCAGCTGAAGGTGGGAACAACAACGAAATTGCTTGTTTGAGCTTTGCCTTCTTGTCTTCATCAAGGCTGATACCCTGAACCTCGTGGATGTACGAGGCAATGCCTGCTTCGTAGTTATAGTAACGGCGCAGGTACAGACGTGACAAATCGAACACCAAAGGTGCATTAAGCTCGGAAACACCACCTACAGCTAAAGCTCGATGCAGCAGCTCATGGACTTGCTCGATGGAATGAGGACAGAAGCGCTTGACGGTCGCTAAGAAACGATCGTTCTTCTCTTGGATGCGCATATCCTGCATACCAGAGTTCGCCTCAAACCAAGAGCCCACAACCTCGAAAATGCTCGCTAAGCTGCTTAAGTTGATGCAGATATCACCCTCTTTCATCTTGTTAAACATGGCCAACAAGATCACGTTGAACATCTCTTGGTCTTCATGATTGGCAAGAGGAAAGTGAAGCTGCAAATACTGCACATAAGCCACATCGACACGTGGTACTAAGGTACTGTTGTAGGCAGTAACTACCACCTCGCGCAATGTGCCCTCTCCAAAAACCATGGCCTCACCAAAAAAGCCAGAACGAGACTCTGGAGATTGACGCAGTATCGGGTCAACAGGTTCTAACAACCTATCGTCTTGGTAAATATCCTGCGGGATATAGAAATCACGAACCAAAGCTGCGCGCACGTTCTCTTTGTACTCAGCACTAGAGTCCATGCTCACGCCTAAGTTGTCATGACGCGCAACCTTTAAATGGCGGCGCATCAAGATATCAGAGGCCAACAGCGTGTTAGATTTATTCGAAGTCGCATCGGCCGCAGTAGCTGCTGCCGCCACTGCAGCAGCGGCATCATCAGCCTCACCCGAGACTGGGGTATCAGCCCCAACACCATAAAGCAAGCGAGTTTGCTGCTCTTGTTGGCGCTTAAGTTCAGCCGCAATTTGAGCTTCTTGCTCGGCTGCATGAGCTCTACAGCTAGCCTTAATCTCTTCACGAATGGCTTGCAGGGCTTGCTGATTAGAACCAGCAAAATCCCAATCAGAATTAGTGCCCCACATCGAACCAGCATCGTAGCTATTGGCATAGTTAGAAGAAGCCTTTGCTGTGTTGATACCTTCAGCTACTTGCCCTTGACTGCCACCAAAAGACTCTTGGAGCAACCTGCTCATGAACTCGGAGTCTGCTTCGTTGTTATTGTGATTGTTCGCCATATACGAACTCTCCTCGTCTCTTAGCTCTATTGCTCATCACGGCCAAAAATGGCGTCCAAGCGGTCAATGTACTCAAAGTTGATCTTCGTGGTAAACACGCCAGTTGAGATCTGATTGCGTAAATAATTGGCCTTCATGCCACGCAAATACAGGTACATCACACCGCCAATGTGCTTGTCATAAAAAGCCCGCAACTCTTCTTTGGAAGCGTTGAAAGGCACAGCCATACGACGTTTTAAGAAACGATACAGTGCCAGCGAGTAAATCAAGAACTGCACATCGTAACGGTGAGAGTAGATCGAGTCTAACAATTGATCTCTGCCATAGTTCTCAGGCTTATCACCTAAGTAGTTGGACTTGTAGTCGATCACGTAGTACTTGTAGCAAGGCTCCTCATCCTGCTCAGCATTGAGCGCCTCAACAGCCTCATCAAAGTCTAGGTCACTAAACAGCTCTGGATCATTAGCAAATTTTGCCAACTTACCATTAGCAACTGCATCTTTGAGCTTATCGATATTGTTGAGCAAGGACTGCTGCTTATTTTCTGGCAGTTCTGCAAACAAGTCAGGTCTGAGGCGCAAAGGCAAGCGTCTATTGAGATCAAAACGACAAGCAAGGTCGATCGAGCCGGTAAAGAAGCCTACGAGCTCGTTGTGCTGTAAGACGAGATTGGAGGCAAGATGTTGCTTGTTAGGAGGCAAGATATCCAACGCCACATCCTTACAAATCTCATCAACAGCCGTAGTATCAAAGCGGCTATTAGCCATCAAGAAGCCCATTTCTCGCTCATAACTGCCCTCAACTAAGTCTGCTAAAGCAAGGCAATGGTGTTTACCCATCACAATAGGAGCTTCCAAAACCTCGTTAAACCAATCAGCAAGGCGCAAATGGATGTTGCTTGTGTCTTTGATTTTTGCAATCAAGCGATCAAAAACTGCACTTGTGGTACGTTCTGGCAAGATCTCTCGCTCGAAATACAAATGGAACCCTCGCTCTTTCACCCGCTCAAAGGTAACGTCTTGTAGCACCTCGTGCATAAAGGTACCGGGTGCGGTGCCATGAGGGAACTCCGTCACAACAGAGGCCTGACGCTGAAGTATTTGTCCAGCGCAGTAGGAATTGTTGGAGTCCCAAGCGTTTTGGATCAGAGCGGAAACAGAGGCGTTTGGATCACCAACGCTGTATTTACTGCTGGTATCGACTTGGCCTACAAGTAACGCCTTTACCGCTTGCTCGCGTTGACGTTGTTGCTGTAGTTGCTGTTTCTGCATCTCAACCTGAATTTGTCTACCAAAACCTAACTTTACTAACTCTTGGTAAACAGCATCGTTAGCACCATCGTTGAGGTTATTGTTCTCCTGATCGTAGGTACTATTGGCAAGGCTGGAGTGCATACCAGAAATCAAACTGGAGTAGGAGGCGATATTGAAGGTGTTATCGATGGCGCCCTTGTATAAGAACGACACCGCACAAGGCAGCACCTCTAAGTCCTCCACTGCCTTATGAGCAGGAGTACGCAGCTCAGACGCGGCCGGATCCAGCTGTATAGTCTCAGCTACAGTGGCTTCTGCAGCTGCTTCTTCTGCTGCTTCTGCAGCTGCTTCTGCGGCTGCGGTGGCCTTCTTACCAGCTTTCTTTTTATCATCCTTTGGTGGTGGAGCCCAATCCGTACAATCAAGCACGGTAAAGAGCTCTGGACGGGCGGAAATCGCATCGATAAACAGGCTCTTATTGATTTCTTGAGCAGTAACTACCTTAGTTTGTGGATTGCCATCCTTATCGATAAATGCACGTAAATCATGATTACCCTGCATTGCAGATAAGGAACTACTCTCGTAGCCGCCTCGCGGCATAAAGCCCGCAGTAATAAAAAAGTTGGCATAGCGTGCACGCGTGATGGCCACGTACAAGAGACGCATTTGCTCTTGGCGCTGCTCATTAGAGCTTTGTACCTGAGCTGGAATCGAAATTGTGGCCTCCACCAAGTCTTGGGCGGTGATGCCATGCTGCACAATACCAAGCTCCAACTCTGGAGCGTCAGCCTGTGGCGCAAAGAGCTTGCTCACCTCAACTTGGCGATCCGAGTCGTAATCGAGCACCATGTGCTGCAAGTTGGCGCTATCGTAGTAGCGCGTTACACCTAAGAACCTACCATCATCGTTTCTTAGCTTGGCGTAAGTCCACATAAAAGGCATCAGCACAATTGGGAACTCTAAGCCCTTGGACTTATGCACGGTGATGATCTTAATCTGCTCTTGCTCAGACTCAAGACGCTTTTTAGTCACGTCCTCTTCAAAGAGACTCTGGTTCTTGTAGAGCAGCTCGTAGAACCAGTGCAGCTGAGCTTGCAAACCTCCCTTTTTATTGTGGATGTTCTGCATAATCTCGCTGATGTGGCAGTAGTTGGTGTAGAGACGCTCACCATCTTTGATTTGCAGCAAGCGCTCGCACATGTTGTGGCAAGGGTCATTAGCCCACTGCATAAATGCAGGCATAAAGCCATATTGATGCCAAGTATGGGCGCACTCACCTAAGAGCTTCACTTCATACTCAAGGTGATCTTCATCTAAGAGCTGCTTAAACTCTTGAGTATTAAGGCTTAAAAGGCGCGAACCTAAGACACGAGCAATCTTGCGGCGGTTAGTGCTATCGCACATAGCTTCCATCAAATAGCTAAGCTCAATACTCTCGTCACTAGGCGAGCCTTCAGCATTAGGATTTTCGAGCACGGAGGAGCGATCGGACAGATAAACCGATTGAATCTGTAACGCCCACAGCTCTTTTTGCAGGTAATTGCTCTCTTTAACGCCGCGCACCAAGATAGCGATATCGCTAGGTTTGATTTTGCGCTCTACAGCGCCAGACACTAAACGGCCATCAGCTAAGATGGTTTTCACCATCTTGGCGGTAACTTTAGCGTAAGCATTTTCGAGCTCATCCTTGACTGTGTACAGATGGTTGATATCCACCACATAGGTGTTTGCCAGACCGTCAAAGCGGATCTGCATGTATGGGCTACCACCGTCCTTAGCTTTAGCTTGGATCTCAGGGATAACGGCTGCCGCAGCAGCACTATCCTTCGCAGGTACTGCGCGAAGCAGTTTATCAACACCTATGAGCTTAAATTCTGGTTTTGGCAGCTGGATCTTGTCCTTAGACTTGCCCTTATTCTTGGACTTGAAGTCTTTGAGTAAGCCCTTTTCCTTACCCGACTTCACCGGTTCAAAGCGAATGTGCTTTTCGTCGAATGGGTTCAGGTTGTGTAGATTGAGCTCGGTATCGAAGATAGCGTTGCTGGCAAAAACTATATCAGGCGATGAGCGGTAGTTGGTATCTAAGGTGTACAAACCAGAGCCATGAGTGAGAGCAATGATGTTCTCACGAGCCTTGAGGTAGGAGTTAATGTCAGAACCACGGAAAGCGTAGATCGACTGCTTTGGATCACCAATCAGATAGCAGTATGCGTGGTTCTCAATAGCCTCCTCATTGAGGTAGATACTTGAGAAGATATTGAACTGCACTGGATCGGTGTCTTGGAACTCGTCGATCATGGCCAGCTGATAACGCGAGCGGATTAACCAGGCTAAGCGCTTACCTAAGTCACTGCGGTCATTGAGCGCGAAGTCGAGACGACGCAGTACGTCATCATTGCTCATGACATGGAGCTCTTTGCAGCGCTTATCGATATCTTGCTGCAAGGCGATGGCGCATAAGGTGCGCACCACATGCTTAGCCGCATCACTAGCCCAAACACACTCATCAACCATCGCCTTGATTTGGTCGAGCGTATCTAAAAGCGGCCCCATTAATGGCGATAGAGCTGCAAGTACTGCATCCTTTTTGGCATTTCTATAAATCCGACCATCATAAACATTTTTCTTTGCGTCTACAAAATAAGAAATTAAGCCTTTAGAGATGTCGTAGAGGCAGGTGAACTTGTTTTGCGTCTCTTGTGACCACTGGCCATCAGCACCTAAGTAAGGCTGTACCTCAGCAATCAGCTTATAGACGGCATTGATGTTGTTTAAGTTGGAAATGCCAGCGCCAGATAACACAATGTCCGCACCATAGGCTTGCTTAGCTACATCACCTGTGGCCTGCTTATTTGGATCAAAGTAGCCGTAGAAGTCCTCAAGGCTTAGCTGTTGAGCAAAGCTCTGCCACTGCAAGCCCACATTGCGATAGAGCTGCACTAAGTGCTGCTCTAACACCGTAATAAAGCTCACTAACTGAGGCTCTAAATCTTGACTTGGGGTCAACTGTAAATCAAGCTTTTCGAGCAGCTCATCAAAGCCTAAAAGCTGATAGCCAAAAAAGCCCTTTTCTGGACTTGCTAAACGAACACTCTCTAAGAGTCTTGCTTGATGGTAGAAAGCAATTGGGCTTTGCTCACCGCTTGGCAGACCTTCTTTGAGGAAGTTAAGTAATACAGTAGAGCTGCGGCGTTGATAGAACAAGCGACGCCACACTGCGTAGCATGACTCATGGATCTCATCTTGGAGATCCGTTTTGAGTTCGGTATTAAAGGCCTCACCAGACTCCAGAGCATAAATCTGGGTCAGCGTGCTATTACAAAACGAGTGAATGGTGCAAATGGCAGCATTGTTGATCATACGCTCCGCACGGGTCATCATAAAGATAGCCTTACGCAGTAAGGACTCTTCGCTAACAATAGCGCCCGCACCAGCGCCCGCTCCTAAGCCTAAGCCAGAGTCAGACTCTGAGTCTTCATCGTAGTCTCCATCACCTGATGTTAAGGCACCGGCGGTCAGATTAGGCAGCTGCTCTTGGCGCATGAGGAGCTCTTTGAGCATGGCACTGAGCACTTCATCCTTATCCATGCCATTCTGCTTTAAGAGCTTATCGACATCGATATCCACTAAGAGAGTATTGAGCTCAGCATCGGAGTAACTACGAACACGCTGCAAGTCTAAGTCAGCGTCAACGTCAGCGTCTGTCGCGATATCTCCTGCTCCTACGGACTCATCACCCTTTAAGCGCAGAGCCACAGCCGCACGGCGCTTACGTTGTGCGGCTAACTCCTTTTTCTTTTGGGCTACTAAGGCACGCTTGCTCTTGCTACTCTTGCTGCTCTTGCTGCTGCTGCTACTGCTGTTGCTGTCGGTGCTTTCTTCCTTAGAGGTAGAGCCAACACCAAGCTCTTGTAGCACATAGCCTAAGGCGTGTTCTAAGAAAGTCTCAAAGTAGATGCGCCCCTCACGAATACGGTCGTAGATTCTCTGGCGCAGATCAGAGGTTGCTGCATTGGTAAAGGTCACAATCAGCATCTCATCAATCTGCAATGGACGGTTGAGGCGGGTAGCTTCATTACCAGAGCCTAAGAGAGCACGCAGTACTAGGTTAGTAATGGTGTAGGTTTTACCGGTACCAGCACTAGCCTCGATTAACGAAGGCTGAGCTAGGTTAAAGTCCATGACCTTAAGCGGCTTGGAACTTACTTGGTCGATTTTTGTTTTGCTCATTTTGGCATTCCAAATGTCAGCGCTAGAGGAGCTTTCAGAGACTCAGAGGCTCAGAGGCTCAAAGACTAGCCATTGAGTCTCTGAAGCGCTGCAACTATCCTTCTCTAGCGCTGCTATTGCTAGCTGGTGCTTCGCTAAATCACAAAGTGCGTGGCGATGTTCTTAATGTAGAAGTCAAGGAAGTTTGCACTCTTGCGCTTGAGCTTCGGATCAGAGAAAAGCTTATTGAGATCACCAAACAAGTAGGCGCTCTCCTTATCATAACTAAACGACACATCATCCTCTGAACGGATGGTTAGCTCTCCACTCTCATCAAACAGTCCACCTTTGATGACGTTCTTCATGCAAGGGAAAGGCGAACTTAAGCCCTGCAAATAGAAGATCAAGAGGCTATAGATGATGTAGTTCATCTCAACACAGCTAAAGCCAGTGAGTGTATGGACACCACCCTCGCCATCAACAATGCTGATATCGCTGGTAGCACTGCTGCAGTTGTTAGCCAAGTACTGAGCAATAGCCTCTTCTAAGGCCATAAAGATCATCGAAGAGTAGAAAAATACCGCCTGCGAAAGCTTGATCTTCTCTCCAGCATCGCCATCTGCCGTGAAGAACTCTTTTACTTTATTAGCCTCTGCGTCACTGCTTAAGCCTTTATAGACATACACAATGACAGGCTTGCTGCGCTTTACAGCCTGCAAGGTGATCTCAAAGTGGTAGTTGTCAGCATCTTGAGTCATGGCTGCAACGGCGGGTGGCCGCGGAGCATCTTCATCTAAATGCAGTGCCTTAGCAGCAACTACTGCGAGGCCATCGCCGAACTTGCTTTTATCTTGTACTGCATGTACCAGCCTTTCAAAGTTCTCAATGCTATCGCCTAGCTCCAAACCGCCACAGGCTCCGCTAGTGCTATCGCTAACGCTAGCAGCGTCAGCAGCGTCAGCAGCGGCATTGCGCACTGCAAAGTAACGCTTTGGTAAGGTGACTAGCCATCTACTCTTAGGGCAGATGACAGTCCCGATCTCGCCTAAATGGTTGAGGTTAAACGTACCCACTAAGGTATCGGAGATCTGTTCACACTTTGCTAAGACGTCGATACAGAGCTTGTTCTTAAAGATGCCATATGGCAGCTGCCCTAACTCCGCCTTACGCTCTAAGAGAGCCTGACGCTCCTCAGCAGGAATGTTGATGAGATCTGCAACGAAGTTGTTTTGATCGAAGTAGGACAGCTCGAAACTCTCATCCTCGTCTTGGCTGACGCGATCGGAGTTGGCAAAGGAAATCTCTAGCACATTGCGCAAGAAGTACCTACTAGGAGCCTTGCAGAACGAAAGTAACTGCTTGATGTCTAAAACTTGGATTTGCTGTGCACTTAAGTCCTCTACAAAGACACCGGCACCCAACATAGCCGACTCGTTACGAATAAGATCTTCAGTTTGGATGAAGCTGCGCTTAAAGCTTGGATAACGCAAACGCGACTGTGTGGCACTTTGGGAGTAAGTGGCGGCAATGGCCTTACGTGCCTCTTGATCCTCAACCTCTTCTGGAAGACCACGCTCAAACACAGTACGAGCCGCTTTGTTGAGCTGATCTTTTTGATAAGAGAGGTCTAGGAAGTTAGCAGCATGGTAGCCGTTTAAGTGCTCCTGCACTAAGATGCGGTTACGCACCGAGTTTTGGCGCATACCATCGGACACAAAGTCCTCACCTTCTACTGCGCAGGTATCAGTGACGTAGTACAAGAGCTCGCTTAACACAATCGATGAGTTCTGCTGCGTCTTATCAATTGGGCTCTGACCAATGTAGGAGAAGTAGATCGACTGACGGGCAGAGAGAATAGCCTCTAAAAACAAGAAGCGATCATCAATACCCCGAGAACGATCACCACGCTCAAAAAGATCACGTGACCCCATAAGGTTAAAGCCTGGGGAACGTTCTTCACGAGGAAAGTCACGGTCATTAAGTCCCAAGATAAAGACATGCTGGAATGGCACAGCGCGCATTGGCACTAACGAGCAGAAGTTGACCTTCTCACGTAAGAATGGCTGGTAGTTACGCTGTGAGGTAAGACTTTGGCGTAAGGTAGCAGCAAACACTGGCAAGTTAATGCTTGGCTTCTTGTAGATATGACTGATGGTCTCGCTAAGCTCCTTGATCACATCTTCCACACCAGTAAGTGCAGTTAAGGTTTCAGTCGAGTCATCAAAGAAACGGTTCATCAGCATGTCACGCAGCTCTTGCGCCCACTCACTTGGGGTAAGAGCCAGCTCAGGGGTAAAGCGCGCACGCAACTCACGCAAAGCCTGCAAGAAGTCCCAGAACTTACCTAAGATGACACTATCTGAGCCTTCGATCTCACTAAAGCAAGGCAAAGCATCGGTGTTACCGATTAAGGAGCCTAAGAGCATGCGTTCCACACCTTGCTCAAAGGTGCCAGGGATCTTAATTTCCGCAACATCCACCACATCGGCATCATCCAAGCCCCAGTAGATGTTAGTGTCCTTAAGCCATGCGGAAATCACATCAATTTCATCACGACGGAGACCGAATCGACGTGCGATCGCATCCTCAGACAAGAGGTCAATCACAACAGCCGAGGTGATACGTGCAGTACCAATCTCAAGGAGCTTGAGCAGCGACTGAGCCACAGTATTAGCCTCAGTTTCGGTACGATCTGAAATCACGAATGGGATGTAGTCATCATCACCTTCCTTGTAATTACCACCAAAAACTGCCGTGATATGTGGGGCATAATCATTGATCGCAGGCACCATAACCACGATATCGCGGGGGAAGAGCTTTCTTCCTTCTAACTTCGCGCGGTTAAAGCACTCTAAGATGGCATCATGCAGAACCTCTACTTCACGACGCCTAGTGTGGCAGGAGTGAATCGAAAACGAGACATCATCTGGAGCAATGATGTAGCGTTGAGGCTTTTGCTCTAAAGATAGCAGTTGCTTTTGGATAAAAGCCAGCAAATTACCACCGCGCACCTCAGTGATGTTGCGGCGCCACAGCGATCCTTGGGCAACAGCCTCTTGTGCAGACATATAAGTCAACGCCTCAGCGCCAATAGCCTCATCTGGTGAGACCGAGCTCTCGGCTAATACGACTTTACGGCCATCAGGATCAATGCTGACCTGTTGGTAGATAAACTCATGCTCTACATCAGGCTCGCTGAAGCAAGTGATGTTGTCTGGCACCGGATCGCGATCAAAGAATATATAGAGGTTGTCACGACCTTGCTGACCATACGAGAGCAGCAATGGGTGGCCTGCGACACGCTCACCCGACGTCTGATCGTAGTCACTTTCCTTCAACGATACTGCTGGTACTGTCAAAAGACGCTTTTTGAGCGAAGTCTTAGCTGTCTTTAAGCTCTTGCACGAAGCTTGGATCAACTGCACATAGCGTTCAAAGTCATTGCGGTAGCGTGGGGCAATATCAGCCCAGTACTCACGGCATGGGTTTAAAAGCATGACGTTGACGAAGCAGTGGCGCGACAGAGCATCCAAGAACTCAATGACGATACGAGGCATCGAGCTTACGCCAAAGATAAAGACGCGCTCATAGAGCTTATTGCGCTTAAAAGTCCCATAAGGAGCGTTCTTGAGATCTCGAATCAAAGAGGTCATCACTTGCGCACGATCAAGGTGATCTAAGAGCCACGCAAACTCTTTGCTCTCCACATCTAATGGCAACACACCTTGTGCATCGTAGTAGCAGAGGTTGTGACGCAGTAAGCACCAGAGCTTGATCTGCCAGACATTGTTCTTAAAGAGCTCGCGCACCATCTGCTCACGCTCTTTGATGCCAGCGTTCTGATGAAGGTTCTCTAAAGGCGAGCTATTGCCTTCAGCAGCAGCAGCCACAGCTTTCTTGACAGCATTAAAGCCACTCTTTTCGCGACGGAAGCGGCGGCATTCAGACTCAATAAAGACATTGATTGGGTTTTGTGGATCGTTTGGATCGCGCTCGTAGTCGTCAAAGGCGCTCAGGGGAATTTGGTTCCACTGTAAGATCCAGCGGGGGCGATACATCTGATACTGATCTAAGGTATCAGCAATCTTAGCGGCCAGTTCATAGGCCTTATCGCAGTTCTGATCGTCCTCTAAGTACTGTCTGAGCTTTTTGTAAATATCGTAACCTTTGTCCTCAGATTGCTCAAAGTTTGTAGACTCAGCAGTAGCAGAGGCACTAGTAGTGGTAGCGGACTGTGGACGCAAAGGAAGGATCTGCGAGTAGATATTCCACGTGAGGTGATCACGGCTAAAGAGATCTTTTTCAGGGAGATCAGGGTACAGAAGGTGGAGGGTTTTGAAGATAAACTGCCACACCTGAGGGAAGTCGCACATGGCGCTGATCTTATTCTGGGTGGCGATACGCTGCGTTAAAAAGGTCTTCATACCCAAGTTCATGATAACGATGTTCTCATGAACAAAAGGATCTGATAGCGGGTACTCTGACATCAGCACCGCGCAGATATCAGCTAGGTTCTCCATGTTATTTGACGTATAGAGCGTCAAGCCACTGT
Organism: uncultured Anaerobiospirillum sp.; assembly: GCA_944393075.1. GTDB lineage: Bacteria > Pseudomonadota > Gammaproteobacteria > Enterobacterales > Succinivibrionaceae > Anaerobiospirillum. The sequence continues at coordinate 1,993 of CALXYZ010000060.1, read as the reverse complement.
GCTTACCGCCTGTGTCTTGTGTGCGCTCCACCTCAACATAATCTGCATCGAGTGCGCTCATTAGTGCCTCTTCCTCGCAAAAAAGATATACACAATGCCACACCTAGATAGCGTCGTAGCATTCGTAGCGCATATGCTAGTGTGAACTCCAAAACCATAGTAACACGAACAAATTCAATACGCACTAACAATTTTAGGTGTATGTGATATGCCCCCTCGTTAAGCTATACATTCTGGCGTCAAGGCCCAAAAGACAAGGTCTAAGATCAGGTCTAGGTCAAGGCCTGAGTCAAAACTGAGACGGAGCTCAGGCTTACTGTACGGTCGCTTGTCACAGTTGGTCAAATTGCTTCCAAAGATTCTACACCTTGATTTGCAACCTCCATCTGAGCTGCCGCGCTGTGTCTTAATGGAGGCCGCTCAAAGCTAACCTTACGTGACAGCACCCACTGATCAAGATGGCCGTTGAGCACTAAAGCAGGAACAAGAGCTAGCCATGTGCTGCCAAAAAGAGTCCAACTTGTGCTGTTATGCTTCTGCCTACGCGAGACAAGTAGATCAGAGGGGAGTATAGCAACCCACGAGTCACGAGTGGCAGGCGACCGTACAGTAGGAGCTCAGGCACAAGCGTATGCTCCACGTAAATCACCCATAGGCCCTTGATGAGGCATGAGATAATATACGATGCTGGCTGACATATCGGCCGTTCAAAAGACGAAATAACAGGGCACCACCCAATGCGATCGCTAGACAAACGGCGGATCTAAGCGAAACATGGCCCTCTGCAAGAGGGTATGGCATCGGCCTAACAGGTGCCATGATGGGACGTATCTCTGCTAAGCGGGGCTGCTAGGACACTGTTGGGGAAAGGGTATCGGCAGGTAAGATCCGCAGAGCATAGTGGTTAGGTAGGTCTTTTAGCAGCCTTGGAGTCTGCACAAGTAGGAACAAGCAAACAGGGCAGCTTACAAGGACGGTATGACATCCTAGAGCGATACATATAGCAGCAGGATACCGCTCTATTGAGCGTATAGGTGTGCCATCCCTCCAAAAGCCCTGACTCTTGGCAACATGCCAGCCTTACCCTGCTTAGGGCGAGCTTGCCTTGACCGTACTTTTGCTGCTGTTGGAGTAGAGGGGTCGAGCTTGCGCTACCGACTCCTAGCACAGGCGAGATGCAGTTAATCACCTTATTGGGAGCAAGGACTAATCTAAGAGCGAGTTGGCTGCCATCGTTAGATGGATCATCACCTTGCTTTGTGGCGAGTGGTTGCTCCGTAGTGGTGGTGGTAGACGAATCAAAGCTTGGCACACCATCAGAGCGAGGAGTTATATCGGGCTCGTTGCCAATAGTGTTCTGGAGGCTGGTAGTACCAGCTGTGGCTTGTTTAGACACACGTCCGCGCTCAATGGTGACGGAGCCAAGCTCATCAACAAAACTCTGAGTACCTAGCTTGGTTGGTACGCGGTCAAACACCCCCTGAAGCAAGCGATTAACAGCAGCGTTGTTCTGAGGATTGCTGATAGTAACCAGCTTGTTAGCCACGGTCTTAGATTCCTGAAAGTATCAAATAGGGTGAACGGCTGAATGGCACTATTCGTATCATCTGACGCAACAAACCCGCATATTTAAGGCAAATCTGAGCACGGCTTTAGATCGACGTTAGCTGGTCACTAATTTTCATTTGGTGATCACAACGTATAGCTTCAGAAACGGCGTGTTTATGCCCGTACTATACGAATAGTAGCAATCTACTGTACACCTTGCTTGATACTTTCAGGTAGATTGGTTCTGAGTGCTCTCTTGAGCTGGAGCTGTAGCAGAGACTGATGCAGGGCTGGCAGTCTGTACTAAAGCCGAAGCGAAAGCTTGACGCATACATGATTGGGATTGAGCCATAGCTCGGTCACGAGCTTTTGCCCTAGTGCCCGATCCAATAAATTTTGACCCATCTTGATGGCTTGTTAGCCATCAATTATCGATAACTTCAAA
>CALXYZ010000059.1 GCA_944393075.1 uncultured Anaerobiospirillum sp. | reverse complement strand
ACAAGCCTAAAAGGCAAAGACACGCGTCCTTACAACCTCCATAGCATCCATAGCCATCATGGTTATTTTTTTTTTTGTGTGTGTGTACAAAATTCGCCCTTTACTAACGTTTTACCTTAATTTGCGCTCATCTCTGCTAATGCCAGAAAATAACTCACAAAAGCCCTTTTCTCTGTGTCACTAATGCATTTTGAACATTTAAATGAGAGAGCTCTCTCACTCTACATGATTGATGCTTTTGCCTACTTTAGGTTTTGCTTATGATAGGCGTGGTAGCGTTTGCACCGCCGAAAAATCGTGGCTTTGAGCCTTTTTCGCTGACGCTGTTTTAGGCATCAAATGCGACTATGACTTTGGCTGCACCTACGGCTTAGTGCTAACGCCCACAACTGTCATTTTTCCTAGTATTTGATTCGCAAAGGAGTAGGCCGGCATATTGACAAGCACCTGAAGCAAGCGCTGACTAATCTTGGCGTTGTTTTGAGGTTTAGGGTGTGGCAATAAGCTGAGCTCAAGGTGTTGTTATATGAAGTTGAAGTCAGTTTTAGCTGCCATGGTTGGTGGCGCAATGTTGTTCAGTTCTGCTGCTATGGCAGCAACCGAGCTTAAGGTTTGGTGCTGGGATGATAACTTTAATGTGCCAGCTGCTCGTATGGCCGCTGCTCGCTACCAAGCCAAGCACCCAGATGTCACTGTGACTGTGGAGTCTATTGGCCAGCCAGACATCATTCAAAAGCTCAACGCCTCTTTAGGTGCTAACAACGTGCGCTCTCTGCCTGATATCGTCTTAATCGAAGACTATCGTGTGCAGAACTTCTTGGTCGGCTATCCAGACTTCCTCAAACCAATCGGCGATACCATCGATTCTGCCAAATTCGTCGACTACAAGGTCACGGCATCTAGCGACAATGCTGGCAAGCACTACGGTGTGCCTTTTGATTCTGGTGTGACAGCCACCTTCTTACGTATGGATATGTTTGAAAAGGCTGGCTACAAGTTAGAAGACTTACAGGACATCACTTGGGATCAGTTCATTGAGATGGGCAAAAAGGTTAAGGAAGCGACCGGCGCCTACCTCTTGGGCTATGACCCAAGCGACTTAGGTATCGTCCGTGTAATGATGCAGTCTGCTGGCCTTTGGTACACCAGCCCAGATGGCAAGAGGGTCACTATCGCAAACAACCCAGCTTTAAAGGAAGCTCTGTTAGTCCTCAAGAAGATGCAAGATGCAGACATTGTGACCTACTACAATGGCTGGACTCAGCTATTAGCTACCTTCCAACAAGGCCAAGTAGCTACTGTGATTCAAGGCTGCTGGATTACCCCATCGATCGAAGCTAACACCGACCAAAAGGGCATGTGGCGTGTAGCCCCATTACCAAAGCTCTCTACCGTGAAGAATGCCACCCACTACTCCAACTTAGGTGGCTCGCAGTGGTACGTCAACAACTACTCCAAGAATGCTGATGCTGCTGTCGACTTCTTAAACGAGACCATCGCTTCTGATACCGATCTTGCTAACGAGTTAGTCACCAAGATTGCCTTAGTGAACTCCTTACAAGACACCACCAAGATCTCCAACTACAACTTAGCAAACGAGTTCTTTGGTGGCCAAAAGATTTACTCCGAGTTCGCTAAGTGGAACAAGGAAATTCCTGCTTTAAGCTATGGCCCACACACCTATGCTATTGAGAGCGTGGTCTCTGAGGCTGTGCAACGCGTCTTAGCAGGCGAGGATATCGATGAGGTGTTACAAGACACCCAACGTAACGCCGAAATGCAAGTCGGCCTCTAAGAGCATCTACACGCCGCATAGCGCGTCTGCGCTCTAAATTCTTCTTAGACCTCCAACTCGCTGCAGCGGGACGGAGGTCTTTTCGTTAGGACTCACTTATGCTTTTACGTCAGGCCTCGGCTTGTCCTGATGCTTCTTAATGCGCAGCTCTAAGCCGCCGCCAGCCAGCTTAATCTCGTCATATCCCTTAAACACAGCAATCACCAGCGACAGTCCAATAGCTGAGATAGCGGCAATGGCCGTTGCGGTGAGAGCAGCGCCTACTGTGCCCATGACGGTGCCAGCAGCACCTAAAGACACGCCACCAGTAAAAGGCGCAAAGAGCGCCGCACCGCTGAGCACCAGAGCCAAGGTATTCAGCGAGGATGCACCCACCGAGCGTAAGGCCTTGAAAGCCGCCTCTAGCTTATGCGCGAGCTCGCCTTTGACCACGATGCGCTGCGCGCCACTCTTTTGGGCTTGCTCCAACGACTCCCGATCGTACACGACCACAGCATATTGTTGGGGCTTAGACTCGCCCTCAGCAACTGCCGCCTCTGCTTTAGTCTCAGTCTTAGTCTCAGCAGTCACTTGGTCGATAGGAGTCACAACTGTTTCTGGGTGCAGCAATGCCTGCAAGCGCTCTTGCGCCTGCTGGGCACTACTTGATGATGGAGTGGCAGCTGCGCCTGCAGCTTGGGCCGAAGCCTTTGGCTTTGACTTAGGCTTAAGCTTCAGCCTTGCTTTGGGCTTAGCTGTAGCCATGGTAGGCGAAGTGGATGGAGAGTTTGCAACAGACTTGGCTTTCACAGCGACCTCATTGACATCGTGAATCAGTGAACTTTGGATCATGATAACAGTCGCTGCTTAGCTTGAGGTTAGAGCCGCTTATTTATCTGCTTTAGCGTCAGCTTTTGGTTGAGGTTGAAGCTGAGGCTGATCGTCACGCGAATCTGGGGCGGCAATCTCGCCTATGAACTCCTGCTCTTTTTCAGCTACATGCTCAGCAATGTCTGAAGCAGTTCCTGGCATGGAGTGCAGGTCAAAGCGCTCTAAGTGTAATTCCTGCATGCCGAAGTCAAAGAAGACGAAGCGGTATTGTTTGCGGATATCGCTGATTGCGCTCATTGGCACATGGGCAAAGCGCAAGAACAACAGAGGCACACAGGCAAGCAGAATAATGCAGCCTAAGATGATGGATAGTGGAATGATGAGTGCCGGTACAGGGATAGCAGCAAACATGGCAACAAAGAAGAAGATTAAGAGGTAACGTAAACGTGGCAGACTCTTGCATCCATAGCGCAAATAGGTCGCAAAGTTACCATGCACCAACAAGATCGGCACCTTATCGTACAAGGCAAGCATCAGCTCGTCTGCATTCGTAACTTGACGGAACTCAAGAGACATCACGCCCTCCTTATCACCATATTATCGCTAAACCAGACTACCGCAGCCTCCAAGACCAAGAAAAGCCTTTAGGGCCGACAATTCCCAAATCTAGCTCACGATACCAAACTTAATGGCCGGAGGCGCCGAGAACATAGCGATATTGTGAGATCAGGCTGTTTTCGCACACAAAAAAGCGCACCCCGAAACTTCGAAAGTGCGCTCTTTTAGCACCTTAGTGCTGTTGCTTCACGTGGCACTTTAAGCCGCGCTGCTCATGCTTAAGCTTAAGCTTAAGATTAAGCTTATGGCTGCATGTTGAGGATTTGCACTTGCTTGTCGCTATCAGCGGTCTTAGCAGTGATTTCGCCAGCAATCCAAGCGTTTTCACCCTGAGCCTTTAAGACCTCAACAGTCTTCTCGGCATCAGCAGCGTTCACTGCCACAAACATACCAACACCGCAGTTGAAAGTGCGATACATCTCGTAAGTGGAAACGCCACCCTTCTCCTGTAAGAAGGAGAAGATCTCTGGCCACTGCCAGGTAGCAGCATCGATAGTAGCCACAGTGTCAGCTGGCAACACACGTGGAATGTTCTCCCAGAAACCACCACCAGTGATGTGAGCTAAAGCATGGACATCAACTTCTTTCAAGAGAGCCAAGATTGGCTTTACGTAGATCTTGGTAGGCTCCATCACAGCGTCAGCGACAGTCTTACCGGATGGGAGCTTGTCCTCACTTGGCTTAACCTCAGCCACCTCTAAAATACGGCGGATTAAGGAGTAGCCGTTAGAGTGTGGGCCGCTAGAGGCGATAGCAACTAACTTGTCGCCGGCCTTGACCTTGCTGCCATCAATGATCTTAGAAGCCTCAACCACACCGACGCTAAAGCCTGCTAAGTCGTAGTCACCAACTTCGTACATACCTGGCATCTCAGCGGTCTCACCACCGACTAAAGCACAGCCTGCGAGTTCACAGCCATAAGCGATGCTGCTAACCACGGTGGTAGCGACGTCGACGTTAAGCTTACCCGTTGCGTAGTAATCTAAGAATAATAAAGGCTCGGCACCCTGCACAATCAGATCATTGACGCACATTGCCACTAAGTCTTGACCGACAGTGTTGTGGCGCTCTAAGTCAATGGCTAAACGCAATTTCGTACCCACGCCATCAGTACCAGTAACTAAGACTGGCTCTTTGTAGCCTTGTGGGATGCGAGTTAAAGCACCAAAACCGCCTAAACCGCCGATAACCTCTGGACGGGTGGTACGCTTGACAGGGCCTTTGATACGCTCAACGAGCTCTTCACCAGCATCGATATCAACACCAGCATCTTTATAGGTTAAATTGCTTGCCATCTGCACTTTGCCTCAGTAAGTAAGTTTTGAGATGGCATATTATAGCGATAACTAAGAGCTTTGTCGTGATTTGCAACAACCAAAACCCGCTGCGTGATATGATGGATTCTTGAGCCTCTTGCTCCCCTAAAAAGAGCTCAATACGAGAGTTCACAAGGCAGATCACTAAGAGATCACAAGGCAGATCACTAGGAGATCACTGGGAGCTTAATGCACACCCCCAAAATACTGTGTTATCTATTGAGCTTTCAGGCTCGGCCCACAATCAACAAACTTGCAAGAATAACGAAATAGGACGTGTTCATGCTGACACCTCAGTTCTCCAAAGTTGCGACCGCGCTCATGCTTGCCGCTACCGCTACCACTACTTCTACCGTAGCCGTGGCAGCCGCATCTGACTTTCAAGCCGCCACTAGCACCACGGAAGGTGCAGCCCCAATCACTGCTATCACTATCAGTGCTCCACAGGATAACGCTGTAACGGCGCCCGCCCCTGTATCTGCGGCAAATACTAGCGCCTATGATGCCTATGGTTCTGCTGAGCCAAGCAATGTAACTATTGCATCTGCTGCCAGTGTAGCTGCATCTGCCGCAGCTATCAGTGCAATAACCACTAATACTGTGGCAAACACCACAGCTCCAAGTAGCCCTGTGCAAAACGTGAGCATTAACTCAGATCGTCCTAACTACACTGTAGAAATTGCGGCCCCAACAGCTCCAGCCCCAGCCAAACAAGGATCGGCTCTAGCAACTAGCCCTATGCCTGCACCACAAGTACAGCCACCTCAACAGGTGCAACAGGAGCAACATACCCAACCCCAGCAGCCTGCTACATCTTCCTATGCTCAACCACAACAGGTTGATACCCTCTATATGGAAGATAGCTTAAACGTGCCTACTGCTACCGAATTACAAAATCGCCAGTACGTCAACGATCAACTCTACCCTGCTACTAACGATCCTAATGGTCGTGGTGCTTTTACGCCTGAGACTATTCCTGCTACTCAGACCTCGCAGCTACCAACTCAAAGCCAACCAGGATTTACCTTTGAAAATCAAAGTGCAGCCAGTGGTGCTGATGCTGCAGCTGTGGGAGGCATTGTTGCGGTAGATGGCACTACAGGCGCTGCTGTCCCTTCCAGCCCTTATGATGAGCAAACCCAAGAGGTCAGTGTTACTGTCTTAGGTACCTTTGATCAGGCAGTGCTTGAGGGCTTTAAGAGCTTAGAGAGCGGCATTACTTTAGGCTTAGGTAAAAACACCAACTTTACTGTTGACCAGATCGCTCCAGCAGTACGCAGCTTCACTACTGATGCTGATGGCAACTTGGTACTGCGCTTTAGCTTGCCAATGACCGAGAACATCTTAAAGCAGCAAGGCACTACCTCATGGCAAGGCTTATCCAACCCTGTATTGGTGTGGATGATTGGCCTTGATGGCACCTCTAGTGCCAATAAGCTTGCTATGGTCAGTGGCCAAAACTTAAGTCCATTTGCTCAGGCCATCTTGCAAGCTGCTCCTGATTACAAGTACCGCTTAATGTTCCCTATCCTTGACTTAGAGGATATGCAAAAGGTCGACGTCAACACAGTCTTAGAGCACAACGACAAGGCTTTAGCTGATGCAACCGCCCGCTATGGTGCGGACTACTTTGTCGCAGCTGCTATCAGCACCGTGCCTAATGAGAGCGGTGTTACCTTAAAGTGGTACCTCTACACCAAAGAGGGTCTCCCTATTGCACAGTCTGCCCTCTCAGGCCTGATGGATGAGGTTGCCTCTTTAGGTGCTGGTGATATTGCCCGCGCCTTAATGACCTTCCAAGAGAACTTAGATCAACAAGGCGAGACCTCACAGCTTCGAGCCAACAATGTCGATATCGATATGTTAGGCCCTGGTGAAGGCTTTGTTCGTATGAAGATTGCCAATGTCCGTAGTCTGCAAGACATCAGAAGCATCCGCCAAGCCTTTGTCTCTTATGGCTTTGATGGTGATGTACGTGTGGTTGGCTATGCCGATGGCCAATTTGTCATCGAGATTTCTACCAACTCTGATGCCACTAACATTGAAGGCACTATGCGCCATGGAGGTGATTTCACCTACCTCTCTCCATGGACCTTTAGCCTCAATGAGAACGTCACCGCACGTCCACAGCAACAAGCCGACATTGGACCTGCTAACCCAAGCCGTCCAAACTCCCAGCTCAATGCCAACAACATCCAAGGCTATACTGTCACCCCACGTGACAGCCGCGATGTTGGCCAAGGCTCCGGCTTACCTAACCGCAATGCCCCAGCCGTGCAAGGCGTCTCGCTCTAACCGAGCCTATCTGAGATGAGCCTAGCCTAGCTCAGCCCAGAGCTACCAAAGCCCAAGCAACAATGCTTGGGCTTTGGTTTTTCACCGCCTCAAAAAGGCATGTGCTTTCCCCAATACGAAAAACGGCCGATATCCCCTCATTGCTAACGAGATATTGGCCGTCGTGTCTCAGCTTTGCTGGCACTCTAAAGCTGCGGGACAACTTACTTTGTCTTGTAGTAGTAGGAGGAGCAAAACATACAAATGCACACCGCCAGAATGCCGATCAACACGACTAATGCCCTTTCTGCCGATCCCTCTTTGGTAATTCTCATTGGCGATTCTCCTCTGCTGATTCTTATCGCTACTTACTTGAGCTTCTTTGGCCATTTTAGCAGCCTGCAAGGAGATATAGTCGCTCCATGGCTGTTAGCGTGTGAGCTCGTCATCAAAGGCACGCTGCGTGACGATCTCACTGACGCGGGCCTTAATGCGCTCACGAGTTAGGTGGTTGTCGCAAACCTGTAGGGCTTGGTTATAGGTACCAATGGCCTGAGGATAGGCAGCACTCAGTGCAAAGATCTCGCCTTGAGTCTGCATGGTGTTGCAGCGATCACGCTGTTTGGTGAAAGTGTCGGCAAGGATCTCTAAAGCCAACACGTCCTTTGGATTGCGCTGTAAGTACTTCTCTAAAATAGTTTGCGCCTTAGAGTATTGCTTGCCCTCGTTGTAAGCTACAGCTAAGTTGGCCACAATGACCTGATTGCGTGGCAGACGCCGGTACTGCGCCTCTAGTCTTGAGATTGCCGAACTGACATTACCTGCCTTGAGGTCAATGTCGGTGAGGGCATCAATTACAAAGAGGTTGCGTTGCAGCGACTGTGGCAGACGTGCAATGTAGGATCGGGCTTCATCAACCTGATCTAATTCTAGGCAGGCCAGAGCTAAGCCATAGTTTTGGTAGACCGAGCTATGTCTGTCTGCATTGACCTGCAGCATCTTCTTAATCTCGGCGTATTGTGCTTGGTTGCGGGCTGTTCCATAGCGCACAAAGACACGAGCACGGGCAAACTCGTAGTCAGGGTTTGTAGAATTACGGCGATGCTCACCAAACTGCGCTACACGGTTTTGGGCTTCTGCCATACGGATCTCAGAGAGAGGGTGATCAATAAGTAAGGTAAAAGCTGGGTTGATATTCCCCTGCATGGCATAGAGGCGACGGAACATGTCTACCGTGCCCTGGGGATTAAGTCCGGCCTTATACAAAAGACCAATACCAATGCGGTCAGCCTCATACTCGTTATCACGGGTGAAGTTGATGCCGCTTTGCATGCTAGCGCCCATGGTGGTCGACATAGCGGCCATACCTAAGGCTGGGTTTAAGATCGCCATAGCAATGGAACCAATCACACCTGCAGTAGAAAGCATATTGGTACGGGTAATGTTTTCTACATAACGCGCAATGTGGCGCTGCGTGACGTGCGAAATTTCGTGGGCGAGGACTGAGGCAAACTCATCCTCAGTCTCTGCGTAGGTAAAAAGGCCAGTGTTGATAGCGACTTTGCCACCTAAGAAGGCTGAGGCGTTTAAGGTGCTATTGCGTACCACAAAGAAATCAAATGGAAACTGCACATTGTCAGCATGGGCTAAGAGCTTGTTGCCTAAGGTCTTGACGTACTCATTGAGCACTGGGTCGTCTAATACCGGAAAGTTGGCTCTAGCAGTGCGAATGAAGTAATCACCGATAGCCATTTCCTTCTGCACACTAATACCCAAGGCACCAGCAGTACCGATCTCAGGGATCATGATGTTGTTGTCAGCGCTTGCAGTAGGAGCTAGAGCTACACCACTCACTCCTAAGCTCACTCCTACTACTAAAGGCAGCAAAGCAGAACTTAGCTTGCGATAGGCACGAGAACTCAATCCACGACTAGTAGTAGCAGTAGCTGAAGCATTGGCTAAAGCAGTAGTGGAAGCAGTAGCTGAAACAATCGCTGTAGCAGTAGCGTTGACTGAAGCTTGAGGCTGGTGCATAAAAGGCGGCTCCTATGCCTGTATGACGAGCATGAGTGCAAGAGCGCAAACAGCAGGATCCTTCTCCCCTACCCCTCTCACCTTAGAGGCGTAGTCGTCCGGCGTTGCTTTCTGCTCTTATTTGGTGGGCCAGAGGCCCGCAAAAACTCATTATAGCGGCATTACCTTAGCGCAATAACAGCGATCTACGTCCAAAATCGTCGATAATAGGCACAAGACTCTGAATCTCGGCTAGACTATGGGGCTCTTACAAGAGCCTTTTGTGATTCTGAAGAGGTTGTTTAAGGGGCGGGCGCTGTTGCTGAGCTTTGCTGAGCTTTGCTGAGCTTATCTTGTCGCTGCTAGGCTTTGCTCTTTGCTTCACGCTGCTCTGCAGCTCTCATATTTTGCTTGGACTTTTATGATCTCCTTGTTACGCCGCTGGTATCTGCGGCACTTCTCGCAACCTGGCACCATCGAGTTTGCTCTGGTACTGATTTGCGCCTTTATCATTGTCTACTACTTTATGTGGCTGGTAGGCCCTATTGTGGTAGCTTTGTGTATTGCGTACTGCCTTGATTGGCCGGTAGAAATGCTTGAGCGTACAGGCAGGGTCAGTCGCAAATGTGCCTCGGTATTTGTGATGATTGCTTTCTGCTCTTTTGTGATCTTCACCACCGTGCTCATCGTGCCAAACGTGATCAAACAGGGAGCTGACTTCTATAACTCTATTGTCTCTTGGGGTATAGAGACCGCCGCTAATGCGAAAAGCGAACAGCAAGTGCAGCCACGCGTCAGCGCGACCGCACTCACTGCTGATACTGCCGCCGCTGCACTACCTGTGAGCGTCAATACTGCGCGCGGAGCCACCTCTACTCGCAACACTACTAGTGAGAGCGACGCTACCATTGTCTACATTACTCCACAGAGCGCCTCTACCTCGGCCACAGCTACCGGCATTGCACCAACTGGAGGTAACTCCTTAGCTACTAGGGCTGCCGACAGTAGCGCTATGACCATTGACGCTAGTGCTAATGCAGGAGCCACGCTCTCAGGAAGTATTGAGAATAAAGGACAAGTTGTAGGTACCGCTAGTGCAGCGGCCATAGCTGCTGGTGGAGCTGCTCCACAGGGACTTACCATTGAGCAAGTAGCCTCAGCTGTTGATCGCAACCTCCCTGCTATCATGGCGCAATCACAGGCCGCAGCGGCTAATGGCGGTGTCACCGAGCTCAATAAAGGCGGTTATAAGGTCACTATTGTCAACAACAGTGGCAGTGGCAGCGGTATTGGTAGTAGCGGTGAGTCAACTTCAGAAGAGGGCGCGATGCTCTCCCTGAATCCTAGTGGCGGTGATGGTACCTTTACGTTGTCGGTAACTGACTTTGATGTGCGTATTGCAGGAGAGCTCTATGACATCGTGGTCAGCCTACCTGAACCTGTACCAAGCATGGTTACGATGCCGCTTTTAGAAAACTCGGTCAGCAAGTTCCGTGTGGCAGCTATCAGCAAAATCGCTGACCTCATGCGCACTCATCTGATGCCATCGGTGGTCAACGTCTTTACGTGGCTGGTGTACATCATCATCGTGCCGATCTTTACCTTTTTGATGCTCTTCAACAAAAAGGATCTACAGCACCGCGTAGCGACCTTTGTGTTACCAAACAATCAGCGCTTAATGAGGGAGTTCTGGCCAAGTCTGCATCAGCAAATCGCCGGCTATATCCGCGGTAAAGTCATCCACATCATTGTGATTTCTATAGCTAACACGCTAGCTTTTATGATCTTAGGCGTCAACTACGCCATGCTCTTAGGTGTGGGTGTCGGATTATCGGTAGTGATACCGTATGTAGGTGCGGTGATCATTGCTGTGCCAGTGGTTTTTGTGGCCGTGTTCCAATTTGGCTTTAGTTATGACCTACTGTGGGTTTTGGTGATCTACACCATCATTCAGCTGCTAGACAGCAACGTACTAACCCCAATGCTCTTCTCTAAGGCTATGAACTTAGATGCCTTTTCGATCTTGGCCGCTATCTTGATCTTTGGCAATCTGTGGGGCTTCTGGGGTGTGTTCTTTGCCATTCCGTTAGCCACGCTGATTAAGACCTTGTTGGTACGCTGGCCAAACGCCGACAACGTGCGCCGCCGCAAAAAAGAGCACGCTAAAGATGCCTCCTTTGCGGCGCTACCAGTTACCGCCGGTCACAACAACAGTTCAGTGCGTGCAGCAGAAGCAGAAAGCGATAACAGCGACTCGGATCAGGACAAAGGCAAAGACGAGCCTCCTCGTATCTAAGCCCCTATTTTCATATTAAAAGCAAAACCGCGCCTCAGCGCGGTTTTGTGTCTCTAGGCTGGCGTAAAGCCACCCTATTAGTACATTAAGGTGTAGAGCTTGCGGCGGTACTGGCTTTGTAATGGGGAGCCGTTCATGGTGCTTAAGATGTCAAGGAAGGTCTTCTTCACTTCTTCCTTAGACAGGCTCTCTTTGAGCTTAGCAAAGAGCAGCACTAAGGCTTCTTCCTTCTTGCCAGCATCAGACAAGGCTACAGCATAGGCCACAGCATTCCCGTCGCTTGGGTCTTCGTTGTACTTGCTCTCCAGCTCAAGTAAAGCTGGGCTGTTCTGAGCCTGCTCAGCTAATTGCAAAGCAGCAATCAGTTGCTGATACTCAGGGCTTGATTGCTCTTCACGGCCGGCGTTATCTAACAGCTCGTGAGCGGTGGCAGTGTCCTTTAAGGCAATCAGCATGCGAGCGTAGATAAACTTAAAGCTCTGGTTGCTGGTGTCGCTGCTATAGGCTTCCTTAGCCTTAGCGCAGGCTGCGGCTAAGTCACCGGAGGCCTCTAATTGTAGAGCCTCACGCATGGTCATCTCACCTTGAGATGGCATGAACTGATTGAGCACCTCTTGCAGTTGATCCACCACTTGAGAGCCCTCTAAGATGGCAGCTGGCTGGCCCTTATCGATCACCACTAAGGCAGGAGCGTTTTGCAAACCGATCTGCATAGCAAGCTGCTGCACTAAAGCATCTTGCAGATCGCACAGAGCTAAGGTGACAAACTCGTTGTTGTCAGAGATAGCAGTGGTCAGTGCATTCTTAGCCTTCTCACACTCAGGTACATCCATGTAAAAGAGGCAGAACAAAGGCTTTTGCATGGAAGAGGTGAGCACATGCTCAAAGTTTTCTTGCGTCAGGATCATGTTTTTTCTAGTTTCCCAAATTTCTGCACAAATTCTGTTGGCACATTGCCCTGTAGCCTGAGCCAGTAGCCTGTGGACTACGGCCGCGGCCTGAGAGTTATCAGGATAGCGGCTAGCTGGCTAGCCAGCTAGCGGACAGCGGACTATCTTGTTAGCGCGTTAGCGGAGGAAGCGATTGAGGTCACGCATCGACTCAATCAGGCTTTCTAGGTCAGGACGTACCTGTAAGCGCTCGCCTTGGCGCTCAATAAACGAGGCGCCGTCTTGCGAGTAAATGGTGTTGTCCTTCTTACCAATCAAGATGAGCTCGTTTGCTCCATCTGCGATCAAATACTCTCGATCGATGAGCTCGCGCATGTTTCGCCCTAAGGTGAAATTGCCGCTTGGGGTGGTGATGTGCAAAATCTCCGCTGCAATAGTAGCACTTAGATCCTGAGGTGACGATAACAAGTTCACGCTGGTGCCGATCTGAGATTTATCAGGCCAGAGAATAAACATCGGTACATGTTGCACGTCACGGTTAAAGCGAGGAGCGCCCATGCCTTCCCCCTCTAAGAGCGAATTACCCTCAGCGGAGGTCACCATCACCACAGTGTGCTCTAAAAGTCCTTGCTCTCTCATTTGCTCAATAAACGCACCAAAAGCGGCATCAACCTCAGAGAGAGTCTTTTCATAGCGCATGCGAGCTTGCACTAACGGATCTTCTTCGGTGGCAATGGTGTGGCGCAACAGCTGGCGCTGATAGAAGTCACGCAAATCGTTAATGGTAAGAGTCAGTGCATATGGGCGCTGCTCTTGTAACTGATAGAGCTCAATTTGCTTGAGAGCTTGGTCAAACACAGCTTCAACATCTGCCACTCGGGTCAGCTGCATCTGTCTTAAACCCGAGTTGCGCACTAACTCATGTGAGTAAGCATCACTACGCGAGCGTTGGTACTCGTTGGTTCTGTTATCAGTGTTAGCAGCGCTGGCTGCACTGGCTGCACTGCTCTCGTTGTCCTTATTTGCAGCATTACCTGCTCTCTTCCAATCATCAAGCAGGCTACCTTCATCTTGAGCTACACTCAGTGAGCTTAAAATCACACGGCACACGTAATCTTGGCGGAAGAGCTCGTCTAAGGTAACTGGCAGAATCTGGCTTGAGAACATGGTTCTGCGATACTGCAAAGGCAAACCATAAGTCATGGAATAGACGTTATCGATCTCTTGAGGGTAGAGCAAATAGTGCTCTTCAAAGCTCTGGGCCTCTTGCTTAAACTTTAGGAGCTCAGGGGTGATGTCCGCACTTAAGTTGCCATAGGACAGACCATTGATGGTAATGAGCAAGATATTAGTTGGCTTGGTATCTGCCCCAAGCATAGCCACGTTAGAGTCAGAAGCGTCGGTATTGCCATCGGTTCTGCTGTTAGCGCTGGCATTAGCGTTGGCAGTGCTAGGGTCAGCAATCTCTAACTTACTCAATGGGTAACGCAAGTACTCTGCACCATTTTCTGGTTCCATGACTAATGTGTCCTCATTAAAGAAGCCATGGCCAGTTAAGAAGGACTTAGCCGTCATTGGGTAATGAGCAGGGAAAGTCGAACGCAGCAGCGTAATGCGCTCATATTGCGTAGCATCGGCCCAAATATGCAGCACGTGCGAGCTAATAAAGCAGACACCTACCGTGCATAACACCGCACGGACAAAGTGTGGGTGATGAGATTTGTAGAGCGAATGCGTGGTGATCTTGGCAAACACACACTCTACCGCGATAACCAACGGTACTGCGATAAAGAGGAAGTTGTAATTAAGACCAGTATCAAAGTCGAGCTCGCGGACAATGAGGTTGATCGCCGTCATGCTCAAATGCACCTTGACCATCAAGAAGATCTTGATGTCAAAGAGCAATATTGTGTGGGCAATGACAGCAATACACACACACAAGACGCGGTAATACCTAAAGTTCCCGATAAAGGAGAGCGGGAAAAACAGTACGAGGTATGCCACTACCGTCAAGAAGCTCATATGACCGAGCCAAGTGACGATGAGGTAAAAGAAACTTAAAAAGTCGTTAGTTGGTGGAGCGGCGTAGACGTAGCTCACACCTAACAAACAGGCCAATAAGATGTTGATAAAGATAAAGTAGTGGCCCCAAGTAATCGAGCGCGACACCTGCTCTTTATACGAAAAGCGCATGCGCTGATCAAAGGTCTTGCCTTGGTCTTTGGCCTTGCTAGCAAGACTTGCAGTCGCAGTAGCATTAGCATCAACAACCTGAGAGCTGTTGCTTCCTTGCTTATCTCGTCGTAGCCACTTCAAACTCACTGCCCAAGCCCCCTGTGCTAGCGATGCAACCTAACAAACAAAACCAACCAAAAGTCCAAACTAACTAAACCTGCGAGGATTGCGCTCGCGCATTATGCATAGCGCGTACAGCATTGCGCGCACCGCATTGTGCGGTGTGCATTGTGCACTGCATACTGCGTATGGTGCATTGCAACTATAGGCTCTCGCATCATGGCATATAGCTCGACCCATACCACTTATTACGACCGTGCTACGTGCGCTTAAGTTCCTGTTTTCGCACAAATTCTACCATACGCGCTCATGTAGCTTCCGCCTCAAAATCCCGTGCACTTGCTCATTTCTTCACCTCAGCGCCGCTCATGCATACTCATTAAACCTCTATGATTTAGAAGTATTCAGCGCAAGATACGATAAAGCCTTACCGTCGTTTCAATCACTTCTATCGCGCTAGCACCCATGAGCTCTGGCAATGTACACACTACTAGATGCGCTTTTGCATCCCGCTACAGTCGTCTTACATACAGTATTTACTTAATTGCGACTATTCGTTCTAGGCTATAGCCAGCAAAAGCCTGATTGCACCTAGCTTGCATGCATTTTTACCTTTGTAAGGTTAGACCCTATCAATTGTTTTTAAAAAATTCTGCTCGAAAAATCCTCATACCTACCGCTTGGGCTAAGCCTGATCTTATCTAGCTTTGCGACGAGTTTGTCTGGGCTAAACCGTCACAGTTAAGCACAGAGCTACCCAAAGTCCAGATGACAATGAAAGTATCGCCAGCACTAACGTAGGCTCCATCACTTCTCTTTACTTCTCTTTACTTTGAGCTTGTCTAGCCATAGATCTAGCCAACTCCCTTGTGCTTGCTAGGTTTCTGCGGCCTGCCAGTATTAGCGTTAGAAAGTGAGGAGTTCTCGTTGGCGTCAATGCGTTTGGTTGGCACCTGTAGCTGCTCCTTAACCTCAGATCTCTCATTGCTGTTGCTTAAGAGCTTTTGCCTGTCACTTCGTAGTTTGAGAGTTGCTTAAAGTATCCTAGGGAGCTCTATGACCATTACCACTAGCCGCGACTTGTTGCCTCTGATGGCACGCCGTTATTCAGCCTCGTTTGACATCAAGGTGGAGATTAAGGGCAAGTATGCCTTCAGTACTCGTGACACCATTACCCTGCCTGATCTTGATATCTCAGACCCAAGGCTTGAGACTATGATGTTAGGGTACTTAGTTCACGAGAGCAGCCATATTCGCTTTAGCGACTTCGACTGCTTGAGAACAGTACATAGTGACATTCTCTACTACCTCATCAACACCCTTGAGGACAGCCGTGTCGAAAAATGCGCCATCGACATCTATCCTGGAGTCTCCCACAACCTCATGGTGATGAACCAAAACATCTACATATCGCACCTCAGCACCATAAAGCGAGTCCATCAGCTCTCTAAGATCGATATCTTGCTCCTCTACTTACTCTTTAGTGGCCAAGACCTACTGCCGCACTACCCTTTTAGCCTCGCAATGAGCCAGGTTTACGAAAATGAGCTGCAAAACCTCGTAGATGCCTCAGGCCTGCAAGAGATCAAGGATAAGTTGCAGCTACTGTGCACATGTGAGAGTACTTCTGATGTTTATGCACTGAGCAACAAGATCCTTGAGGTTATCAGGCAAGATGGCTTCTTTGTGCCTAACTTTGAGCGCTTTGCTATCGCCTACAACACCACCAGCTCTTTTGATCTCAACAACTGCGCGCGCCTTGCAGCCATGTACGGCCAACAGTTTCACCCCCCTGTTCTTACCCCAACGCGCTTTAAGTCTCACGTCCAAGATCTCGATACCATGCTTGCTAGCATGGGCACCTCTTACACCTCAAACGACCTGTTAGAGCGCTATATCACAAGCAAGCTGCCAGCAGAACCCACTACTCGCACTGAGCCTAGTGCTATAACAGCGCCCGCCCCTACCCTAGTATCTGCCACTGCTGCTGCCACCACTGCTGCTGCCACCACTGCTGCTACAGCTACTGCGACTACGACCACAGC
>CALXYZ010000058.1 GCA_944393075.1 uncultured Anaerobiospirillum sp. | reverse complement strand
CAGACGAGGCTGCGGCCTAAATTTAAGTTAGCTATTGCTAACAAAACGGGGGGTTAATTATGTCTTTTATCACTAGAGTAGAAAATTCTTGTTATTGCTCTTGTGGGTCGTAATGCACGTGGCGGTTGACGATGAAGATATCTCCCTTGATTTGCTCTAACACCAGCTCACTTGCGCTCTGATCAATGGCACTAAGCACACCGTTCTTAGAGGAAGTTCCCATGCAGACCATGCGGGCCTCAAGCTTAGAGCAAACACGTGGGATCATCTCGTCGACACGGCCTTCGGCTACGTGGCATCGCTCATGAGGCACGTTGTGCTTGTCAGCAAAATCAAACAAAGCAGCAGCGTGAATATCAGAACGGGACAGAGGCTTGCTGTTGCCTAAGATCATTGAAGGCTTGGTGTTACCTGCCATCATGCCACGGTGAATTGGAGGTACGCAATTGAGGACGTGCACTTCTCCGTTGAAGTGATCAGCAAAGATACTAGCGGCAGTAAAGAGCACTTCATCGATGAATTTGTCGTGGTTGCTCTCCTCAAAGTCGATAGCAAGGACGATAGCACGGCCTAAGCGCTGTGGAGCATGAGGGTCTTTGACCACCAACACAGGCAGAGACACTTTGCGCATAATCTGCGAATCAATTGGAGCGACGAACAGGTCACGCAGAGTATTACGCTTGTTAGCCGAGATAATGGCGAGGTCGAAGTGCTCAGCCTTGTCTTTGGCGTATTCGCAGAAAGATTCAACAACATCGTCAGCAAAAACGATGTGGCACTCAGACTTCGTGATGCTAGGGTAGCGATCAAGCATAGCCTTAAGTTCGCGTTCAGTGCTCTCGCGAGTAGCCTCCACCTGATCAGCAGGGCAATTGCGAATCACACGAAAAGCAACCACTTCTAGGTCAGGCATAAAGCGAGCAAACTCTGAGGCACGCTCTAAGGCAGGTTGTTCCTCAGTTGGCTTAATCAAGACCAAAACTTTGTAAGACATAACATCACTCCTTTTTCTAGCTCGCAAGCTTGAATTCCACTACTTCTCCATTATGGACTTTAGCGGCGTGCTATAAAAAAGCTTTGCGCCAATATTTTGATCTACTACGAAAAATCGCAAGAAAAATGTGGCTTCCTATGCCAGATGCCCCAATATGTAACGCTCTGCGCCCATACAAAACTGCAACATTTGAAACGAAATTAACGCACAAAGCCGATAAATATCGCAAGCCATCACTAGGATGAACTTTGCGCAAGCGCAAAAAGTTGTGGGGTGCCCACAGGCCAAGGTTAAGGCCGAAGCCTAGTCCGAGGCTGCCGGTGAAGCCAAAGCTAACGCAGAGCGAACAAAGCGTGGGAAAGCCCCAACGCACGGCACAGTGTGCCTCAACGTTGGGGTAGGAAAGAATGGAGAAGTGCTTAGCTGCGGACTAAGTAATCACCGCTGCAAACGTATTGGTAGGTGGTAAGAGCCTCTAAGGCCATTGGGCCACGGGCATGGAGTTTTTGCGTGGAGATAGCCACCTCAGCACCTAAGCCGAATTGACCACCGTCGGTAAAGCGAGTGCTAGCGTTGATGTAGACACAAGCTGATGGTACCGAGTGGCTAAAGAGCATAGCATTGTGGTAGTTGTTGGTTAAGATGGCATCAGAGTGAATAGCCTTGTGCTTTCTGATGTGCAAAATGGCATCGTTGACGCTATCGACCAACACAATGTTCATCTGCAATCCTAAGAACTCGGTATTGAGATCATCGGCAGTAGCACGAGTCTTGTAAGGGTAATCCTTCATGATCTCATTAACTTCACCATGGGCATGCACCAGCACATTGTACTTGGCAAGCTCTGGTTCTAAGTTGTGCAACAAAGCCACAGCACGGTCACGGTGGATAAGCAGTGTGTCTAAGGCGTTGCAAGCAGAAGGCTTTTGCACCTTAGCATTGATAATGATCTCTACCGACTTTTCGATATCAGCAGTACTGTCCACAAAGATGTGGCTGACACCAAAGCCACCTACAATCACAGGGATGGTACCGTGCTGTACGCACATGCGGTGTAAGGTCTCACCACCACGTGGAATGATAACATCGACAAACTCATCTAAAGTTAGGAGCTTGTTGACGAGCTCGCGATCAGTAGAGGTAAGGAAGTTGACCGAGTGTACAGGAATAGAGGTGTTAGCGATAGCCTCTTGCATCAGCTCATATAAGGTGAGATTGGTTTGGAAGCACTCTGAACCACCACGTAAGATGCAGGCATTACCAGACTTAATACATAAAGCAGCGATATCGACGGTGACGTTAGGACGAGACTCATAGATCACACCAATCACGCCTAATGGCACAGAGCGTTTTTGGATGTTGAGGCCAGACTCCACAGTGTAACCATCTAAGATGCGACCGACAGGATCAGGGAGCAAAATGAGCTTACGGATGCCCGAGATCATCTCCTCATAGCGTGCTTCCGTTAAGGTCATACGATCGATCATTGGGGCAGGCAGACCACGGGTACGGGCATCTGCCACTTCTTTGGCATTGATATCAAGCACGAACTGCTTCATTTTCGAGAGCACATTAGCAATGTGCTCCAGAGCCTCATTTTTGCTTGAGCTGCTGGCCATTGCTAAGTTCTGGCTAGCCACCGCAGCGTTATAGCCAATCTTTCTGATATCAACACTCATCTCAACCATGAGCTCTTTACCTCTTTCCGGATTGTCGATCGCGTATTAAAAAAAAAATTGTCACCGTCTAAAAAGATCTGCCACCACGATGCAACACTAGCAGTCAATCTTAACGAGGGCGCAATATGAGTGCCGCCCTACTGCCTTACCGCATAGCTTGTGCTTAGCTTAGCTCGCTGAGTTCACAGAACTCCAGAGCTTACGAACTTGCACGCAAATTGTGGAGCACTAAATCATTGCGGTGAATTACCACACCGTGTGAGAAGCCTAAGATACCCTCAATCTCGTCGCTCTGATGGCCCATAAGGCGCTCGCACTCATTGGAGTTATAGCGCACGATACCCTTTGCTAGGGATACGCCATTGTCGTTGACCACATCGACAATAGCACCACGCACAAAGTCACCTTGCACCTTAACAATACCAGCAGGCAACAGCGAAGAACCACGCTCAACTAAAGCCTTTTCAGCGCCAGAGTCCACAACCAAGGTTCCATTTGGCTTGGTGGTAGAGTACAGCCACACGCGACGTAGGTCCTTATCTCCCTTTACTGCCTCAAAGACAGTGCCTTCACCATGGCCGTTGATGAGATTTAACATCAAAGATGGATCTTTACCAGAGGCGATAATGGTCTCTACACCACCTTCTTTGGCGATCTGTGCAGCCTTAACCTTAGTGGACATACCACCAGTACCAAGCTTGGTACCAGAACCACCTGCTAGCGACACAATGTGTTCATCAATATCTTTGACACATCGAATGAGCTTTGCATTAGCGTTGGTACGAGGATCAGCGTCATAAAGACCCTTTTGATCGGTGAGCAGAATGAGCTTGTCAGCCTCAATGGCACAGGCAGTGATCGCACCTAAGGTATCGTTATCACCAACCTTAATCTCGGCTGTAGAGAGTGCATCGTTTTCGTTAATCACAGGTACGATGTCGTTATCTAAGAGCGCAAAAAGCGTATCACGGGCATTTAAAAAGCGCTCTCGATTCTCTAAATCAGCACGGGTCAGCAGAATCTGACCGATATGGATGTCGTAGATCGAAAACAGCGACTCCCACACCTCAATCAAACGCCCTTGACCTACCGAGGCTAAAAGCTGCTTAGAACTAAGCACTTGAGGCAAGGAGGCGGAGTTTTTTACGAGTTCACGGCCTGCTGCCATAGCGCCCGAAGACACTAAAGTCACACGATGACCTTGAGCTTTCATTTGGGCGATAACACGCACAATCTCCAGCATATGGGCGCGATTGAGCTTGTTAGTACCGCAAGTTAAAGTACTGGTACCAAGCTTCACCACAATGCTCTGGCTTTGCGGCGGCACAGCACCACATGCTCCACTAGAACATGCGCTTAAAGCTGCATTGGCTGCTAATTCGTGCTGTTGCTGCAATTTACCCATAAAGTCACCAAAAAAACGCTCAAAAACGGCCCGAAATGACCAAAAACGACCCAAAACGGCCGCAAAATCTCAAATTTTAACCAAAAACTTGTGTGGACTAGGCATCTGTTGGCCTTGCCCAACAGCTTTTAGTATATCCACTCTAAAACCTGTACGCCACACAAAGCAAAAGCCGCACTATAAGTGCGGCTTTAATGAAAGTGGTTCACTGGGGAATTCTGGGAAAGTTTGTTTTACCTCACAACACTACCTACAGTTTGCAGATTAATTTAAGACATAAAAAAGCATTGATGATAAATACATGGCATCCATGGCCGCTCTATCAGGTGAGCTAACGTGCTTTTGGGGCTCCCCAGTTGTCTCTAGCATAAATTTTTGATCGTGTTGAGTTTCATATAAACGTGTTAGTCGAAGACTAATTTCTCGGAATTACCCAGTGAACCTGAAACCAACAGAACACAACAGCTATATTGTCTTGGAGCCAACTTAGTTCTGTACTGTCTGTAGCTTCAGCAACAGCAACAGCTACAGCTACAGCTGAAGCTGTTGCTGTGCCTTATAGTAGCTTGTCCTTAAAGAACTCACTGATGTTGTAGAAGATCTTTGGAGCGATCTCGGCGACACGCATCTTCTTAAAGACGATGTTGGTGTTGTTGGTAAAGGTGCGGTCGATGATGTCGTGATCGTCGTTGAACTTCAAATCAATAGGCATAAACAGCGAAAGGCAGTCGACATCAACATGCGAGCTGTAAGAGATCAGTCCCTGCTTCTTTAAAGACAAGATTTGCAACTGCGGCACTATGGTAGACCACGAACTAGCATCAAGATCTAGGCGGTTAGCAAGAGAGGAGCGTGCTGCCAACGACATGCTGTTGAGCAGATCTTGATCGACAAAGGCGCTGTGCAGAGCAGGACTTACCATAGCCACGGCCTTAAACAAACTTGGATTCATGATGCACAAACGTGCCACAGCATTAGCACTAAAGCGAAACCCTAAAGCACCAATGGCACTGCTGTCGATATAAGGCACTTTCTCTCGCAAATGATTAACCGCAGCCTCTAAGATATCTGAGGTGTTGGCATCCAAGCTAATACGACCAGAGGCCCCCATACCAGGCATATCAATTACAAAGATGGCAATGCCTAATTTGCGCAGATAGTCGCTAAACAAACGATAGTAGTCAGTCGAGGTAGAGCCATAGGAGGTTACCACGACCACGCATGGATGTAGCTCTTTATCGCTGACACTGTGCAAGAAGCCTGTAACCTTTTCACCACGTACAGTAAAGGTCTCTTCGGCGTAGTGACCGTAGAGCTTATTGTCGTTAAAGATCTTGCGATAAGCCTTACGACCAAGCAAAGCAGCTTGATCGGCCAAAGTATCAGACTTGAGATTAGGGTAGGCGGCAATCGCAAAATAACGCGATGCCATACGATAGTTGTGGCTAGCACCGACTAAATTACCAGCTTCCTCGCACTCATGAGCAAGTATGACACGGCGCTGAGCAATAGAGCTGAACTCATAAATCCAGTTACCTGAGCCGTACTGCTCTACTGTATCGAAACAGGTCTCGCGGGTACGCTTGTTATGGCTCATGACGATGTTAGCCAAAGCTTCATCAACGTCTAAGCAATTAGCGCCTAAATATGTCCAAGTGAAGCGGTTTAAAGGGCGATACCATTTGGCTCTAAAAAGAGAGCCCATAAGGTGCATACCATCACCGAGATCAGGTAATGGACAACCAGAGTTAGATATCAGCGATGTCTCTACATAGTCATGCTTTGGTTTAAATAAGATCTCACTTAGGTTGACATCAGATACGCTGTTCTCGCTCATAGCGTCACCTCCTCTCTACGCTACTCCTTACCCCTTAAGCCTTGGTATAGTGCTTGAAAGCAAAGAGATTAGACCTCGCAGCTTTGCAAGACCACAAGGCCCACAGCACAACTACCTAATAGCGATCACGATCGCAAGCGCGATTGGGCACGGTCTTTAACAAACACTGCTTTTAGGCCTAAGTTTAACAAAAGATGTGCATCAGCACCCTACCACAGCTTGCGTTTTCGCCGGCTAATCCACAAAATGGGCACTTTTGTAACGAAAAATAAGTAAATCTGCGTAGTCTACAAGTAATTTCAGTAAAAATAGGAAAGGAGAGAAAGAAGAGAGCTTGGCGTCTACTGCCGCGCAAATAAAAAATGCGACCAAGGAAATGGCCGCATTTCAAGAACACATGGAAAAATTTTGGAAAGAACACCGCCTGCATGAGAGCATAGGAGGAGCGAGAAGGAAAGAGGAAGAACTCGCGTCATCCCTGATTTTTACTGCTTTCTTGCTTTGGTTAGCCTATGCTAACTCATGTCTTATACTGAGTCAACTGCCAACCACAAAAATTAGCCCACTGCCCCTAAACATAGCACTCAGATAGAGTGCCAGCAAAAGGAGCTGCGGGCTTGATGATTCTTTATCTCAGCTGAACTAAGCTTAAATCAGCTCAGCTCAGTACAGTACTGTACAGTCCAGTACAGTACAGCTTAGCGCAGATAAGATCTGCGCTAATGAGAGCTGATGACGAAACAAGGCTTATTGCACGGTCTTTAAGTAGTCTAAGAGCTCTGGCATCTGCTTCTTACCAAAGGAGACAGCGCTCTCATTAACCACCATGCAAGGAACCGACATCACTTTGTACTTACTGCGCAGATCTGGGAATAAGGCAGTGTCGTAGATGTGAGTGGTGACCTTATCATTGAGCGAGGCGATACGCTGAGCAGCAACTACTAAGTCTGGGCACATGGTGCAAGATAAGGAAATTAAGACCTGAATCTTGGTGTCCTTATCGATTGCTTTGATGTTAGCCATATCAGCATCATCAACTTGCTGACCTGGGCCGGCGGCATTGTAGACGCCTAAGACAAAGGAGGTGAACTCGTGGCCGCCAGGTACACCGTGGAAAGCCATACCAGTAGAGGTACCGTCAGCACGGACAAACTCCACATATGGCAGGTGCTCGCCCTCAGAGGTAGTTTCGATTGTGAGCTTGTCAGTTAAAGCCACCATCTCCTGCATGGCGCTGAGTAATTCCTCGCCCTTTGCATCACCAGCGGTGTGTACCTTTAAAGTCAGAGGTGCGCCCATACGCTCAAAGACAGCGTTGAGCTGTGGCACCATCTCTGGGCTGATAAAGCTGTTATTACCGCTGTCAGTTGGGATAGCAGAAGCACGTGGTTCCTCAGGAGCCTTACGGGTTGCATTTGGCACCTCTGGGACTAAGCCAGTCTTCTCGTGCATCTTAGCGGCAACCTTTTCCATACCAGTAGCGGCTAAAGCACCATCAGCGGTAGCAGTCACCACCTGACGCAAGGTCTTGATACAGACGTCACCTGCGGCAAAGACACCAGGAACGTTAGTCTCGTGATTAGCATCAGTGATGATGTAGCCTTGTGGATCTAACTCAACCTTGTCCTTTACTAAGGCGGTGTTAGGCACATAGCCGGCAAAGACGAAGACACCAAAGGTATCGTTGTCAGCGGCAGTGTAGTTGAAAGTCTCACCAGTCTTGTTGTTGAAGATCTCAGCGCTGGTGATACCCATATCAGAACCAGTAACGCCCTTGAGCTCATGGTTGAAGAGCACATTGATCTTTGGATGCTGCATCACCTCGTCGGCAATGGACTTAGCACAAGAGAAGCTGTCCTTACGAACTAAAATCGTGACCTTGGAAGCATAGCGGGTTAAGAACATCGACTCTTCAGCCGAGGCATAACCACCACCAATGACTAAAAGCTCCTTGCCAGTGAAGAACTCACCGTCACAGGTAGCACAGTAAGCCACACCGTGACCACGGAACTCGTTCTCACCAGTAAAGCCGACACGACGTGGGTTAGCACCAGTACAAACTAAGACGGAGAAAGCACGTAAAGTGCCCTTGGTGGTCACGACCTCCTTAATGTCACCTTCGAGCTTGAGGTCGGTGACTTCAGCTAACATCACCTCAGCACCGAAATTCATAGCCTGACGGCGCATGGTATCGGTTAAGGCTTCACCAGAGGTGGATTCCACTCCAGGGTAATTAACCACTTCGTGAGTGATGGTGATTTGGCCGCCAAAGCGCTCTTTTTCTAGCACCAATACTCTGTAACGGGCACGAGCTAAATACAAAGCAGCAGTTAAACCGGCAGGACCGCCGCCAACGATAATGGCATCAAATAAATTGTCGTTTGCGTTCATAAAAAAAAGGCTCTCACATGCCCGCTAGAGCAAAGCTTAAGGACGAATATCTAACCAGCCGCTGCCTCATGCCACACAACAACAACACAACAACAACTGTATTATCTTGTTGATTGCTTTGTACCTATTAGTACAACCTCCTAACAAGAAACCACCAAACAGGTAAAAGAAACAACAAGCTAGGTGGTGGATTTGTCGATGTTGCAATAAGGACAGAAGCGCATAGTCAGCAAAGCGTGGATAAGCTTTACTGCGTGGATAAGCTTTACTGCTTGGCTAAGCAGAAAAAATAAAAAAAAGACTAAAAGCACTGGAACAAATGCTCGCAGCTAAGCGCACTAACCAAGGAGGAAGCTAGAGCGCTTAGCTGTGAACACTGAGCTTAGACTTTTAGGGCTTTACATAGCGAAAAGCCCCCAAGAAGGGGGCCTTTCTTTAGCAGAAAACTGCTTTTTCTGGGGGTACGCCCACTTAGCTTAAGGACAAGCCTTAGCTAAATTAGAGCTTACCGATGAGGTCGAGACCTGGCTTTAAGGTAGAAGCACCTGGCTGCCACTTAGCTGGGCAGACTTGGTCGCCGTGCTCGTGGACGAACTGTAAAGCTTCGACACGACGTAATAACTCGTCAGCGTTACGACCGATGTTGCCAGCAACAACTTCGTAAGCCACGATCTTGCCCTCTGGGTTTACAACGAAGGTACCACGCTCGGCAAGACCAGCATCCTCGATCAACACCTCGAAGTCCTTAGCTAAGCAGTGGTTAGGATCTGCGAGCATTGGGTATTGGATGGCTTGGATGGTCTTGGAAGCGTCGTGCCATGCCTTGTGCACAAAGTGAGTATCGCAGGAAACAGAGAAGATCTCGCAGCCGATAGCCTTGAACTTATCGTAGTTCTTAGCTAAATCCTCAAGCTCGGTTGGGCAAACAAAAGTGAAGTCGGCTGGATAAAAGAAGAACACAGACCACTTGCCAATGATGTCGGCCTTCTTAACCTCGTGGAAATCGTCGTTTTGGTAGGCCTGAACACAGAAATCTGCAACTTCTTTGTTGATTAAAGACATCTATAACTCCTTTAACGAATCACTTGCTCTAAGAGGCTAGAAGCTCTGCGAAAGTCACCACTAGCATTGGAGCGACACATACAGTATATGTGTTCTTGGTACAAACTAAGCTGTTTATCATGCAAATTTGTGCACTAGAACCAATTTTATTGCTTGAAAGCAATCGATAGCCCCTGCTTTGCATGTTCAATTTACAGTGCCCACCACCTAAGAAAGTCAAAGAACGAACGATCAAAAGATCAAAAGACCAAAAGATCGACTAAGACTCTCTGAGATCTTGGGCACTGCAAACTGCATCCACTTGCAAAGCCTGAGAACAACTCAAGCTTCAACCTCAAGCATAGTGCCCGTGATGACAAACAAGCCCTTAATAACAGTTAAGATTGAAACAAAGTTCTAATTGCATCCTTGTCTTAACTTGTTGTAACTCATTATAGCGGGCGATTTTGCAAATAGGGCTCATGTGAGAATCTTGCGCAACAACTCTCGAAAAACACCTCAAAAGCCCAATTACAAAAGGCTACAAAACCTATTGAAATCTAGTTTTATTAAGGATTTTATCTTGATAAAAACCTTTCTCTCACTATCTCATCTACCTCTTGCTTTTGTCACCAGTAACGTTCATGGCTTGCTTTGCCTGATATGATAAGAGCAAGAAAAAGGATAGGTTAGCTGGCAAGAGCAGCATAGACCTCAGGAATAGCCAAAAACACTGTAGCTTGAATGTATTAAGCCTAGCCAAAGAGGTTGTAAACAAAAAATGAGTACTTTAGAAATGACGCTCTGCGCCACTGGCTTTACCTTTGCCATGACGACACTAGGTGCAGCAGCAGTATTGATATCAAAAGAAAATCCGTCAGCACTATTCACCAAGCTCTCGCTGGGCTTTGCCGCCGGTATCATGATCGCTGCCTCCATGTGGTCGTTACTTGCTCCTGCTATTGAGCGAGCTGAAGAGTTGGGCCACAGCCCTGCTGTATCTGTTGCAGGTGGTTTTATTTTAGGTGCAGCTTTCTTAATTGCCCTTGATAAACTCATGCCGCACTTACATATCGACAGCAAGGTACCAGAAGGCCCAAAGAGCAACCTCTCCAAACATCAACTGCTATTTTTAGCCATTACCATCCACAACATTCCTGAGGGTATGGCTGTAGGTATTTCCTTTGTTGCTGCGATGTCGGCAGGCTCTAACGAGACACTATCAGCAGCTATTGCTCTGGCTATTGGTATGGGTATCCAAAACATCCCTGAGGGTACTGCCGTCACCCTACCACTACGCTCAGGCGGCGTAGGCCGAATCAAAGCATTCCTCTTAGGAACACTCTCAGGTCTGGTAGAACCAATTGCAGCCATCATTGTAGTGTGGTTAGCATCGTTCTTTATCCCACTGATGCCATGGCTGTTGGCTTTTGCAGCAGGAGCCATGATCTACGTGGTAGTAGAAGAACTGATACCAGAAGCAAGCTTAGGAGAGCACTCCGACTTAGGTACCATCTCTGTGCTGGCTGGATTTGTACTGATGATGGTGCTCGATACCACCCTAGGCTAAAAGCTAAGCCTCCACTCCCTACCTGTTTCACCGTCACTCTCCATCTCGCGCGGGTTTCACAAAGGCATCACAACAAAGTGGTGCCTTTGGTGTTACATGCCCCTATGTTTACCCTCAGAATCGGCCGCTACACTAAGAACCATGCACCAATAACCCACATTCTTTTTCTTAAGGAGTAGGATATGGCACGATTTCTTGCTGCGAAGAACAAAGCACACGGTATCACCTTGGATTCCTTGGCTCAGTTGCAATTCATGATGCAGGTAACTGCACCAAGTCGCGTCTCAGATCAGCCTATTCTCCAAGAGCTCAAGCCACAGAGGTTTGCCGCAGCTGAGTCCTTAGTAAAGGACTAAGGCAGCCAAGTGCGCTATCTCTCTACCTGCTTCATGATCATCTTGGGCTCTTTCTGGCACATCGAAAACGGTGAGCCACTGACAGCTGATAAGGTCAAAAAGATCAAGGACGAGCGCTTAAGTGCAGCCCTGATATTAAGACGCTGCAAAGGCCTCAAAGAGCGGCTGCAACCACTCCTTGCTGAAGCTTGGGACAAGACCTCTGCCCACATTAACGATTACGTTTTCTATTCGCCGGCGACAAAAGCTTGCCCTTGGATCTTAGAGCAAGTGCTAGACAACAACTACTACGCCCACAGCCCCGTTGCTGTCGCTGCTACAGCAAGTGCGACCACTACCGCCGGTTCCCATCAGGAACCAACAAATGAGACAAACAAGCCATAGGGCTTGATTTGTAGAAGTTCTCAATAGCGACAAAACCTGCGCACGCGCACAGCAGCGCCGCCACCTTGGGTGTACAATGTGCGGCATGAAAGCTGTAGTCAAAAAGTCGCGCCTCTTGCGCTCAGGTATGGTCACTTCAGGTGCCACCTTTCTCTCACGAATCTTAGGCATGATTCGAGACATCGCCATAGCTCAGCTCTTAGGTGCAGGCTTAATGGCTGATGTCTTTTTCTTTGCTAACCGTATCCCAAACTTCTTCCGTCGCCTCTTTGCTGAGGGCGCTTTTGCTCAAGCCTTTGTTCCGGTCTTGACCAAGTGCTCTAAAGAAGAGGATACGCAGAACCTGCGCGAGCTCATAGCTAAAAGCGCCGGCACCCTAGGCACTATTGTCTTTGGTATCTGCGTTTTAGGCATGATTGGCTCGCCTGTAGTCACAGCCATCTTTGGTTGGGGCTGGTTTGAAGCCTACCTCGATGGAGCCCCAGATGCTGCTAAGTTTACGCAGGCAAGTCTCCTTTTAGAGATTACTTTCCCTTACCTGTTCTTTATCACCCTGACCGCACTTTGTAGCTCGGTGCTCAATGTCCATGGTAGCTTTGCCGTACCTGCAATCACCCCATGCTTGCTTAATATCGTAATGATTGCGGCAGCTTACTTTGTTGCTCCACACTTTAGCGATCCAAATGTCATCTTAGCTTGCGGCATGGTAGTTGGAGGCGTAGTACAGCTTCTCTTCCAATTACCTTATATTTTCAAACTAGGTCTATTAGTACTTCCAAAGTGGGGTTGGACTCACCCCGGTGTCACCCGCATCAGAACACTGATGATCCCAGCCTTATTCGGCGTCTCAGCAAGCCAGCTCAACCTCCTTGTAAACACCGTCTTAGCCTCATTCTTGGCTACAGGTTCAATCTCTTACCTCTACTACAGTGATCGCCTCTTAGAGTTCCCTATCGGTATCTTTGCCGTGGCTATCTCTACTGTGATTTTGCCAGCACTATCTAGAGTGGATATCAAAACACAGCATGAAAGCTATGAAAAGACTTTAGACTGGGGTGTGCGCTTGGTACTGCTCTTAGGCATTCCATCAGCCTTAGGTATCATCGCCTTACGCGAGCCTATTTTGCGAGTGCTCTTTATGCGTGGAGCATTCAATGAAGAGCACGTAATCCTCAGCGCTAACTCGCTCTTAGCATCGGTCTCTGGCTTATGCGCCATTATGTTAGTCAGAGTCTTGGTACAAGGATTTGCGGCAATTCAGGACACCAAGACTCCAGTACGTTGCTCTATGGTTGCTATCGCAGCCAATATCTGCTTTAACCTGATCTTGGTTTGGCCTTTAGACTATGTGGGCTTAGCTCTGTCCACAGCCTTGGCAGCCTTTGTAAATGCAGGCCAACTTCTCTACCTGCTCTATAAAAGAAACATCTACACTGTTTCGAAAACGAGCTTGCTCTTTATTGGCAAAGCATTGATCTCAGGCATTCTGATGGCAGTAGCGGCACGCTATTTCTCACCAGAGTTTAGTGAGTGGGCCACGATGACCACATTAACTTCTATCGTATACCTTACAGCTCTCATCATTGGTGGTGCAGCTGTATTCACCATCTCTTGCTTAGCCTTAGGCATTCGCCCACGCCATATCAAGATGTAGCATAACAAGGCATGACAAGCATGGCTAGGCATAGCCAAGCATGGCCAGTCTTAGATTGGTAGAGATTGGCAGAGATTGGTAGAGATTGGCAGAGAAAAACGCAATCTCACATCACTATTGCTAAACACCAGCGACTAACTACCAAAGCAGCCAACTGCAAAATAGCTGGCGGCTTTGGTGGGATACCCCACCACTTACCGTCATTTCCTCTGCGCCACTTCACAAGCTTAAGAGTCACTACAGCTTAATCCAAGCTTTTTTCGCTTTACTTCACACTTTAGCCCTAAAGTCGATTTGTTTGCCCACCAGCAATGGCTCTAATACCTTAGAATAGGTTATATCCCTGAGTCTTGCGATAGGCTGAGAGTAGAGCGCATAGGTGCCTCACTTTTACGGACTTAAGGCATCTCTTGCAAAGTTTGCGTCCACCAATCCCTCTTCATTCTTCCCGTGATGTGATTGCCATCAATCATCGGTCGGCTCTTGCTAACTAACACCTACTTCTTCTTGCCACCTCTAGGACAAATAGGGGGATTTTTGGGCACTTTAGAGTTAAGGCTCTGTGACTTTGCTGTGAGCATTTACAGCAGAACGCTCTTTTCTTTTAGTGCTGAGCAGAACTTACGGTTCACACTGTTTTTGCGCGTTGTGCTCTTAGTTGCTGCTAACAAGTTACAAGTTCCAAGTAAGTTAGTCGCGCTGAGAATCTACGCTAAGGAGTTTTGGCTATGAGACAGTACAACAACATCCTCGTCATCATTGAGCCGAAAAAGGATCATCAGCTTGCTTTAGAGCGAGCCATTCAGATCGCGCGCTTCAATCCTAAGGTTGTGATCACTGCCTTGCGCCTCATTTATGACTTCACCAACGAAGTTCACTTTTTAGGCAAGAAAGCAGAGCGCGACACGCAGCAAGATGCCGAAGAGGTCGCACGTGGTGAACTTGAGCGGCAAATTGCCGATACCTTAGCACTGCACCCAGAGCTCAAGGACAAGAAGATCAACATCGAGCCTAAGCTCCAATGGGTACGTGACATTGCTGAGGGAATGCTCCTTGAGACCAACTCAGGCAAGTACGATCTGTTGATCAAAGGCGCCAACCACCATGGCATCTTAGACTCCATCATCTTCACTCCACATGATTGGAATCTGTTACGTCACTCTCTTATCCCTGTAGTTATTGCTAAGGATCACCCTTGGGACGAGGACAACACCATTGTGGTGGCAGTGGACTTCACCTCCTCAGAAAAGCAGCTTATGAACATCCTGCTTTTACGTGAGGCTCAATTGTTAGCAACCATCACCAAGAGCAAGATCCATCTTGTGAACTCTGCTCCTGTGGTGTTACCAACTGTCATGCTTGAAGTGCCAAACTATGCTCCAGAGCTCTATGCCGAGAGCATTTTAGCTGAGCACAAGCGTCGCATCATGGAATTTGCCAAGATGCACTCCATCCCAGAGAATCAGTGCCACATTGCCGAAGGCATGCCTGACGACGTACTGCCAAAGCTCTGCCAAAAGCTGCATGCTAATACCGTCTTTATTGGTTCATTAGGCCGTTCGGGTTTCGGTGCTGCCTTAGTGGGTAACACTTGCGAAGAGATCGTGGACTTCATCAATGCCGACCTCTTCGTGCTCAACCACAAGACAGTCACCAACGACAAGGGCACTGCGCACACCCAAGAGTAGCACGGCCATCAGCCAAGCCACAGCAATAGCAACAGAATGTGGCTGAAACTGGCTAAACCTCATTATTCAGCAGGCTGCAGTTTTGGCTGTAGCCTTTTTTATCGTGCAAAAGCCAAAGCTCTTCCACGCCAAGTAGGCATATCTTCAGGCGCAATAAGCCCCATAGGCTCTCGCTAAGAGCTAAGAGCTAAGAGTTACAGCTCTTAACCAAAGCATATTAACGATTGAAAGCAGCAACCATGCTTAGGACTCGCGCACGTTGGCGCTCACAGAGAGTACTTGAGCCCACACCTTGTCGCGCAGATCCTTACACAGCTCCAAAATCGGCTGAGCAGGAATCCCGTTCTTGGCTGATTGAATCATCAGCAGCTGGTGGTAGAACTCAGTGTAGTTAAGGAACACCGAGTAAGCGTTAGATACGCGGTTAGCATGGTCAGCAATCACGCTGTCTGCTGCAAAAGCAGCGTGCAGCTCGGTCGCATCAGTCTCTAACAGCGGTGAGCGCAGTGGCTTATCAAAGAGCACATGCTCAATAAGCTCGTAGGTCAGATCCTGACCGATAAAGCACAGCAGCGGCAGAAACTCCTGCTGCACAACATCATGCTGCTGAGCAAACTGCTTTGCCTCAGCAAAGGTCACGTCCTGACGGCCCTGAGCCTGCTGCAGAGCGTAGTAGCTCATGCAGATGCACAGTACGACACACGAGCGCATAAACTCGTGCTCAAGGAAGCTTGGCTCAAACAAATGCCCCTCAGCGTCCTCGTAGTCGCCTTGCTTGACTAGGTTGCCGAGCAGATCACCTAAGCTCTGTAGCTCCACGCTGGTAATGGTCGGCAGATCACTTGGTGCCGCGTCTACGATGTAAGGGAAGTCCTCATACGGCCCGTAGACGATGGTCTCGTATGAGACCGGATCTGGCAGCCCATAGAGGCCGGCTACCGTGCTGAGATCAGCTTTGACCTCAAGCTCCTGCTTAAATGCACTATCGCCGCCATGCCCACGGAGAAAGGCCTTTGGGCCTAAGGTGCGTGGTAGCTGATCGCAGATAGACAGCGGCATAAAGCGAAAGAAGATCTTGCCCCCCTTCTTGCCAGCACAAGTGAAGAGCTGCTCCTTGTGCAGGCCTAAGCGCAGCTGCAGCAAGCTCATAAAGCGAGCCATTAGCACAGGATCAGTGAAGTCACAGTCCAAAGCGATGGTCTGGGTGTCGGAGAGGCGCAGATTGAGCGCATTAGCCCGACCACAGCCTAAGTCCTGCTGTGCCCACTGATGCACCTCCTCACGAGTAGGCTTCTTCCACGGATGCAGACAGCTGACCTTGAAGACCGAGCCAATGACCGTCCAGCCGCGGCTAAACATGGTGTCCTCGATGGCACGCAGCAA
>CALXYZ010000057.1 GCA_944393075.1 uncultured Anaerobiospirillum sp. | reverse complement strand
TGTCCTCTTTAAGCTTGGTCACACCTCTGACATGAGCTTCGTAGAGGATGACATCAGCACGGTCACGGAAGACTTTAGGCACACCTTCCCAATTGAAGTCGCTAGGGCCAGTGATGATGGCTTTAGGAATAAAGGACTCGCTGTTGTTGAGGTATTCTTCCTCGTTGTAGACAAAAGGCTTGTTAAGAGCTTTGGCATAAGGGTCAACTAAGAAACGACCCTCTTTGAAGTAGAGACCACGAGATGGGTTGTACTCACCTTTAGCCTCTAAAGCGTAGCAATCGCCAGCTTTAAGACCTTTGATAAAGCCGTACCAGACACCGCCCTTCTTTTTGCCTAAAGTAAACTGCCCGAGCTTAATCTCAGTGATGGTGTACAAATGCACCACCAACTCCTGCGCGTCCGGAGCCCAGACCCTAAAGAACACGCCATCAGGAAAAACCGTTGCGCCCAAGCCGACATTGCGTGGACGATCCTCAGATATAAGTTCGAGCATACCGGATCCTTACAGCCACAACAGGCAGCAATACACTACCAACAAAGCTACATGCGTCCGTGCGCACAATGTGCACGTGCACGCAGGCTAACCTCACACGTGATTCAAAAGGAGAACCTCACAAACCACTGCTGAAAACTCGGCACGGTGCCCCACTTCAACACCGGCAACGCCGCACAGTCGCCTAGCTCCATGGCCTCATGGTCGACTGTCTCTCGGCCGCATAGCTGGCGCAAAGCCGAAGTGAGCCCAAGTTCTCAGCACTGGGCAGTGATGAATATTAACCAAGATCTAGCTTAGCTCTTGCGGTATACGCTGACAAAAAAGGCCCGCCTTTAACCTAAAAAGGAGCAAGGAACGGGCCTTTATGCAGTCACACTCTCACAAACATCCAAAAGTGCAACGCAGTATACGGTCAGTATACGATCTACAACCTGTAGCCTAAGCTAGGCTTAGTCACCAACGCGCTTGACGAAGATGGTGGCTAAAGGAGGCAGATCTAATACCAAGCTGTGGTACTGACCTTGCCACGAGATGTTGGAAGCAACCAACTTCTCTGGACCCGTGACATAACCAGAACCCCAATACTTCTTGTCATCACTGTTGAAGACGACTTGGTAAGTACCTGAACGTGGTACGCCTAAGCGATAAGCCACATATGGCACAGGGGTGAAGTTAGAAACCATTATCACCTCATCTTGCTCACCGTCGTCACCCTTTAAGGTACGCAGCATAGCAAAGACGGAGTGCTCAGCATCAGACACGTCAAGCCAGCGGAAAGCGTCAGAATCGTAATCGTTCTTCCACAGAGCTGGGGTGTTGCGATAGAAGTGGTTTAAGTCCTTCACTAAGGCCTGCATGCCCTTGTGCTTGTCGTACTGTAATAACCACCAGTCAATAGCAGCATCGTGGTTCCACTCATTGCCTTGGGCAATTTCAGTACCCATGAAGTTGAGCACCTTGCCTGGGTGGCCGTATTGGTAGGCTAAAAAAGCACGTAAGTTAGCAGCCTGTTGCCACTCGTCACCTGGCATCTTGTAGAGCATCGAGTGCTTGCCGTGGGTGACCTCATCGTGGGAGATGGAGAGGATGAAGTTCTCGTTGTAAGCGTAAATCATCGAGAAGGACATCTCGCCATGGTGATACTTACGGAAGTAAGGATCCTGCTTCATGTACTCTAAGCTGTCGTGCATCCAGCCCATGTTCCACTTGAAGCCGAAGCCTAAGCCGCCAGTGTAAGTAGGACGCGACACACCAGTAAAGGCAGTCGACTCCTCAGCGATGGTCATAGCACCTGGGAACTTACGATAGACGGTCTCGTTGAACCACTTGAGGAAAGACACAGCCTCGTAGTTGATGTTGCCGCCGTTAACATTAGGAATCCACTCGCCATCCTTACGGGAGTAATCCCAATAGAGCATCGAAGCCACAGCGTCCACACGCAGACCATCAACGTGGTAGTAGTCGAGCCAAATCAAGGCCGAAGCCACGAGGAAGTTACGGACGGTATCACGACCAAAGTCATAAATGAGGGAGTTCCAATCTGGGTGCCAGCCACGACGTGGGTCTTCGTACTCGTAAACAGGGGTACCATCAAAACGAGCTAAACCATGGGCGTCGGTTGGGAAGTGAGCAGGAACCCAGTCCAAGATCACACCAATGCCATTTTGGTGGCAGCTATCGACGAAGTACTTGAAGTCATCGATACCACCGAAACGGGAGGTTGGAGCGAACAGACCAGTTGGCTGATAACCCCAAGAACCGGAGAATGGATACTCCATCACAGGTAAGAGCTCAACGTGGGTGTAACCCATTTCCTTACAGTAGGAAACTAACTCTTGAGCCAACTCACGATAGCTTAAGCTTGAACCATCTTGCTTACGCTTCCACGAGGCTAAGTGCACCTCGTAGATGGACATAGGCTGAGTAAGCTTATCGTTTTGCTGAGATTGACGCCACTCATCATCATGCCACTGATAGGTGGTTTGGTCGGAGATGATGGAAGCGAAGGATGGGTATTGCTCGTGGTAGAAGCCCACAGGGTCAGACTTGTGTGGGAGGCGGTTGCCGTTGTTGTCTTTGATCTCGAACTTGTAGCGCTGACCTGCACCTAAACCAGGGACGAACAGAACCCAGTGGCCTAAGAGCGAGCGGGCCATTGGATGACGACGGCCATCCCAGAAGTTAAAGTCACCGATCACGCTGACACAAGTGGCAGAAGGAGCATAGACTGCGAACTTAGTGCCCTTGACCTTAACACCATCGATTTCGATTTCGACTAATTGTGCGCCCAAAGTCTTGTAGATGTTTTCTGGGCTCTCATACATGGTGTTGAGGCCGTAGAAAGCTTCATCACGGAACTGATATGGATCGACAATTTCGATGGTGGCGTCGGAGTATTTGACTTCGAAGAGGTAGTGGACAGGGCCTTGTAAGTCTTCTAACACCTGCTCAAACAGACCATCAGGGTTGATCATGTTGAGAACGCAGAGAGGTTTTTTACCCTTCAAGGTCAGAGCACGGCATTCTTTCGCACCTGGTAGCCAAGCACGTAAAATGTAACCTTTACCGTTAGGATTAGGCTGCAAACCTAAAACCTCAAACGGCTTGGTTAGGCGTGCACTATTTAACTCATCAATAAGCATTGTCTTGCTCCTTTGTGTTTGGCAATCTCAAGCGTCTGACTAAAAACCAATAAGAAACGAAAACATCCAAGCCTCAGCCCAAGTACCGCTCAATCCCTAAAAACAAGCAACTCCTGCTTGCACGCGCCCGCTGCAAAGAACAACAAAAAAACGCAGCGACGCCCAAGCAATGAAGTTAGCCTCGACCACTACTTTTGCTTTGCAATCTGCAATCTTAGTAGCTTTGGTTTGAGTTCTCGTCCCGTGAGCTCTCACCTAGAGCCTCAGCCAAAGGCAAAGCCTCAGCCAAAGGCAAAGCCTCAGCCAAAGGCAAAGCCTCAGCCAAAGGCAAAGCCTTAGCCAAAGGCAAAACCTAGAAAGCGAGCGCACGGGACGAGAGCTGTCCGTACTTAAATGTTGGCAAAAAATTCTGTCTGCGGCCTAAACACACCCTTTGCCTAAGGCAATAACTTGGACTCTCAGACACGAAATACATGAATACCAAGTTAAGCTAGCATCCACAAAGCCTCTGCTAGCTAGAGTCAGGTCAGGCAAAGCCAATCGCAATGCCCTTTTTAGCCAAAAGTCTTGAGATAGATATTCCTGCAAAGTCCTATATTTTGGCTGTTCTTGTTGCTTATGGTGCACTTTCTGTGCTGGGCACATGGTGCTTTAGCACACTGTGCTGTAGCACAGGTGTTTTTAACTTTTGACTAAACAAAAGTTACCCTCACGCAACCTAGATAGCCACCTTTGCAGCTCTTAGTTTAGCAAGCAGAAAAATCTAGCGCACAGCTAAACTTCGTTATCTTGCGCAAGATCTCATAATTTGGGGGCCACGCCCCAAGCTAAGGCGCTTTTACGCGCTCTATCCTGAGGCATGAATGGCAAAATCGCAGCTTCTGTTTTGTTAGAAGCTTTACTTTTCGTCACGCGCGGCAGTCATTTCTGCTGTCAGCTCACGCACAAAACTGTCCTTATCTAAATCTTCTAAATTGACGGTCAGTTTGCGACGCCAATTTGGATACTCACGGAAGGTGCCTGGCACATTCACTGGCTTTAAGACACCAATCCAATCCTCGATCTGCGACGAGAACAGAGCACACGAACCACGGCACATATGACGCTCTAAACCGATGGTCAGAGCTGGAGTCATTTCCTTAATCAAGGAAGCGTCGCGAGGCACATCCTCACCCACAGAACCTAAGCCATGGAGGCTGTCTAAGATGCGCTGCTTAGCGTTGTTGCGGTCAACTAAAATGCGCTCAGCAGTCTCCTTATCGTAGATACCTAAGCTCTTGCCTAACTCGATGTCGTAGTTAGACCACCAGCCCTTTAAGGTAGCCATA
Source organism: uncultured Anaerobiospirillum sp. (assembly GCA_944393075.1). Lineage (GTDB taxonomy): Bacteria > Pseudomonadota > Gammaproteobacteria > Enterobacterales > Succinivibrionaceae > Anaerobiospirillum. The sequence continues at coordinate 11,979 of CALXYZ010000057.1, read as the reverse complement.
TCGTGGGTGGTTAAAGCCGACAGCGCTTGTGGCTCATAGTCTTGAGGAGCAATAAAACCACCGTCCATAGCACGCTCACCAAAGAAAAGCTTGTAGGAATAAGCACCAACTTCCTTTAAGGCTACACGCAGCTCCATAGGGATGGTACCCAAGTCCTCAGCAATGATGAGACATTGATGACGCTGTGACTCTAAAGCCAAAATACCCAACCAGTCGTGAATGTTGTTGTATACATAAGCACCGTCTACAGCCTTGTGGTGTGGTGGTACCCACCAGAAGCGATAGAGACCGGCAGCGTGGTCGATACGCAGAGCACCACACGAACGCATGTTGGCTTGGTAGAGCTCAATTAATTGCTTGTAGCGGCTACGACGCAGTGCATGAGGCTCCATTGGAGCTAAGCCCCACGACTGACCTAATGGGCCTAAGGTATCAGGTGGAGCACCAACCTCAGCCTCACCACGGTAGATGTTGTCGGTATCGGCCCAAACGTCACAGCTACCCTCGCTCACGCCCACTGCTAAGTCACGGTATACACCTAAGACCATGCCCTCAGCCTTAGCGGCCGCATAAGCTTCGTCTAACTGCTCTTGAGCTAAGAACTGCAAGTAGCAATAGAAATAGACCTTCTCTTGGTTCTTTTCACGCCACTTAGCAACAAATGGGCTGTTGCAATCTTGGTACTCAGATGGGAACTTCTTCCACCCCCAAGCATTGACACCAGCGTTGTAGAGATCTTGCTGTAGAGCATCGTAGGTAGCCATGTTCAGCAAAGACTCACCACCTTGGTGGATGAAGTCTAAGAACTTCTTACCACGGATGGAGCGACGATCTAACATGCGCTTCATGTCAAAGACCATGTGCAGAACCTTAAGCTTGAGATCCAACACAGCCTTGTAGTCGACGTAGTCGCGATCGCGCAGAGCTTGCAGCTTCTTCACAAAAGCAGGAGACATCACCAAGTCACGAGCCTTCTTACACGACAAGAACTCTGGCACCGAGATGATGCTGATGTAGATGATGTTGAGGAAGCGACGTGACGATGGTGAGTATGGGCTTACCATGTCTGGGTCAGGGTTGGCTGGGTAACCAGCGTGCAGTGGATTTAAACCCACAAACTGACCACCGCGATCATGCACGATCTTGAGGAGGTTCTTGAGGTCGTTGAAATCACCTACACCCCAGTTGGTACGCGAGCGCAGAGCATAGAGCTGAATGGAGGCACCCCAGAGCTTCTTACCAGAGCGCATGGCATCAGGCACATAGCAGCGCGAAGGGCAGATTACCAAGAGCTGCTCGGTGGAGATCTGATGCACAGCTGGGTAAGAGGTACCTAAAGCAGGAGCTTCGATCTCAACTTTGAAGTGGTGATAGCCATATGGTAAGCAGCCACGAATAGTAGATGGCAGCTCTAAAGGCAGGATAAAGCGGCGGGTGTCATAGACCTTGCCTTGCACGGTATCAAAAGAGGCGATCTCCACCCCCTCAAGAGGGATGCTATCGGAGAAAGTACGGCCATCTTCTAAGGTCAGATGCCAAGTCAACACAGCGTGACGCTCTGGCAGCCCTAAAGACTCTTCTGTGCGAATGGTGATGAAGTGACGCTCACCGTCACGCAACACGGTGACAGGATCGATGATCTCACGATAAGGGGTGATTTCTTCGGTCAAAGCGCGCTTAATCAAGGCTTCTTCATCGTTGATGTCGTAGCCCATAGCTGACAGAGTAGCAAGGCGCGCCTCAGGCGTAATCACCGTGTACTGACCATTAGCATCGATATAGTCGCGGGCGATACCCACGCTATCGGCAAACTTTTGAATATCCATAAACAACCAATAACAGCGTCCCCACTAACCACACACACCAAAACACCACAATACACTACGCTACAAAGCAATACGCTGCCCGTGTTGCCGCGCGGCGCTTCGCTGCGCGACGCAGCGCAGCGAAGCAGCGCGCGATAGTACACTCAATGCAATCTATTGCGATGTTTGATGCGGTGTGCGCCCAATCGAGGTAGGAGGCAGCAAGCTCAGCAACATCACAACCGGACAAAACCTGTTGCCTGCTACCTGCTTGTTTTGCAGCCGCTGAGGACGGTCACAGCTACAAGGCGCATTTCCACGTCTCTCATGCTAATCCAATTCGCCACAAATTAAGAGATCAATCTCTGAATTTGCAGGTGAGATCGCAAAGCAGATGACCCAATCAGCTCCACAGACGGCCATTTGCCACTACTTTGTGATCAAATGGTGCACATAGCACCATCCTATTCGTAACGGATAAACAGGCTGTTAAAAGTAGTTAAAAGCAACAAATAAACGTGGCTTTCTCGATCCAAACTCACGCTCCAACCGTGCGACTGCCCACACTTGGCATCACCTGACAACGCCTGATATCACCTGACATCACCTAACAACACAAAGCAACACAGAACTTCTTGAGAAAATGCAGCATGTTGACCACGAATATTCCAATTCTGACCTTTTTGCGCTGAGCGCAAAACAGCAGAAACTCTGATTCTTACACCAATGTAAACGTTTACGCAAGATCTCAAACCGCCCCGATTTTAGGGGCAACATGCAGGCAAGAAATCACAATTTCAGAACGAAAAAACCAAACAAAACAAGGTAAATCAGGCAATTTACGTGAAGAGCGCGGAAGGAAGAGGGTACGGTGAAGCGCAATTTTTGACCAAAAGTGGCACAAGATTTTTTTCAATTTAGTGAGGCAAGGCGAATTTTATCAAATTCGTGGGGATCAAAAGCCCACAAGAGCACGGCGGCATCTTGACTTTCAACTTTGGTAAAGAGTATCTTTAGTTGCAGTTGAAACTAGCAGCTTCTAAATTTCTAACTGTTGCTAGTAACCAAGCGAATAGGTGACTTTCATTATGACTATTAAAGTTGGCATCAATGGTTTTGGTCGTATCGGTCGTTTCGTCTTCCGTGCTTCCATCTATCGTCCAGAGCTCGGCATTCAGGTTGTTGGTATCAATGACTTACTCCCACCTGAGTACATGGCTTACATGCTCAAGTACGACACTATGCATGGCGCTTTCAAGGGCACTGTCGACGTACAAGATGGCAACCTGGTCGTAAATGGTAATGTGGTACGTGTCACCGCCGAGAAGGATCCTGCTCAATTAAAGTGGGGCGACATTGGCGCTGAGTACGTAGTTGAGTCCACCGGCTTATTCTTAACCGATGAGAAGGCCCGCAAGCACATTGAAGCTGGCGCAAAGCGCGTTGTGATGTCTGCTCCTTCCAAGGACAGCACCCCAATGTTCGTCGTTGGTGTTAACGACAAGACCTATGCAGGTCAGGACATCGTTTCCAACGCTTCTTGCACCACCAACTGCTTAGCCCCATTAGCAAAGGTTGTTAACGACAACTTCGGCATCGAGTTAGGCTTGATGAGCACCATTCACTCCACCACTGCAACTCAACGTACTGTTGACGGCCCATCCTTAAAGGATTGGCGCGGTGGTCGTGCAGCTGCTCAGAACATCATTCCTTCCTCCACTGGTGCTGCCAAGGCTGTGGGCAAGGTCATCCCTGAGTTAAGCGGCAAGTTAACCGGTATGTCTTTCCGTGTTCCAACTTGCGATGTGTCCGTTGTTGACTTAACCTGCACCTTAAAGACTGCTGCTACCTACAAGCAGATCTGCGAGTGCATCAAGGAAGCCTCTGAGGGCTCCATGAAGGGCGTTTTAGGTTACACTGCTGATGCAGTTGTTTCCTCTGACTTCTTAGGCGACACCCACACCTCCATCTTCGACGAGACCGCTGGTATTGCTTTAACCGACAACTTCGTCAAGTTAGTCTCCTGGTACGACAACGAGATCGGTTACTCCAACAAGGTTCTCGAGTTAATCCGCTCGATTGCTGACTCTGGCAAGTAATCGTTTCTTGATGTCAAAATCAAGAACTACGGAATAAAGGAAGGGGCTTCGGCCCCTTTCTTTTTCACAACCAACTCTCATTACTTACCCTTACCACCATAACCACAACCAGCCACTACCCACCAACCTCCCCCCTCCCACCCGCCCGCCCAACACCGGCGCAAATAGCCCAAGTAAGCAGCTGACGACTTACGAAAAGCCCTGTCGCGTGATAATATGCAGCAAGCAAATTTCTGCGTGCAGACCAGCTGTATAAAGGCTTTCTGCGTTGACGCGTTTTCGTGGGGTGATTATGCTCTTTTCCCGTACCAGCCGTACTGTCCGTACCATCTTAACCGCTGCTTTCTGCGCAAGCCTCAGCTTGTCAGCAGTACCAAACACCGCTCATGCTTTTAGCTTTAGCGAGGTATTTAGCTCGATCTTTGGTGATGATGACAAGTTCATCGACACTGTAAAAAATGGCGTACTCAGTGAGTACACCGAGAGCAAGACCATTGGCAGTGCTTTTGATATCTACAGCGACTGCGATAGCTCCACCATGGAGTGGGCTTACGAAAAGGGCAGCGCTGATGAGGACTTAGTGGTCTTTAAGTGCACCCTTGTGAAGTCCCCAGCCGAATACCGCGAGATGGGTGAAGGCTTTGTGGGCAAGGCAGTGGTAGCTGGTATTGGCATCTTGGGAATGACACAGATGCTCTCGGGCAGCGAAAACTACACCGAGGCTGATATCAAGAACGCAGAGAAGCAGGTCTTTAATGTCAGCTCTATGGACATGACGACCAAGTTTGCGATCAGCAAAGTCGATCAAACACGCTTTGAGCACACCCTACTTGAGGTTCACGTTGTATTTGCTGATGGCCGTCAAGTCACCAAGCAGCTGCCAACCTCTGACATCGAGACTGTCTTTAACAATCAGCCGCTCTTAAGCAACCAACTGAGTAGCCAAGGCAACAACTTTGCGCTCTTTGTCACCGACATGTTCACTGGCTACCTGCAAGCCAAAGTTGAAGACAGCAAAAGCTTCATCTAAAACCACACCCACACTAAGGCACGTGTAACCACACGCAGACACACGCAGACACACGCAGTGGCCTCAGCGTCACAAGCCACTGCGTAAGTATTGCGTCAGCACTGCGTCGTCATCACCAATGATGTTATCGCCCCTACTTCGCTCCCTACCACTTCCTTCAGTGCTCTCCACAGCACTCGCCACAGCACGCGTCACCACACGCATCACCGCGCTCGCTACCGCACTCATTATTGCTAGTGCCCATGCTTATGCCCAAGATATCAGTGCTTTGCAAAGCCAACAGTTGCAAGACTACAGCGAGACAGTCAGCATAGGACAAGCTTTAGAGAGCTACAGCGACTGCATAGCGAGCACTAAGGAGTGGCACCAAGACGAGCAAGGCACAGTACTTTTTCGCTGCACCTTAGAGCAGAGCCAACACATTCTCTCTGAAGCTAAGAGCAACTTGCAGCTACAAGACGCGATGCGGGCAGCCCTACCTATCGCCACAGATGCACAGATGAGCGCACTACAAACCCAGCTTATTGAGCATGTACTTGCAGTGAGCAAGACTGAGTTAGAGCTGCGCTTTACCGCCACCAAGAACCCACCCGAGGCAACCATTGTTCTGCACTACCAGCCAGAACAAGTTGGACGCACTAAACTCACCTTAGATGCCATAAGCTCGATCTACAGCGATGAGGCTATCTTGCAGCCCTACTACCTGTATACTCCCGACTATCGAGAGCTGATGCAGATCCTTTTCTCGGCCTACAAAGGCCGACAGACACTGCAACAGACGCAGTAACCTGCTCTACCTCACGCTACCCGCCCCACCCTGCCTAGCCTTACCTTACCTTGCCTTGCCTTGCCTTGCCTTGCCTAGAGGCTAATGCGGATCGGGCGCAAGCTGCTTACAAGACTCAACAAGGAAGTCTTGGTTATAGCTCAGAACATCACACCCAAGTGGTGTATTCGCATACTTTGCTTGGCATTACTACCAAAATCAGCAATCTTGTCTAGGCACCTCACAGATTTGCCGTTAGCTTGTGCGCAAAGCAGCTATTTTGAATAGAAGATAACAACAAGAGCCAGCAAGGCCAATCCGGCCTCAATTTAGCATAGGCTATCTTGCACGCACAAAATCAGCACAGCATTCACGAGCAACGCTGCAATCTGTATACTAAACGCAGAACAAGATTTCACAGAGCCAAACCAAACGCTAATGCTGCACATGCGGCGTAAGGCATATCGCTGAAAACCGCAAGGAGTGATCACTAATGGGACTACACGCTAATCAACGCAAACGCTTGCACTTAGCCACTGTTGGGCTATTACTATTAGGTGTAGCCACCTCTCTCAACACGGTCTGTGCTACCACCAATGCAGCAGAACCAACCATCTCTGCCATCGAAAATGCAGCTAAAAAAGCTCAAGCAGTAGCTGATTTAGAGGCTGCACTTGCGACAAACATCACCACCGTGCAGCAAGGCTACCTCAAGGATTACTCCACTAACCGTACCGTAGGTAAGGTCTTAGCCGACTTTTCTGACTGCGCACCTAATTCGCAGAAGTGGGAAGCTTTTGAAGATCAAAATAACGGTATCACCGTGCAGTTTAGCTGCAAGCTGGTGGATACCGAGAGCTATCTTGAGCATGCCCACATGAAAAAAGCCTACTACCTGTTGCTCAATCAGCTCGCTAAATCGAACTACGCCCTACCACATCAGCGCAACCGTACCTACACCCAAGACGAGATCAACGAGATGTTTGAGCTCGTACAGACCACTATGATTGCGCAGTTTGCGATCGATAAAGATGACGGTTCTGTCTTTAACCACACCTATTTGGGCTTGGAGCTTCATTTTTCTGACGGCAAAGTGGGCGACGTTAATCTCTTCTTAGACGATCTTGTTGATGCCTATCGTGACGAGCCATTGATCACAGTCGATCTCAACCACGAAGACCGCACTGCCGACCTGTTGTTAGAAGTAGTAACCGCTCATGAGAGCGAGATCACCAAAGAGCGAGATCGCGATCATGAGCACAAGTGATAAGTGCTTAAGTGCTAGTAGCAGCCACGCGCAAGCATGCTAAAAGCGCCTGTAGAGCACTACCTTCTAAACTTCGACCAGCAAAAAGCCCTGCATTTGCAGGGCTTTGTCACCTTTAGAGCACTAACCAACAGTGCTAGTAAATCCAATAACTAGCGACCGCGAGCGCGTAAAGCAGCAATACGCTTCTCTAATGGTGGGTGGCTCATAAAGAGCTCGCTTAAACCACTACCGCCGTTGATGCAGAAAGCGCTGAACTGTCCTTCCTTTCTTACCTCAATCGAGGACATGCGCTGCAGAGCTTGCAGAGCACTGATCATACGGCCAGTACCCTCTAAATCAGCCGAACCAGCATCAGCACGGTACTCACGATAACGTGAGAACCACATAGAGATCATAGTAGCGCCGATTCCAAAGAGGATCTGGAATAGGCTGTTTACTAAGTAGAAGACAAAGTAGTTACCACCACCATTCTCTTCGTTATTGCTACGACCTAAGAAGCCAGCCACGATTTGGGCAGCAATGTTGCTGAAGAAGTACACAAAAGTGTTGAGCACGCCTTGTAACAAGGTCATGGTCACCATATCACCGTTGGCGATATGGGTGATTTCATGGCCTAACACACCACGTACTTCATCGGCATTCATGTTGTTCAGCAGACCTGATGATACAGCCACTAAAGCATTGTCCTTAGAAGCGCCAGTAGCAAAAGCGTTAGGATCGGCGCTGTAGTAGATACCCACCTCAGGCATACCAATGCCGGCACGCTGAGCCATCGATGCCACTTCACGCAGTAAAAAGGCTTCAGCCTCATTACGTGGTTGTGTAATCACTTGCACGCCATAGGCACTCTTACACATGGTCTTAGACATGAAAAGCGAGATCATGGAACCAACACAGCCGAAGATCGCGCACATGACAAAGAGGCCACCATAGGCACCTGGACTGATTCTAATGCCAAAGACAGCCATCAAGATAGAACCGACAATGCCCACAACCACCAAGACGGCAATTTGCATGGCAATGAACAGCAGAACTCTCATTTAAGCCTCCAAGAGAAAACCTTTGCTCTCAAGTATAAGCCCTTTTCATTAGACTACCCATAGAATGATGGGGCTGGTCGTATGATTACCCAAGCGGAACAAACACAGCAAGCGTTAGCTCACAAGCCTCACATCGCACCTAAAAGAGCCATCTTATCCCCGTGCTATAATCGCATCTGCTCTAGTCCCCATATCGGGCTTGAGAGCAATGGGCGACAGCGCGCTTACGCAGCTAAGAACAGACGAGCGCACCTAGAGGAGTTAATCATGCGCGGCACTATCATTTCGATCAACCAATCAGCCAACACTTGTGTCATCAACAACCCAGAAGTCTTTGAGACCTTTAACGCTCCTTGCGAGGCTTTTAAGGGTCAAGCTGAGTTTAAGGTCGGCTGTGAGTGCGAATTTGATGTAGTGCAGAAGCCATCCTTTATCGGCTTAGGTAAAGCCACCATCACTTCTCTTTTAGGTCTCAACCTCAAAAACGAAAAGGTCGCCTTAACCAACGACGCTAACTACCCAGATCACCAAGTGATCAAAGAGAACCGTGAGTACTTAATCGGTGCTGAAGGTGGCTCGGAGCGTGAATGCCGCTCCGCTTTAATCGAGCGTGCAATTGAGTGCCACGCTAATGCTCTGTTAGACCTCAAGTTAGAAACCGTGCAACGCCCTGGTGTGAAGACTGTGCTCTATCGCTACACTGCTCGTCCTGCCATTATTGAGGGCCCAACCTACCACCAAGAGCCAGGTATTGGCCTTGATATTCCAACCAAGGTTGCACGTCGCAACAGCCCTAACGAGGCTATGGTACGCTACACCCGTGTACTGCTGATCGCTTTCCTCTTTGTGGCTATTCCATGCATCATGAGCCTCACCCAAGGTGGCGTGATTCCAAGTAAGCTCATGGGTCAGGTCATCACCGCCGGTGTACTGGTGCTCTGTATGTTCCTCTTCATGTTTGTTTCCTTTAAGAAGAAGCAGAGCTTTATCCTCACCCTCAAGCCAATCCGCGGCAAATAGCAAAGAGCATAACCAGAGCCCGACCCTGATTACCTCACCGCCGCAGACACCAAAGTGCCAGCGGCGGCACAAACCCGCCTACGCCCATTAAAGATCCTGCTACAGATCCAAATCAACATGCGCCTATCTTTAAGCTTGACACAGCTCTCACTTTTGCTGCTATAGCAGAATTTTCCATACGGCCGCCACCTTTTTCAAATAAGCACCATGGTACTTTGGTTACCAAGTTTGATGCTAATCAACTGCCCACCATGTGGTGCTCCCCATACAGGCAACAGAGCATGAACATGAGCATGAGCATCAACAACAGGATTTGCTTGGAGTTAGAGAGGATTGAGTTATGAGTTCGTTGTTAGAACGTGCTTGCCCTGAGATCTTGTATGGCGTGGCCTACTATCGAGAGTACTTGCCTTATGAACGTTTAGACGAAGACATCGCCATGATGCGTGAGGCTGGTATCAACATCGTGCGCATTGGTGAGAGCACTTGGAGCACCTACGAGAAAGAGGAAGGTCACTTCGACTTTAGCCCTGTTCTCACCGTGCTCGATAAGATGCATGCAGCTGGCATTAAAGTCATTGTCGGTACCCCTACCTACGCTGTACCAGGTTGGTTAGTGCGTCGCTATCCAGAGGTCATGGTCACTACTGCTAAGGGCCAAGAACGCTACGGCGGTCGCCAAAAGATGGATATCACCCATCCTGCATTCTTGTTCTACGCCGACCGCATCATTACCAAGATGATGGAGGCAGTACATGATCACCCAGCTATCATCGGCTATCAGTTAGACAACGAGACCAAGTACTATGGCACCTGTGCTGACAACGTACAGCGCGGCTTCCTTAAATACCTCAAAGAGAAGTTTAAAGGAGACCTCAACGCACTCAACCACGAATTCGGCCTCGATTATTGGTCAAACCGCATTGATGCTTGGGAAGACTTCCCTGATGTCGTGTACACCATTAATGGCAGCTTAGGTGCTGAGTTCCAGCGCTATCAGCGCTCCTTAGTCACCGACTACTTAGAGCACCAAGCATCATTAGTGCGTCCATTCCTACGTGAAGACCAGTTCCTCACTCACAACTTCGACTTTGAGTGGCGCAAAATCTCCTTTGGTCTGCAGCCTGACGTCGATCACTTTGCAAGCAGCAAGGCTGTCGACATTATGGGCGTCGATATCTACCACCCATCGCAGTATGAGCTTACTGGCCACGAGATCGGCTTTGGTGGTGATTTAGCTCGCTCGATGAAAGACCAAAGCTACTTCGTATTGGAAACTCAGGCTCAAGGCTTTAAGCAATGGACACCACTACCAAGTCAGCTCAAGCTGCAGGCACTCTCACACGTTGCTTCCGGCGCTCGCATGGTCGAATACTGGCACTGGCACTCGATCCACAACTCCTACGAGACCTACTGGAAGGGTGTGCTCAGCCACGACCTGCAAAAAGGCCCTACCTACTACGAGGTCAAGGACACTGCCGCTGCCTTAAAGCAGATCAGCCCTTATGTGCAGGGCATGCACAAGAAGAACAAGGTCTGCTTAGTCGTGAGCAATGAGGCCTTAACTGCTATTGATTACTTCCCATTTGAGGGCCACCAATTCGATCGTACCGAGCACCATCAATACAACGACCTCATGCGTCGCTACTACGACGCGCTCTTCGACGCTAATGTCGAAGTCGACGTACACGATGTCTACGATGACCGTATCTTCAACTACGAGCTCTTAGTCATCCCTGCACTGTACGCTGTGAGCGATGAGCGCTTAGAACGTATCAATGATTTTGTACGCCAAGGCGGAAACATCTTAGTGTCTCTACGCAGTGGTGTGGCAAATGAGCACGTCAAGGTCAGAACCACGCTGCAACCTGGCATCTTAAGTGAGGTTTTAGGCTGCCACTACCAGCTCATAAGCGCCACCGACAACGGAGCTAAGCTGCAATTTACCGACAAGCTGACCCAAGACCACAAGTTCAGCCCAGAGGACAGTATCATCACTGACTTCATTGAGCTGGTGCAGCCATACACTAAGCCTCAAGCCCCAACAGCTACCGACCAAGCTGCCACACCAAGCTGCGAGGTCTTAGCCTACTTTGATGACGAAGCACTTCGTCATAGTGCAGCTATCACCTTTAATGCTGATCCTGCTACTGCTGGCAAGGGTAGCGCCAGCTACATCGCCTGTAATTGCGACACAAAGGTGATTCAAGCTGTGGTTGACTACATAGCCCAAAAGAAGCAGCTACAACTCACTAGCCTTGGCACTAAGGCTCACGCTCCTGTCATTGTGCGTACTGCCTACAACGCTAAGGGCGAACACTTAGCCTTTGTGCTCAACTACAGCGCCAAGCCCCAGCAATTTGAGCTGCCATGCGCTGCCACAAGCTTGCTGACACTAGACAGCTACGATGCCAGCAGCAAGGTAGATTTGCAACCTTGGGGCGCGGCCGTGCTCAAGCTTGCCAACTAATCTACAGTCCAAGATCGGTGTAAGATCGTGAAAATGCTTCACTAGAAGAATCTGGCTGACAAATTAGCCACACCAACTCTTTTGTCATTTTCAAAACGCAATCTTATGCTTAAGCGTCGCTGACCAATCACTCAAAAAGCTAAAGCCAGCTTAGCTTCAGAGACGGTCAGTGGCGCTTTTGTGTTTCAACAGCAACCTCAAGGAGCTTCACGCGATCAAGCATGCACCCATACCTTATCGCGTAACTCCTTACACAGATCCAAAATTGGCTGAGCAGGAAGCCCGTTCTTGGCCGACTGAATCATCAGCAGCTGGTGATGGAAGCTGGTACTGTTGAGGAACACCGAGTACGCGTTAGATACGCGGTTAGCATGGTCGGCAATCACGCTGTCTGCTGCAAACGCAGCGTGCAGCTCGGTCGCATCAGTCTCTAACAGCGGTGAGCGCAGTGGCTTATCAAAGAGCACATGCTCAATAAG
>CALXYZ010000056.1 GCA_944393075.1 uncultured Anaerobiospirillum sp. | reverse complement strand
CACGGAAAGATGGCAGAGCGGTTGAATGCACCGCACTCGAAATGCGGCAGACCCCTTTCGGGTCTCGGGGGTTCAAATCCCCCTCTTTCCGCCATTCACTTAGCCTTGTGGCTCCCATCTCTTGCGTTAGCAATTCTCTTATTCTCCTAACTAAAAACATCAGTTCATGCATGGGCATTAGTGTCGTTGGCGTTTGCATTGGCTTGGTTGCGCACATTGCGCACATTGCGCACATTGCGCAAATAGCACACATAGAAAAAGCGCCACTAGCAAATAGCTTCACTAGCAGCGCCTGCGCACAAGTCGGTAGGGAACAATAAGAGAGCGGTTAGAGGATCTGCTCTAGAGGCGAGACCTTTTTCTCCTTGCGCTTGGCCTTGTCTTTCTCCTTGTCCTTTTCTTTGGCCTTGTCTTTCTTTTCCTTGATCTCAGAGTCGCTGGTGCTAGCACTGCTGCCATAGCTGTGCTTCAGGCGGTTCTTTTGTTCCTTCTTCAGCTTAGCCTTGATCTTCTTTTGCTTGTAAGGGCTGTAGGTCTTAGCTACATGCTCAAGAGAAAAAGAGTGCGGGCCACTGACGAGCTTGCGCACGCTACGGTTGTCCTCCATCTCTTGATTAGCGTCACGGATAGCAGCGCTAAGAGCTAAGTTGGTCAGCGAGTCATTATTGCCGAGCGGATCTTGTTGCAACAAGTCTTCCTCTCCGCCCTCACCTGCAATCACATTGTCATCGTGGTTGACAATAAGCTCGGTATCAAAAGGGTGTGGCAGCTCCTCGCTATCAGACTGCTTTCTTGCAGCATCAGATGCATCTGCATCTTCTGCTGCAGTAGCGTCAGCAGCGGCAATAGCGGCATCAACTTCATCATCAAGACCAGCCAAAAAGGCTTCGTCACCCGAGCGACCTAAGTCAGCTCCATCGCCATCATCACGGTTGCTCATGTCGCCTTTAGCATTGGCTTGCGGCTCATTAACCCCTAAGTCAGTAGTGGTGTTTGGGCTGCTTGGAAAAGAGATGGTCTCGTTTATGGTAGGCGCGCCAATAGGATCAACCGCGTTGAGACCGCGCAGCGTGCTTAAAGAGTGCTCATCGTTTTCATCTGCTTGAGCGTTAGCAGAAGCCGCACGCTCTAAGTCTAGAGCTAAGTTTTGCTTGGCATTGCTAAGCTTCTTGGCACTGTCTAAAAGGTGCTTGTCGATAGAGTTGTTGAGCTGATTGGCCACTTCCTCATCTAAAGGATCGGCCACATGGTTGTTGATTGGGTCGATGATATCGTCGTTGCGATGCAGCTTGGCAGCTTGCTCGTCTTCGATTGATTGGAAGATATCGCGCACACCAAAGCTCTCGTCATCGTCATCAGGCGAGGTAACAGCACTCTCTTCGGTGTTGAGGTCTTGGATGTTCTGGAGCTCGTTCATCTCATAGAACTTTTGGTACAGAGACTCCAAGATGTCGGCAGGCACACAGTAAAAGGCTGGCTTGTTGTTGATGATGACAGCAATAGGCTCGCTTTTTACAGCTTTGACTACAGCCTTAGGGCTCTTTTTGAACTCTGCAACGCTAATACTCAAATTAGCCAAAATCTGTCTGATATGTGCCATGGATAGCTCCAATGCTCAAAAAGGAGAGCCAAAACGAAAACTTTGCCGTTTTCCGCCCAGTGTTTTTGTATTCTTGTGTGTTTGTTTTCTTGTGAGGGTGACGCGCCTATGCTGTCGAAATGGCGTCTAGTTCCTGCTACCGCTGAGAGTAATCTGCTATAAAAAATGACCATCAATGATGGCTTTCGTGCAACGATAGCGCCAACATCGATTGTTACAAATCTCATGGGCTTTGGCAAAGGAAATTACGCGCAATCAGACGTTTCAGCGCTAAATGCTTTCAGATCTTAGCTGTTAGCACTTAGAGCATGCTTAGATGCAAGAAAAAACGTGGTGTCGCAGAGAGGTGTTATGTGATGTGCGCGCTAGCCTCTGACTATGCACAGGCTAGCGGGAAATGAGCAGGAGGTAGTGCTGTGACCATCCCTGACAATGTGGCTATGACTATGTGGCTATGGTAAGTGCGGTCACAGCAGAGTACAGGCCTAAGTTCATGCCTAAGCCTGTGTCTGAGGTTGTTTCCAAGCCAATGTAAGGCTTAGGCCTGAGGCTTGGTGAAGAGCTCAGTTGAGAGGTAGCGCTCACCAGTGTCTGGTAGCAACACCACGATAGTCTTGCCTGCGTTTTCTGGACGCTTGGCTAATTGTAAGGCCGCAGCCATAGCTGCTCCTGAAGAGATGCCAACTAAGACGCCATCTTGGGTGGCAAGATCACGTGCGGTCTGCATGGCCACTTCGTTTTCGATAGCGATAACCTCATCTACTAGGTCTTGGTTGTAGTTTTTTGGCACAAAGCCAGCGCCAATGCCTTGGATCTTATGAGGGCCTGCCTTACCACCAGAGAGTACGTTAGAGCTCTGTGGCTCTACAGCGACAATTTTGACTGTTGGGAGCTTCTCCTTTAAGACCTTGCCTACACCCGAGATCGTGCCACCAGTACCAACACCAGCGACAAAAATGTCGACCTTAGAGTCGGTATCCTCAAGGATTTCTAAGGCAGTAGAGCCCTCGTGAGCCTTTGGATTGGCTGGGTTTTCAAACTGTTGCAGGATCACAGCACCTTCGATGCTGTCGCGCAGTTCTTTGGCCTTGGCGATAGCGCCAGACATGCCTTGAGCACCTTTAGTGAGCACGATTTGCGCGCCGCGAGCTTGTAACAAGAGGCGACGCTCCATACTCATGGTCTCAGGCATGGTTAAGATGAGCTTGTAGCCTTTGACGGCTGCGACAAGCGCAAGGCCCACACCGGTGTTACCGCTAGTAGGCTCAATAATGGTAGCACCTGGTTTTAAGATGCCATTAGCCTCAGCATCTTCAATCATGGATAAGGCGGCGCGGTCTTTGACGCTACCACCTGGATTGAAGTACTCAAGCTTAGCGAGCACGCAGGCAAGAGCTCCAGCCTTAGCCGTTACCTGATTGATCTGAAGTAATGGAGTGTGACCGATAAGTTCGGTCATGCTGTGAGCAATCTTTGCCATAATGTCCTCTTAGTCGTTAGACAAAATGAAGTGGAAAAGAGAAACCGTTAAGTCAGCGCTGTGCCTAAGCTCTCTAGGCACCCTAAGCACTCAGCGCTAGGCTGTTGCCGACTGTGGATCAATCCTAGCACGCTTGGTACAGCGTGAAGCCTTTGTGCGAAAAGAGATCACTTGCGTCCCTGCATTCAGCGCGATAATCGTGCAGACCTGAACCATAATAGGGTGATGTAGGCACTTACCTCAAGATGAGCGTGATGCTAGAAGCAAAAAGAATTTGGGCTAATGCGGCGTAGAGAGTTCGGTAAAGCTTTCCTTCAGGAAAGTAGTGCACCTCTTTGTGCCTACTTCTAAGGCTGCATTTCTAGCGCTAAGATGCAGCCATCGACAGTTATCTATAGCCATCGACTATCGTGGCCAAAAGTTAATGAGCATGCTGCAGCTATCAGCACCATTAAGCACCATCGCGCCTTGGCTAAGCGCAGCATCCAAGCCACGCTTAGCTTGGCTTGGCTTAGCTGTGCTTAGCCACACTGAGCCATGCTTGGGCATGCGTGATTACGCCCAAGCACGCAATGTTAAGGGCTGCTGTATGGCTTAGATTAGCGCTTTGTGTAGTGCAGAGTTTTCATATCGTTTATTATGGGGAGCGCGGTCATGGTGACCGCGGCTTAATGTAAGGAGGCATTGTGAAGGATTATTCCAAGCAGTTGACGCACAGTATTTTTGAGTTGTCGGCAGAAGATTCGCTGCGTGGCTTGTTCCATCAGCACTTAGAAGGTAATCCTTTGCCTTCGGCCCGTGGTATCCGTGATATCGTGGAGCTCTCGCGTACCATCATTTTCCCTGGTTACTTTGGCTCGTCGAAGATCAACCGCAATACCGTGCGCTATCACATCGGTGTTAATGTCGAGCGTCTTTTTGAGCTCTTAACCGACCAAATCTCAGCTGCTTTGTGCTTCCAAAGTGCCGACAACGAAGCCCATAGCCGTTTAACCCTCAGTGCCGAGCAAGTGCTGCAAGCCCAGCACAACCCAAGTGCTGGCGCTGGCGCGAGCGCTGATACTTCAGCCTCAGCCTCTGCTGAGTCTTTAGCTGCCGCAGTGGCCGCCTTAAGTGGTGAGGCTAAAGCAGGTGGTGAGAGCGGCAACAGCGCTGGTAACTGCGGCTGTGGCTGCGGTGATCCTAGCGGTGATAGAAAGCACGAGCAAGGACAGCAGTGCCTGACCTGCAATGATGAGGTTAAGGATATTGCTATGGAGATGGCTTTCCAGTACATCTCCTCGCTCAGTGAGTTACGCTCGCAGTTGGCTTTAGATGTGAAGGCAGCCTTTGACTCTGATCCTGCTGCCACTTCCTTTGGTGAGGTGATTTGCTGCTACCCTGGTGTGCGCGCTATCGGTAACTATCGTATTGCTCACCAGCTCTTAAAGTTAGGTGTGCCACTGATTCCACGTGCTATGACCGAAATGGCTCACTCCGAGACTGGTATTGATATCCACCCTGGTGCGCAGATCGGCTCTTGCTTTGCTATCGACCACGGTACTGGTGTGGTGATTGGTGAGACCTGCATCATCGGCAACAACGTTAAGCTTTACCAGGGCGTGACCTTAGGTGCTAAGTCCATTCCGGTGGATGCTGAAGGCGTGCCTCTTAACATTCCACGTCACCCAATCTTAGAGGACGATGTGGTGGTCTACTCTAACGCCACCATCTTAGGTCGCATCACTATTGGTAAGGGTGCAGTGATCGGCGGTAATGTGTGGATTACCGAGGACGTGCAGCCAGGTGCCAAGATCATCCAAATGCGTCCACACCGCTAAGATTAAGCGTCGTGCGCACTAGCGCCTGCGTCAGCGCCGCACCAGCGCCAAGCTCATGCGCTTGGCGCGGGTGTAGGTGTGGGCGCTGTTGTGCTCCTCACCAAAAGAAAAGGGCCGCCCCAGATGGAGTTGCCCTTTTCTTTTGGGTGCAGCAAAGCTGGCGCTGTGCTGCTGTACTGCTGTGCTTGGGTGTTCCCAAGTTAGCCCTGATGCTTGCCGACTGCGCAGCTGCCCTCAACGTAGTCGCTGCTAGCGCTGCCTTGGTATTCAGGGTGACGCTGTAACCAAACCACGGCATAGGAGCAGGTAGCAATGCACTTGAGGCCTTGCTCTTGTGCATAGTCGTAAGCAGCCTTAACCAACTTGCTGGCAATACCTTGACCGCGGAAAACCTCAGGTACTAAGGTCTTGCGTACGTCGAGGCTGTTGTCGTAGATCTCGTAGGTCAAAAAGGCACGCTCGCCCTCTAAAAAGGCCTCAAAGCAGCACTGTTCCTTGTTGTGAGTGATGTCCATAGCTGTCCTCGCTTGTCCTCGCTTGTCTTCGGTTAGTGGGGTGGGCTCTGGCATACACTCACGCAATTTGCCGCATCTTTCCGCAACCTGCGATCACGCCAGATAGTGTCCCGACATGATCGCAAATTGCTTGAGCCTAGTCTAGCTTGAAGCGGGCTAAGTGAGAGTTAAGCTCAGTAATGGCCTCAGCAGCAGTAGAAATGCTGTCTAAGGTGTTCTGCGACTCAGTGCTGATACGAGCAGTAGCTGAAGAGATGTCCTGCATGTTGTTGCTGATCTCGTTGGAGACAGCAGTTTGCTCTTCAGTAGCGGAGGCAATTTGGGTGACCTGCGTGGTCACATCGCCCATGTGATCTAAGATATGCTGTAATTGCTGATCCACAGCCTCTGCATCGTTAGCTAAGCTATCCATTGAGCCGACGCTGGAGTTCATCGAAGCCGAAGCAGCGTTAGCGTCGTTTTGGATGTGCACCACCATCGAAGAGATTTCTTTGGTCGAGCTGGAGGTACGGCTTGCTAAAGCACGCACTTCGTCAGCTACCACAGCAAAGCCGCGGCCGTATTCGCCAGCACGAGCAGCCTCAATAGCAGCATTTAAGGCCAGCAGATTGGTTTGCGAGGCGATCTCGTCAATAGTCTCCACAATGGAGTAGATGTTCTTGGAGTGGTCGAGCAGTTTCACAATAATGCCCGAGTCATCCTTAGTACGTACAGCCTGCTCGTGAATACCCTTCACCGAAGTGCGCACCACATCCATACCATCGTTGGTTAGGCTGTTGGTAAACTGAGCAGCTTGTGAGGCCTTATCGCAGTTCATTGCGATATCTTGGCTGGTAGCCGACATCTGATGAGCAGCAGCAGCCACAGTCACCACAGAGTTTTCAGCAGTCTTCACGAGATCTAACACATCGCGGGAGTTGTGCAGAGCGTGGTTGTTCTGCTCAGTCACCGCAGCGGTGAGCTCTAACATGTGCTGAAAGTGGCCCTTCAGGGAAGAGCGCATACGCTCTAAGGTGTGGAAGACGGTGCCAAACTCATCCTTACGACGGGAGAGGAAGGAGGAGCTTAAATCACCATCAGCAATCGACTCGGCATGCTTGATCACACGCTTGAGCTCATGAGTCACATCGTTTGTAAACCACACGGCAAAGCCACCGGCGATCACCAACATAGCTAAGGCTAAAGAGGCGATGACCGTGATTGGGGTGTGCGAGCTGAGATCTCTAGCCTGATTGGCCAAAGCGTTCATGTGGAAGAGGGTGACAGAGTTCAGCTCTTCACGTAATTGCGAGCTCAATGGGGCATACGAGAAGTTGTAGAAGCTGGCAAGATCAGCATTAGAGCTGACATTATCGTCATTAGCACCACCTGCGATCTTTGGTAACAGCTCGTTCTCAATGATCTGAATGAGGTCGTTGCTGTCTGATTTGATCTTACGGATCTCAGTTGGGTAGTTGTTTTCACGCAGAGCACCAGTGAGCGATTGCATTTCGCTCATAGCCTTGCGCACTTCAGCGCTATTGTCGAGACCTTCTGCTTGGTACTGGGCAATAGCTAAAGCCACTTGACGGTCTAAGTTTAAAAGAGAGTTGGTGGTCTTAGAGACACGCACATAACGCGAGGAGACTAAATCGTCGAGAGCCTCGGAGACAACAATAGAGTTCGAGAGGTTGTTGATGGCGTAGCCGACAATACCTGCGACGAATAAGAAGATCACGCAAAACAGCAGAATGAACTTTTGCTTGATATTGATGTCGTTAATAAACGTGAACATAAGCTTTTGAGTTTCTAAGCTCCAGCTGAGGTTAACAAGTGAGTTTGTTTGATCAGGCTCACCCGTCTTCACACACACAAAAAAAAAAAAAGAAGCCTACCACAGCTGCTAAAACAGCCACGGATGGTGCAAATCTTTTGAGGAAGTAGAGTTAGTGTGCCCTTACCTAGTGGCAAACCTCGCTAGAGTTCTCAAAGAGAACTCAAAAGAGCTCTCAACGGAGTTCTTAAGAGAGTTGTTGTCGCCACACACTAATAGCCGCAACCTCTGCAAGAGCAGACTCCAACCTCGGTACTAAAGCACTGAGGTTCTCCTTTGATTGCGGAAACTAAGCGCCAACAAATCCAAGCCGTAGTTGTACATAGGAACGTTATTGTGCAGTGTGCTTGAGTTTGTCGGCAGGTCTGCGTCTTGGTTTAATGCTGAGCTTTTGAGCATAGCTGAGCCTCAAAACAGACGAGCCCCTCCAAACGAAAAAGGGTTCTCAACAAGCTTGGATCTCGTATGAGATACGAGATGAACAAAGCCGTGAGGATTGTTCTTCATTTCCTCAAAAACAAAAAAAAACAAAAGGACGTGTAAACACAATGCTGCTATAGAGCTAAAGCGCTCTAGGGCTCTCTGCTGAACCCTATAATAAGGAGAACAAGATGGACTACAAGCATTGGCTGCGCGCCGTCTTTAATAGCAGGTCTGCTTTTGAAGATAACGACTTTCAGGCAAAAAGAGCCACAGCACCGCATGAATAGTACAGAGAGCTGTGCTGATTTTAGATCAAATAGATGCGACTTGTATGCATCTAGTGCAAAAATGCCAACTAGGTATTGCAGCTAGAGAAGGAGATGCGCTGAACCTTTGTGGCGAGAAGTGCGTAGCTATGCGCTTTTACTGACTCTTAGGCGAGAAAACTCTGTGCTTAGTTTGCGTTATGTTGTCATACAAGTCGTGTCGCAAGAAAACGCAATTTGCAGCAAAAACGCCGTGGTTAGGCTCTTGCGAGCACCTGTTACAGGTAACACTAAAAGTGTGGGGAACACGCTGTCTGTTACGCGCACTGCCCTAGGAGAGAGATAGAAAACTTTGTGCGCGCCTCATGCGCGCGCCAAGTTCCAAACATCGAGTGTTATGTGTCAAGCGCTATGCGCCAAGCGCGCAAGCTGCGCTTAGCAGGGATAGAAGTACTGATGCGCTGAGTCTTGGTTTCCTGGTGCGCTTAGTACTTAGTGCTTGTAGCAAGTACAAACAGCAAGCAGCAAGGCACTGACGAAAAACGGGCTCTATGAGTTCTAGAGCCTAGAGGTTAAACGAGCTTGAAGACTGCTACCCTTTGGTTGAGCACTTGTTGCAGCTGAGTGTCGATCTCGGAGGCACCGGAAGCTAAGCCATTCATTGCCTCAACGCTAGCGCTCATCGACTCAGATGCAGCCTTGGCATCGTTTTGGATGTTAGAGATCATATTGGAGATCTCTTTAGTGGAGGTAGAAGTGCGGCTAGCAAGAGCACGTACTTCGTCAGCGACTACTGCGAAGCCGCGGCCGTATTCACCCGCACGGGCAGCCTCAATAGCAGCGTTTAAGGCCAGCAAGTTGGTTTGGGCGGCAATGTCGTCTATGGTCTCCACAATAGAGATAAACTAGATCAAAATCCGATATTTAGCAAGAGAAAAGCGTTGATAGTGCTTCTTTAAGGTGATGTTAGTCGTGGTCTAAGAGCTCTGATGACTAAAGCATATAGCTTTAGTGGCCACTGAGGTTAGTCAAATCATTAGCGCAAAGACGACTTAAGAGCTCACTTTCGTGATAAATATGCGCTTCTGAAGTTGTCTTTGCGAATCTTGCGCACCACTTTAGCCACTAAGCCTTAATAGCTAATAGCTGATAGCTTTTAGCACCCACAAGCCAGAACGAGTTGGTAGACGCTTAAGGCGTCTGTGCGAAGACGCTCTGCTTCTGTGTGAGGTATTTGGCTATTTCAGTCACTGCCCATTCAGTATGAATGTAGCTAAAGGCACCTGACTCACTTTGAGGCCCGTGGCTGGATATGAGTGCCTAGAACGTGAGCAGTGGACTTCGTGGAGGAGAAGTATGGTCAGAGGCGGAGGCTGAGACGGAGACGGAGATTGTGGTTAGGTGGTTAGCGGCGGTGAGTAGGGGCTAAGAGAGGTAGTGACTCGGGGGCAAGATTTACGATAGCGATCGCTATAATGCGCTTTTTTCAGTGATGTCTTTTTTGCCATTCTGTGCAGTTTCCGCAAAGTTGCGTGCACTTGCGCTTTTTGCGAATTATGTCACGAAATGCGCGTCCAAAGCCGTAACTGAGCTCACGGACTTTGCAAGGATTTACGTGATTTTTGTGCTTGAGATTAAAGTTTTAGAAAAATGCACACTGAACTTTTTGTGTTTCACGCTAAGATGAACATTAACGTAATCGTTTGCGGAATATGCAAACACGTTGTTAAGTAAACGTCTCGCGAAATAGGCTTTGCGCCTCTGCTTTGCACTTCTCTTGGCGCAATTTGCGCTTTGCGCTGTGATGAGATCGATGTGTGAAACTGTCGAAGCTATCGAAAGGGTAATTGAGCCTAGGTGCTGATTTTGTTTGCTTAGCTTATGTTTGCAGTTGCCCGCGCGATGCTTGTTGGGAGTTTAGTTAGCATTTGCATTGTGAGTCTCCTGTTTGCGAGCAGTTGTCATCACAGTTATTTGCTGCAAGCTCAAGTTTTGCCAAGGTGAGGCACGAGACTACTGCATATGTAGCTGTATGCAGCTGTATGCAGCAGCATAGAGTCATGGTGGCTTATGATGGCTCTGATTGCTTATGATCTCAGATCAAGCCCTAGTGCTTATACCACCAAAGCAAGAGTAAGAATTAACCATTACATCCTGAAAGTATCAAATAGGGTGAACGGCTGAATGGCACTATTCGTATCATCTGACGCAACAAACCCGCATATTTAAGGCAAATCTGAGCACGGCTTTAGATCGACGTTAGCTGGTCACTAATTTTCATTTGGTGATCACAACGTATAGCTTCAGAAACGGCGTGTTTATGCCCGTACTATACGAATAGTAGCAATCTACTGTACACCTTGCTTGATACTTTCAGGTTACATAAGGTGAGAGGCGGAAGCTACGAAGTTTAGGATTAAGGCGCAAAGACAAAGACAACGTAAGATCAGTTGTGCCCACATATGTTTGACCCCATAAAGCAAAGCGTGCAGTTGTAGTGGCTATTGCTATGGCTGTTACCTCTATTCTCTTTTGGTGTCCAATCAAAATGCCTCTTTGCCATTGCCCAACACTAATACTTAACAGATTGCGCGGCCACTAAAAGCTAACACTCAGCGCTACACGCATAGCGCTAAGAGCTTGGCTGTGGCAGAAACAGTCTTGTATCTTAGTATCCTTTCTTAGTAATCCTGCCAGTGTTTCTCTTGCTCTCAAAATCAAAGGTTTAAGCTCAAGTCTTTGCCTTACATATACATGTGTACATGTGTACATCTGCAAATATGTAAGCTTGCTGCGGTAAGGACTTTTTACGGCTTTATTGATAGAGAGTAGGGGGGCGGTCTTGCCTTTTGCTTGCTAACGCTGCTTCTGCGCTTTTACGTTAGGCGCATGCATGTTTTTGTGTGTGCTGCATGGCTGTGTTAGTGATTGATGTTGGAACTTGAGCTGCGATTGAGGGCTTTGGTTTTATGACGGTAACCTTAAAGGATTTATCTAAGGCGAGTGGCGTTTCGGTTGGCACTGTGTCGCGTGCCCTCAATGATAAAAGTGAGGTCAGTGCCGAAACTGCTAAGCGCATTCGACAATTAGCTCAAGAACTTGGCTATGTGCCAAACAGAGCTGGCAGAGCGCTGTCAGCACAAAAGAACCTCAACACCGTAGGCATCCTCTTACCTTCGATCAATGGCCCATTCTTCGAGGACATTAAGCAAGGTATTAAGGAGGCTGAAAACGAGTTTAAGGACTTAGGTCTCGAGGTCATATTGCGCGAGGTTGAAGGCTGGGACGTTGATGAGCACCTCAACACCATCAACGAGCTCAAAGACCATGGTTGCAAGTCCCTTGCTCTTTGTACCGTCGATGATCCACGCATTCGTGAGTGCATCAATGAGTTAGATAAGATCAACATTCCTGTGCTTCTTATCAACAACAACGTGCAAAACTGCAAGAACGTCTGCTTTGTCGGCCCTGACTACCGTAGATCAGGTGAAATCGCTGCTGCTCTGCTCTATAAGTCACGCTCCTACATGCCACTTAAGATCCTGATTGTGGTTGGTTTAAAGAGTCACCATGGTCACGATGCTCGCGTAAAGGGGTTTATCTCAGAGTTAGAGCGCCGTAAGTGCGACTTTGAGGTGGTAGATATCGTTGAAGGTATGGATAACGACATCACCACGCAGCAGGTGACCATGGAGGCACTGCGCAACCACAAAGACGTCAACTGCATCTACATGGCATCGGGCTCAGGTGTCAGTGGCTTAGGTGCTGCCATCATTGCTGACTCTTTGGACAAGTTCTTTGTGATTGCTTGTGATGAGATCTACACCACTCGCGAGCTGGTGAAGTCTGACATCATCGACTTCGTTATCTGCCAAGAGCCACGTACTCAAGGCTATCAGGCTATCAAGCTCCTGCACGAGTATCTCTCTAAGCCACGCAATGGTCGCATCGACGACTACATCGTAGGCAACATCATCAAGCTCAAGAACCACTTCGACTAAAGCTCTGCTCAAGCACTACCCAAGCTTTGCTCAAGCACTGCTAACTCCTTCGCGCCGCTTGTGCTGCACGCCAAGCGGCGTTGATATCGCCCAAGCGATCATCTTGCTGCTATTCCTTATCTTCCTCTTATTCCCTCTCTTCCCTTTCTTTATTCCTTTTCGTCTTTCCTTGGGGCCTTGGACTTGGGGCCTTGGACTTGGGGCTTGGCTGCGCGGACAATAAAAAACCCCTAAGGCCTTACAGCCTTAGAGGTTTTCGGAGTTTTGTCTTGGGATTGGGTGGAGTTGCAGGAACTAATCCTACTGGAGCTTTTGTGAGCTCAGATAGCTTTTAGTGCTCTTGGCCCTTTTGGCCATAGTAGGCATTAGCGCCGTGCTTTCTTAAGTAGTGCTTATCAAGCAGAGTTTGCTGCATTGGCTTGAGATAGCCTTGTTTGAGTACGAAGGAGTGGAAAGCCATAAAGGCGATCTCTTCGAGCACTACTGCGTTGTAAACTGCATTGTCTGGTGACTTGCCCCAGGCAAATGGGCCGTGGGAGTGAACTAAGACGGCTGGTACGTCCTTGAACTTGATGCCGCGGCTGTTAAAGGTTTCAACGATCACCTTACCGGTCTCGGCTTCATAAGCACCGTTGATTTCGGCATCGGTCATCATGCGGGTACATGGAATAGCACCGTAGAAGTAATCTGCACCAGTGGTACCTAAGGCTGGAATGTCCATACCGGCTTGAGCCCAAGAGGTGGCATTGCGCGAGTGGGTGTGGACGATACCGTTGATGTCCTCACAAGCGCGATAGAGCTCTAAGTGGGTAGCGGTGTCGGTAGAAGGGTTTAAGTCACCCTCAACCTTCTCACCGGTCTTTAAGTCTACGACTACCATGTCAGAGGCCTTCATGGTCTCGTAATCAACGCCAGAAGGCTTGATCACTACCAAGCCCTTCTCACGATCGATGCCCGATACATTGCCCCAAGTAAAGGTTACTAAGCCGTGCTTAGGTAGATCTAAGTTGGCACGAAAGACTTTCTCTTTTAACTCTTCTAGCATAACAACCTCGGGATCTGAGGAATTTACGGGACAATCGCACGTGAGCTCTGTGGTAGAGCAGACGACAATCGCAACGCTCATACAGGCTTGTACTCAGCTATGGCATAAGGAGGAGTAGATTTGAGTACGTACCTGCGGTAGCACCTACAGTCAGAGCTGACCAAAAGTTACGTCCGTGCTCTAACTTGTTGAATCCATTATAGGCCTAAATTTCCGTAAACGTTTGCGATTTTCACAAATCTCCGCGATGAATATCCTGTTTTGTGAGCTACACCCCAAATCGCAAATTGCGATTAATAAGCTCTTTGCAAGATGTGGCTAAAAATCAGGGAGTGGCGGCTTTTAGCACTAGCGCGTCGCCTTTTTCGCACTATACATTGGGCTTAGATGCTGTTAAGCACTTGTATGGTAGTGGCATCGTGTTAGCGCACGGTGCTCGTGCCCACAATTGCCTCATCGACCACTGAGTAGTCAG
The DNA here is from genome assembly GCA_944393075.1 of uncultured Anaerobiospirillum sp. Lineage (GTDB taxonomy): Bacteria > Pseudomonadota > Gammaproteobacteria > Enterobacterales > Succinivibrionaceae > Anaerobiospirillum. The sequence continues at coordinate 3,326 of CALXYZ010000056.1, read as the reverse complement.
GTACGGCTTGCAGCACAGTGTTAGGTGATGGCCCTACGGACTCTAACAGCGGCGCTGGAGCAGTTGCCGTGGCTGTTTTTGCTGGCTGCATTGGAGCATGCACTGGAACAACACTTGGGGTAGTGGCAGTAGCTGGAGTAGGAGCAGGAGCAGGAGCTGTAGCAGGAGTTGGAGTTGGGGCTGCTGATAGCGCTGTCGCTTTTACTGGAGTATGTACCGGCACGTCAGCAGAGACTGGTACAGGAGTAGGTCTAGACTTCTGGGGTGGGGTTGGATTTTGTACAGGGGCGGGCGCTGTTACAGCCACCGTCCTTGTTGCTGGAACTGGTGCAGGGGTGGCTGGCCTTGGTGTAGGGATAGGTGCTGCTGCCTGCACAGGCTCTGGCTCAGGCTCTGGCTCTGGTACTGGTACTGGTGCTGTAGCAGGAGCAGGAGCTGGAGCTTGTGACTGCGCTGGGGCAGGAGTAGGTGTAGGAGTAGTAGGTGCTGGTGCAGGCGTTGCGTCGCTGCTTTCAGGTTTGGCTGGTGACGATGCTGCTGCAGGGCGACCACGGCTTGGAGTTGGCTGGCGAATGAGCTCGTTGCGGTGGTGGTAGTCCTGATAGCGACCTTGGGTACCGCTTTGTGCGCCGGCTACCAGGTTTTTGTTGACGAAGTTGCGAGCACTATCAACAGTAAAGCCACCGCCTTCATTACGGAAGGTGCCGTCATTGAGTACTAGGGCTAGGTCAGAGGTGTGCACATCAGCACCAAGCTTGATGGCCAGTACACCGTCGTTTAAGAGACGGGCACCGCGTGTAAAGTTAGCTTTGCCAGAGATCTCCATAGTGTGGTTGTTGAGGATTTGGCTACTGTCAGTAACGAGTAGCTTGCTCTTATCTTGGAAGCGCAACGGAGCGTGGTTTTTGAGAATGGCCCCAGCGCGCATGGTAAACGTACCCTCAGGGGTAAAGAGTCGGCGGTTCTCACTTGAGGTGGTGTCCGTAAACTCAATACTAGAGGTAGGATCAAGCTCGATGCGTCCTACATTGAGCAAGGTGCTCTGCCCAGCAAAGCTAATGGAGCTCCCGATAGCGGTGGTAATGGTACCGGCATTGGTAAAGTCGCAATTGCCCATGACTCGCATCTGCGCGTTGTTGAGAGCGATCTTGCCACTATTTCTGATCGTACCTTTGCCCGCAAAGGTTAGATAGCTTTGCTCTTCTAAGATGATGCGCCCGAGGTTTCGGATCTGATTCTCGCCATTGGTACCGAGCTGTGAACCTTTATAGAGGGTGATCTGTCCTGCATTGGTAAAGCTTGCTCCTGTGCCTACACCAACTTGTGCGCCAGCCTTTACATCTAACTGTCCACGAATCTCTAAGTGACCACCTTGCTGTACAGCAATAACGCTGCGTGGAGCGAGAGTGGTGTTACGCCCTGCCTTTAAAAAGAGCTTGCCCTGCACAACGAGCTGGCCCTGAATAGTATTACCGCCCTGAAGCTCGTAGCACTTTTCACTAGCCACGATACGAGGCAGCTTTTCCCCTGCACGAATCTCAGTGCAGCCAATGTTTGGCGTAGGCGAATTCGAGCCGTAGGCTAGAGCTTGCTCGGCTGCAGCACTACCACTGAAGACGAGTGCAGATACAGTAGCCAAGGCAAAGCAGGTATGTCTTAGTAGTGCTAGCGGGCTTAGCGAGCTTAATGATGTCATCGATATTGAGAGACGATGTGGTAGTAGGGGCATGACGATCTCGGGCAAATGGAGCAAATGGGGCTAACAGAGCAAGCAAAGCTCATCCGCAGTCAGCAGGCTTGGGCTTGGGCTTGGGCTAAGGCTGCATGTTGCGACAGCCACATCGTTAGCTTAGTCAGCTCAGCGATCCTAGTCAAAGTTCAGGGCGTGAGTGCGGTTGTTGGTCTGACGCAAAACATGGCCATAGGTGGATGGAGCCTGTGTCGACGCTGCTATAAGCGGCTTGAGAACGGGCTTTGTTTGCGTGGCGGTCAATGCAGTGTAGTTTTAGGTAAGCAGAATGTAGTTTTTATGATTTGTCAAACTCGGTAGCAAAATCGATAAATAAGCCGTTTTGTGCTAGGTAAAAGTGTCTGAAAGTGGCTGTTTAATTAAGGTTGCGCAGGGTTGTAGGAACTGGTCAACTAGGCTATCAGTGGGGTGGTAGGGCCGCAAAATTGAAAAAATTTTAAAAATTTTTTTCTAAAGACTTGATCTGCATCACATTTCGCATTATCATAGCCTCAACAAAACGAACAGAGCAAAGTGATCGTTTTGATAAACTAACTAAACTCATAGTTTAACTCCTTTTCATAGACAATCCTCCTATTTGGAAAAAGGCCTACAGTGCGACACTGTGAGCCTTTTTTTATATCTGCAGCACGCAAAATCGTCACGGCGCCCGCCCCAAACAATTAATCTAAATTCAACTTCTAATCATCATAAAAAGTTCAGCTACCTCCACTTGTACCTCTCCTTGAGCATTTGAGCTTCTCCTCAAACCACGACCTAAGCCTGTCCTTGCTACTCTATCGGGTGCGGCTTTATTTACCTTTCTTTGCCTTTCCTTTCCGTAGCCCCATTGGGCTTCCTTGGGCGTCCATGTGATCCCAGTGCTGTGAGCACAAAGTGCATTTACAAGCGCTTTTGTTGTGCTGGGTTTACCAAATTGCATAGTTAGTCACAGACGCTGATGCTGTATCTTAACGCGATATGGCTGCGCTGCCATATTTTGCTGGTGATAGGTTTTAATCACCCAAGCAGCTCTGTTTGTAGGTGGAGCATTAACTGTAAAAAGTTGAAGACATGCCGGTCTTCGGCTGACTCGGTTGTGCTCTAAGAGCTGTGCTTGGATTTGTTGCGAACATAGGGAGTAAAGCCAAAATGATTGTGAATAGCAGTGATGCGTCTTACTTTGGTGATAACGCAGTTCTTCAGGCTATCGAGCGAACTGGCGAAGAGTTGCTGCAAAAGGACAGCGAGCATTACTTAGTGCCTCTGTTCCTTGAGGAAGAACAGTAAGCCGACGCCTTCAAAGATCTGGTTAAAAAGGGCCGCATCAAGCATCCTTGGCACATTAGTACCCACATCGACTGCTATACCAAGGTGCCTGCTGCTACCACTCAACAAGGAATTAGACTGCCAGAACATGCTTTACGCAACATGATAGTTTGCGAGTTAAACATGACCAACCTAAAGAAGCCAATGTTTGCTATGGGATAATATGACTCAAGCAGGAAGGAAATCTATTCTCAGTCAGTTTGGACAAGTCCTCAAAGATCGATCCTGACTCAAGCGCGCAGTTTTCAATCTTCCTTGCCAGTGGGGG
>CALXYZ010000055.1 GCA_944393075.1 uncultured Anaerobiospirillum sp. | reverse complement strand
AACCAAGTTGCTTGTGAATATATCAAGAAGCATGGTAGTTCTCAGCTGCTGAAAAGCTTTGCGCCTCCTAAAAATCAAGATGCGAAGCAAAAGCCTCGACCAAGACATTTGTTCCCAAAGCAGGCTTTAAGCCATATGCAGGTTCAAGAGTTGAATTTAACGGATCTGAAGAAGCCTGTGCTAAGTGGAAACATCGAATTAGGGTTTGGCTACACCCGCATATCAACCATATGCTCGTACTCTGTAGAGTACTGAAGTCAAAAAGGAACAACACATGGCCCTACCCCTGAAAAGATTGTTAGATGCCATGTGCCTTTAGCTAGGGTATGAACCTCCTGTTGGCCGTACTTTTCAAAGCCCAAGGTGTAGACAGTCGGCCGGTTCCTATCAGGAACCAACAAATGAGATAAATAAGCCATTTGGCTTGATTTGTAGAAGTTCTCAGTGAGAGCCGTTTGCGGTACTTGTTAGATAAGCGGGTGCCAGAAAGTGTATTGGAACTCATAGCGCTGTGTTCTGAAAGCGGCTTGTGGTAGGGCGCATTCCCACCTCTCAACGTGGGAATAGCTTAGCATAGGCCCAGAAAGGGCTGAATTGGTAATTGAGGCATGCACGAAGCTCTAATTTGGGCTCCTTTGGATCTCCTTTGGATCTCCTTTGGATCTCCTTTGGGTCTTTTTTGGGGTATACAAGTTGGAAGAGGGCAACTGGGTACGGCCGTGTAGCGGGCGATTATGTATTGTGCTGCAAAGAAAAAAAGCGGCCGAAGCCGCTTTGGAGTGGAATCATGCTCGCAACCTTTGCCTGAGCTTTCGCCTTCGCCTTCGCCTTCGCCTTCGCCTTTGCTTTGGCGTTGGCATTGGCGTTAGCGTTGGCTGCGCGCACTGCAGTTAGTGAGACTGATTTATGTCTTGGCGTTGAGATGTTATTCCTTAACTAACTTCTTTTCTAAGGCCTCTAAGCTGACACCCTTGGTCTCTGGCACGTTCTTGATCACGAAGATGCAGCCACATGCGCAGATGATGCAGTACAGGCCGAAGGAGCCAGAGGCACCTAAGCTGGCGTTGAGCAGTGGGAAGGTGTAAGTGAGCAGGAAGCAAGCGACCCACAGCGAGAAGGTAGCAATCGACACAGCCATACCACGGATGCGATTTGGGAAGATCTCAGAGAGCAGCACCCAAGTCACTGGTGCAAGAGTTATAGCGTAGATGGCGATAGCAGCTAACACTAACATCAGCACTGGCATGCCTAAGGTGCCAGTAGCGTAGGCGAAGGCCATACCTAAGTAGATCAGAGCAAGGCCAGCCGAGCCGATGATCATTAAGCGACGACGGCCGATCTTATCGACTAATGGCAGAGCAATGATGGTGGCTAAGAAGTTAATGGAGCCAGTGGCCACGATCGACTTTAAGGTCGAGTCGATATCAAAGCCAGCCGAGGCAAAGATCTCTTGGGCGTAGTTGAAGATGACGTTGGTGCCAGACCACTGCTGGAAGGCTGCTAAGACCACACCAATGATGAGTACGGTGCGATACTTTGGCTGTAAGGTCTCCTTGAATGATGCCTTGTTCTCTTCGCTGCCACGCAGAGTAACTTCGATCTCAGCTAAGGTTGCCTTGGCGTAGTCTTCACCGCCGATCTTTACTAAGACCTTGCGGGCTTGTTCGATCTTGCCGGACTTGGCTAAGTAGCGTGGAGACTCAGGCACGATGAACATCAATAAGAAGAAAGCCACAGCTGGAACTAACTCAGCCCAGAACATGTAGCGCCAGCCCATCTGACCGTTCCAGGTTTGGGCTAACTCTTCTAAGCTTGGAGTGCCATTGACTGGTTCAGCAATCATCAGGTTGACGATCTGAGCGGCCAGAATGCCGATCACAATGGTGAACTGGTTGATAGCCACCATCTTACCGCGGCGGTCAGCAGGGCTGACTTCAGCGATAAAGACTGGTGAGATACCAGAGGCGATACCAATACCCACACCACCGACGATACGGAAGATCACGAATGGGGAGAAGGTATCGAACCAAGCAGTACCCCAAGCGGACACCGTGAAGAGGATGGCAGCGATAATCAGGGTTGGCTTACGACCAATGCCATCAGACAGATAGCCCGAAATCATGGCGCCAAAGACGCAGCCGACTAAGGCCGAGCTCATGGCCCAACCAGATAAGAATGGATCGGTGATGCCGAAATAGGCCTCATAGAAAGGCTTAGCACCGCCAATAACCACCCAGTCATAGCCGAAGAGCAAGCCACCGCAAGCGGCTACTAAGCAAATCAGCCACACCAGCTTCATGTTAATGCTGCTGTTGAGAGCAGGCGAAGACATCGAAGTATCAGACATATACCCTCCTAGAAAAGCAGTCACCTAAGGGCGGGGACGTGCTTTTGCTGCGAGTTTTTCTTTTTTGTTCTTGTCACAACGCGGCGTCAGATGGTAAGGAAGAGGCTACGTTGACGCCCGCGTTGTGTTGTTCTGTTTTTGGGTTTGGAGTAAGAAAAGGTTGCTCGGGTGTTGAGCTTTCTAGTCGAGCTAGTCGAGCTAGTCGAGCTAGTCGAACTTGCCTTCCTGAGCAATGGCCATGAGGCTTGGAGCTAAGCGTTGGTAGAGGCTTAACTTGAAGTTCGATGGCGACAGCTGCTCTAAATCGCGCAAGGTGGCGTCGACTAAAGCCTGATCGTGCAGACCAATGGCACCTAAGAGGCGCATCAGCAGGCAGTTCTCATGACGGGTGGTCACAAGATCACGATCTAAAACCACGAGATCTGGGAGCGAGACGGCAAAGAAGTCCTCTTGTACCTCTTGGTCGTAGGCGTCATAAGACCATTGCTTCATGGTGTTAAAGGTCTTAGTGGCGCCATCCTGATCACCAGCTAAGCTCTGGGCTAAAGCGTGGTAGAAGACGTAATCAAGTGGCATATCGTTGTAGTACTGCTGCTCACCGATGGTGGTATCACCGCATTGAGCTTGAGCGAGGTAGTCCTGCACTACAGCCTTGTCCTTTCCTGCCTTGTGGGCGTAGTAGGCGGCGTAGAAGTAGAGATCGTTGTCAGTTTGGACGACCAACTTGCCCTCACCTAAGTTGTGTGGGAAGGTCAGACCTTGCTTGATGATCTCCAGCGCTTCGCTGTACTTACCAGCCTCGGCAGCCTCATGGGCACGTAAGATGGCGCTTAAGACAAACTGACCCGTAACACGGCCCTCACCGCCTTCCCAAACGTGGAAGATGCGGTCTGCAAGCAGCTTTCGGGCGTCCTCTAAGCGGCCTACTTGCTGATAGAGCGTGACTAACTCAGCCTTGAGGTCATCACGCACGCAACCTGCGGCAGTGACGTGGTGCTGCTCTAAGAGGGCTAAACGCTCTTGTGGGGTGTGAGCAGTGAGCTTTAAGAGGAGGTCGTGCTCAAAGAGCAGGCGCTCGTCTTGTGGTACCAGATCTAAGGCTTGCTTGAAGTAGGCAATGGCTTGTTTTGGCTGCTTTTGCTTGTTGTAGGCGTAGATGCCTAAGCCGCGCAGTGCTTCAGCCTTGATGTTGAAGCCACCGCAGATATAGGTATTAGCTGCGCACTTACCGCTATCAATAGCCTTAATGCACTCCTGCCATAAGGAGGCAGCGCGCTCGTAGAGGCGGTGAGCGTAATCAAAGCTGGCGCATAAGTGCAGCGCAAAGGCATTGCCACTGAGCTGGCCTAAGAGCTCGCGCTCAAAGATCAGGTTAGGGAAGCGCACAAAGGTCTTGAACTGCTCTAATGCCAAACGCTCAATCTCAGCTTGGGCTGGGAGCTCTAAACCACCGGCAGTGGTGGTGCCGTTTGCTTGAGCCTTGGCGATCATGGCGGCAAAGACCAAGTTGGCGATAGCGCCGACTGGACGGTGGTGGTTGAGGAAAGCCAGAGCTAAGTCATAGCGCTCGTTCTTCACCAAGAATTCAGCCACGCTGATGTAGTTGATCTCACGGCCGTTGAGGACACGCTCCATGATCTCTTTGGCCTCAGCAGAGCCCTCATAGTGGGCGCGCATATAGGCAAAGACCGGGTTGAGTGGATAGAGCTTAATGACCTCGTTGAGGCGCTCGAAGCCAGCAGCATGAGGCAGCTTGCCCTCTAAAGCGGCATAGCATTCTTGGGCGAGAGCGTCTTGGTTGGTGCTCTCAGTTTGCTGCGCCCGTTGAGCTAAATAGTGGGCATCGGCATAGTCACCACGCTGAGCGGCGATGTAGCTGGCGCCTAAATAACCCTTGGTGCGGGCGTTGTACGACCAAGTTGCTGCATAGTATTCATCGTAGGCTTCGTTTAACTTGCCTTGCTTTTGCAGGCAGTGAGCCTTGAGCACAGAGGCTAAACCACAAGCTGGGTTGCGGTTGAGCATGTGGGCACGCTCTAAGGCAGCGGAGGCATACTCTAAAGCCTTGTCGTAGCAGCAGCGGTTGAACTCATAGTTGCCTAAGGCCAAGTTGCAGCGGTAGTCATGCGAATCGATCTCCACACCGCGGCGGTAGTAGTCGAAGCTGTTACGGGTGGCGTGGTGGTACTGCTCTAAGTGCTGACCGATGAAATAAGCCACATCAGTGGAGGTCACTTCGTGAGGCAGTGGTGGATTTGGTGCGGTCGATGGCAGTGGAGTTGGCTCGGCCACGTGCTCGTTATAGCTGAGAATCTGCTTGCCATTGGCATCAACTAAGGTCAGCAAGAGGCGTGAGGCGGCAGCATCAGCATCTAAGGTGACATCCCAAGTCTCGGCCTGACATGGGGTGAGGCTGATGTGGTGACGAGCTACTTCTTTGCCACAGCAGGTAGTGACAATGGCCTCGCCCTCTAAGGCGGCAATAGCGTAGACACCTAAGTGCAGCAGTGGGCTCTTGGAATTGACCTCACCTCGTAAGGCACCGTCGCGCTCTAACTTTAAGGCAGCCTTGGTGTTGGCGTTGTGCACGCGAGCAAGTTTGGAGTATGGCAGGAAGTTCTGTACAAATTCCTTTTCCTCACCTGGATCTAACCAAGTGAAGTCCGGCTGATTGTCGGTGTACACACCGGTCATGAGCTCGATGTATGGGCCGTCAGAGTCGGTTAAGTTGCGATCCCAAGCTTGGCCGAAGTCGCAGTTGCCCCAAGTCCATTGCTTCTTACCGCGCGAGACGTTGTGGTTAGCCACGTGCAGCAGACCACCTTCCTCGTTGTGGCTGTAGGCACCGACGAAGTCGTAGCCCGACTTCCAAGCCATATAAGAGGTAGGCACTGGCAGGTTACGATAGCGCGAGATATCAACGCCATCATACTGGACCTTGTAGTACTCACCGTGGGCTATAGGGAAGTCGATCACGGCACGCTTACCGTGGTCATACACGGCAGTGACATCAGGTGGGAAGATCGATTGGTGATCATCACCACCCTTGACGGCAGGATTCGACCACCACAGGAACGAGCGTGGGGTGTCGTTGCCGTTGTAGACGCGACTCTTGATCTGTAACAAAGCCTGATCTGGGAAGAGGGTGAACTCGGTGGTAATGGTGAGACCGTGCATAGGCTCACGCTCACCAACAATGACGCTCACCGAGCCATCATCGTTAGTGCGCGTTAAAGAGTCCACACCCATGAAAGTGGTTGGGCGGTGGTGCTGAGGCCAATTAAACTCAATGCCACCAGAGATCCAAGGGCCTAAGAGACCCACTAAGGCAGGCTTGACCACATGATTAAAGTACACAAAGTCACGCTGGTTGACCTTGTCGTAGGCACGGTGCACACGGCCACCGAGCTCAGGCAAGATCATGATCTTGAGGTAATCGTTCTCTAAGATCAGAGCCTGATACTCGCGCTCTTCGCTCTTATCGAGCAGGGTATCAGTCACACCGTATGGGTAGACTGCACCAGACGAGCCCTGATACACGCGGTGCTCCAAGAAGATTGGGTGCTGATCTTGGGCGCCCATAAGGTAGGTCTTGAACGAGACCTTTTCGGTGCTGACTTTTACAGCAGCAGCTTCCATCATCCACATCCTTTTCTAGCTGAGGCTAGATGAACAACTCAAACTAAACAAACAAGTAACTAAACACCAGCAACTAAGCTGCTAGCCACGCAACGAAGCAGCTAACAACGCAACGAAGTAGCTAAGCAGCGAAGCAGCTAAGTAGCTAAATAAGTAACTAAGCAAACAAAGAAAAAGGACAACAGCCCGCCGCGTTGACAAAGACAAGTGCGGTTGTCGCCGAAGCGTCAACTACCACCACCTAGCAAACTGAGGAGAGAGGGCACTAGCTCAGCTAAGCTCAAAGTGAGCTCAGCTCAGCCATGAGCTAGTGGTTAGCTAGAGGTTAGTCATTGGTCTTACACAACAACCCTAAACAGCTTCGCTGTCGTAGAAAGATCCGCAATCGGGCCTTGTATGTGTGTTGATGGCATCTTAAGAAAAGCGTTTTGAACTTTCCGTGGCGTGGATTTGAAAGCAAATTCAGAGCGTCTGAGTAATTGCAGTGCCTTTGACTTGAGTGCGTGTAATCAACGTGGCACCCTGATATACGTTGCTGCGTAAGGCGGCACAGGAGGAAGGTAAGAGGTAAGAAAGAGTTAAGAGGACTGTTTGGGGCTGTTTGAGAAAGCGCACTGAGCAGTGGAGGTGGCTATGCTGGGGATGAACAATGAGCGGATGGCAGCCTATAACAAAAGGCTGATGCTCTTTAACCTGTTTAGGCTCAAGGAGGCGCGGCTTAGTGAGTTAGCACAGATGATGGAGCTTAGCGTCACTGCCGCAAGCCATATTGCTCGTGAGCTAGAGACCGAGCATAAGGTGGAGATTGTTCCTGACAGTGATTCAGCCACAGCGCTGCTTTCTAAGCGCCGCCGTGGGCGTCAGGCAGGCATCGTGCGCTTCTGCCACAGTGATGGCAAGGTTATCTGCATTGATGTTCGTCCAAGCAGTTTGCACAGTGTACTCTGTGATCTTTTTGGTCATGTGCTGATGCAAGAGCGCATTACCCCAGTATCGATGCGCTCACAAGAGACGCTGCTTGATGACTTAGAACGCGAGATTAAGTTCTACCAAGAGGCGATCAATGGCAGTGCCGGCGGCAGTAGCAACACTAGCAGTACTGGCAGTACTGAAGGCTTTAGCGCAGGCGCTAGTGCTAGTGCTAGTGCTAGCATCAGCACTAGTGATAGCGCAGCGCCGCTGAGCGTGGCTCTGGCGATGCATGGCCAAGTCGACTCCGAAAAAGGCGTGTCCTTGCTGATGCCACAAGTCAGCTGGCATGAGCCCTTTTACGTCAAATTCCTCTTGGAAAAGCGCGTGGGGCTTGAGGTAGCTATCGATAACGACTGCGTGATGCGCACACTAGCGCAAAAGTGGTTTTTGTTGCGCCAAAAAGCCCGTATCGATGGCCAATACTACCTGCAAAATGGCCAGCTACAGGACTTCTGCGTCATTAACTTAGACTACGGCATCGGCTCTTCATTCATCATCAACCAAGAGATCTACCGCGGTAGCCTCTTTGGTAGTGGGCAGATTGGTCATACCATTATCGATCCGCGCGGGCGCTTGTGCTCCTGTGGCCGCCATGGCTGCTTGGAGACTGTTGCCACGACGCGCGCCATTATGCAAGCCGTTGAGCAAGCACTGCGCGCGGTTGGCCGCTGTCCTGCTCATTTGAGTTTTGAGGATGTGGTGAAGCTCTATCGCCAAGGCGATGAGCTGGTGCGGGCGCAAGTAAACTTTAGCGCCAGCTGTATCGGCCTTTCTATCTACAACCTCGTCAACGTCCTTAACATTAACCACATCTACCTTTATGGCGCGAGCTGCGCTTTTGGAGATGAGTTCTTAGAGGCGATCTCGCGGCCGGTGTTGGTAAACCCATTTGATTCACAGCAACAGGTTAAAGATCTGGCCACCTTTATCGAGTACGGCACGTTAAGTCCGAGCGAGCAAATTGCTGGCATCAGTTACCTCTTTGGTGAGCGTTTAGCGCTCTAATCCTGATAAATAGAGGGTTTGTAGCTATTTTCAGCGCAGTTGGCTAAAAGACGAGATGTAGTGCACATTTCGCGCAAATAGTCGCAAGAGCACATCGTAAACAGCCACCATGACCACCAATTTTTTCACCACCAGAGAGTGATGTCCGACAACAGCCGCAGCTGCTGCCGCAGCAACATCAATAACTGCAGCAACAGCAGCAACGACAACAGCAACACCGCCAAAAGAACCAAAGCATAGCCAAAAGCACCGCAATTGCTGTCACTAAGCACAGTGTTTTCACACATCGAGGAGCCTAAAGATGACCACAGCAAACACTATCCACCTCTGCAATGATGAGTTAGAGCTCATTGTTGATCTGCAAGGGGCGCGCATTAAGCGCTTGGCCACTAAAGATGGCTTGCCTATCTTGCAAGACTGCGCCAATAAGAGCGCCTATACGCCCGATGAGTGTGGTGGCTTTGTGCTGCTGCCAATGGGCAATAGGGTGGCGCACAATTGCTATGAGCTGCCAGAGACGGTGGCTGTTGCAACAGGAGCTGAGACTGAGACTGAGCCTGAGACTGAGGCTGCTGTTGATGCTGCTGCTACTGCTACTGTGCGCACGGTGATGCTGACTAAGACTGCGCCAGATGGCTCTGAGTACTTGCACGGCACAGGATGGACGAGCTTGTGGACAGTAGAGAGCTGTGCTCGAGACAGTGCAGTGTTGACCTTTGCTAACCACCATGAGGAAGCAGGTGTTGGTTATAACTTTGCAGCCAAGCTGCAGTTATCACTACAGGGGCGGGCGCTGTACGTGGAACTTCAGGTGCAGCACTTAGCAGCAGAGCCACGCCTCTATGGTGTGGGCTTCCACCCTTACTTCGCGTTCGACGCGGCCGCCGATGAGCTCTTACTCAGCACTACAGCTTATGCCCCTGAAAAGGAGCACCACCTCTCTGACACCTACCGTGAGAACATGGGTAACTGGGATTTTGGGCACTGGCGTAAGGTTCCTGACGTCTTTGTAAACCACGCTTATCAGGGCTTTCAGGGAGCTAAGCTGAAGCGCGCACAGCATGGCGCTACGGTAGAGCTGAGCTCTAGTTGCGACTATCTCATGATGTACCGTCAACAGGGCAGTGGCTTTATTGCCTTGGAGCCGCAGAGCCATGCGGTTGATGCGGCCCACAGCGTGGGCCGTGCTGGCCTCAAGCTGCTTACCCAAGAGTTTCCAGAGCTCCGCTCTTGGTGGCAGATTAAGCTGCATTAAGCAGCACTAAGTGGCTTAAAGCGGCATAGAGCGAACAAGATGCACACGGCGTGCAAGACGCCTAAGGCGACTTAGGCAACCAAGGTATCCAAGGTATCCAAGGCGCCTTAGGTGCCAAAGGTGCTCCCTTAATCAACAGTTTGTGTGTATTGACTCCACAAATACTAGAGCGATATGGCTATAGATGTGGCTTTTTTGCGGCTCCAAGCTCTTGCTGCTGTATACTTAAACGCATGTTGAGCACGCTGCTACCACGCTACCTTTAGTGGCTATCACGGCTATCCTGCCCAGCCTCTTATGGGCTAAGCACCAATTAGATAGTCGTTATTTAGCACCGTTATACGGCCGTGCTCTGGTGTGGAGTTGGTATGCAAGGCCTAGAACAAAGTAACGATATAGACAGAGAAGTGATTGTTGCTGTTGCAGCAAGTACTAGCAGTACTGTAAGTGCTGAAAGTACTGCAAGCAATGCTAGCGCTGTTAGCGATGCTAGCGCTGCAAATGACAGCAATGACATTAGCTCTTTGGTTCCGCCAAGCTTAGTCAACTGGCCTGAGACCTCGCTTGCTACAACCTCTTTTCGTGATTTGCGCGAGTCTGGCCAAGTCTATGTCGATAAGACTAAGCTCATTGCACGCCTGATCAACGATCCCCGTCGTTTGCTGACCATAATCCACTCCATTGGCTTTGGTAAGTCTCTTTTGATTTCCACCATGGATGAGCTCTACCGTACTCAGGTAGGGCCTTTGTTTGACGGCTTGGCGATCAAAGAGCAGCACCTGTGTCCACACATTGAGCAGCACCAATACAAGGTGCTTAACATCAACTTCTTTGCCTCAGATATCACCGACCCCAACACTTTTGAGAAAACCATTCTCTCAAGTGTTCTCGACTTTTGCCGCACCTATAACCTCACGGTAGATACTACCCGCGCTACGGCAGCGATGGCATCTACTGATCGCAGTGAGATTTTGCTGACCATCTCGGAGTTTCTGCCAGCCGTGCTGCAAGAGTGTGGCCCGCGCAGCACCGTTGTGCTGGTGGATCGCTATGATGGCCCGTTACTGCGCAATGTGCGTTTGAGTAAGTGGGACAACTGTGACCACATCTGCAATACCCTCAACATATTGTGCCAAGCGCTCACCACGCAACAAGACAACATCGAAAAAGCCCTGATCGTAGGCTGGCTGCACTACCACTACATGGAGATCTTTGGTGATTGCTTTTGCGATCTCTCCTATGATCCTGACTACCAAGACATCTGCGGCTTTACCATGGCGGAGATTAGCCACTACTATGCTCCGCACATTGCGCATATTGCTGAGCACTTCGGCATCACTGTGTCGCATTTTGAGCATCTGCTGGCTAAGTACTACGATGGTTACAGCTTCTCTCCCGAGGCCGCCCAAGCTCAGCGCTCCGTATGCAATCCACTCGTGATCTTGATGCTGTTCAATAGCTACGATCAGTACCCAGACTTTGTGTATTCTTGCCCTTTGCTGTCTGATATTGAGTGCATCTGTTTTAGATTTCTGCGCTTCTATGGCGATCCTGAGGCGAAGTACACCGAGCGCAATGGCGGCATGATCAGTGTTAGCGAGTACAAGCTCCAAGCTTTGGAGCGTCTGTGCGTCAACATGCCGATCAAACTGCCTCTTGAGAGCTGCTTGGACTTAGGCGAGTTTATGCGCCGTCGCCTTAATTTGGGTAGCTACATGATGGGCTTTGGCTACTTCTTTTTTAAGTCGGGCGTGGAGGTCAGCGACAGTGGTGAGAAGTACTGCTATGTGGGCCCGCCTAACCAAGAGCTGTGGCTGACTTACAAAGTAGGTCTCTTTCGCGTTATTTGCTACAACATCGGCTTTGATACTCAAGTGCATGTGAGGTCGCCGCTGTACATTCAGGGGCTGCTCTATGCCATGCAAATCTGCAATGCTGAGGATGTGTTGTATGCGCTCAACAAGCTTGCCCTTAACCTTAACTCTAAAGCGCGTGAGCTCTTAGGTGATAACAGCTACTCCATGCGCGCCATCATGCACTTGTGCTTGGTAGCTGCACTTATGGATCATGGCCGCATCCCTGAGAACTTTGAGTGTGGTGAGATGCACTTTATCGACATTCAGCTCTACCACCCCGAACCAATTCATCAGCTGTGGTACATAGCGCTTGCTAATTCCACCGAGATCTCAAGCTATGACTACGCAAGTGACGAGGCGGCTGAGAATGCAGAGGCTTTGCGCAGTGACCAAAACGACAACATCGCGATGATCATGACGCGTGCCATGACCGATATCCAGCACTTAGTCGAAGACGACAAGATGCCAGCAGGGTATGGGCCAGAGGATACCTCGTACTTGGTGTTGGTGTATGACGCTAAGGATATGCACTTTTACGCCAAGTATGTCGACATCAACCCAAAGACAGAGCCGCAGTCATTGTCACAGTCACAGTCACAATCACCATTACAGCTGCAAGAGCAAGACGGCTCTTTGTCTGCTAATCAGACAAAGCCAAGCTGGTGGCGACGTATTTTGGGCAACATCTTTTAGCGCTTTGAGCCAGCTCTTTGCAAGTGGCCAGCGGCTAGCGCTTAGGATCTGTGGCCTTGGGCAATCGTCCATTAGTTGTTAGATCTTGCAGGGATGATTTGAGCTCGCACCTAGTCGTGCATTTACAGGCAGGCTCAGTAGCAAGCCGGCAAACCAGCTCGCTAGAGCGTAAGCTCGCAGCGTGGCGGTGTGTAGCTATGGTGGCGCATGACACGTTGTTATACACGCGCTTGCTTTTTGCTAGTTACGCGCATACCTCAATTGAGTGACTCAACAAAAATAGGGCGGATAGTGCTCCAAAGTAGCAAAGATGCACGCTTTGTTGAGGCGCCTAGATCTGTGTGCGGTATACTGATCGCACAGTTTTTTAGTCGCGCTGCTACCGCTCGCTGCAAAGGTCTTTCTACTTGGTTAATCACCAAGCCTTTTGCTTGAGGATATGACAACCCATGGCTATTTAATCTGATGCCTAATGCACAGTCCCCATTTCTGCGGTATACGAGCGCTGGTGGAGTGGTTGTGTTCATGCAGGTATCTGATCTCAGTAACGATAACGACATAGCAGTAAGTGATAACACTGTAAATGCGTCTGTTGATGCGGCCGAGGTTGTCGAGGCCAGCTCTTCACTCCTGCCTGAGATCTCTATCGGTACCACTTCTTTTCGCGAGTTACGCGAGTTAGGGCAGGTATACGTCGATAAGACTGATCTTGTTGCCAGTATTGCCAATGACAAAAGACGCTTGTTGACACTGATGCGGCCAACGGGTTTCGGTAAGTCGATCTTAATCTCCACCTTAGAAGAACTCTACAGCACTGGCGTCGGCCCTCTGTTTGATGGCTTAGCGATTAAAGAGCAGCACCTGTGTCCTCACATTGAGGGTAATGCCCATAAGGTACTGACCTTTCATTTCTTTGCGACAAGCACCTTAGATCCAAACACTTTTGAGAAGGCCATCATCACCGACCTTTTGGAGTTCTGCCGCACCTACAATCTCACAGTGGACACCACCAGAGCCCAAGCCGCTCTTGATTCTGAAGAGCGTGGTGAGCTGTTGATTGTCATCCACGAGTTTCTGCCAGCTGTCTTGAGAGAGTGTGGCCCGCACAGCACCGTGATCTTGGTGGATCGCTATGATGGCCCTTTACTGCGTACCATCCGTCTCAGTAAATGGGATCTCTTTGATCGCATCCTCAACACCCTGAGTTTGTTGTGCCAAATCATCACCACCCATCAGAAGTACATCGAAAAAGCTCTCTTTGTTGGTTGGCTCCACCACCACTACCATGAGATCTTTGGTGAAGGCTTTGGTGATCTGTCTTTTGACCCGCATTACCAAAACCTCTCTGGCTTCACCATCACCGAGATCTGCCTTACCTATGCTCCTCATATTGAACAGATGGCAGCTCACTACGCTATCAGCGTGCAGTACTGTGAAAACCTGATTGAGCAGTACTTTGACGGCTTTTACTTCTCGCCTGAAGCTGCACAAGCTAAGTGCGGTATCTGCAATCCCATGGTGATCTTGATGCTGTTTAAGAGCTACGAGCAGTACCCAGACTTTGTTCACTCGTGCCCACGACTGTTTGATATCGACGTGATGTGCTTTAGGTATATGCGCTTTTACAGTGACCCTGAAGCCAAATATGCCGAGCGTAACGGCGGCGTGATTAACATAAGCGAGTTTAAGCTCAAAGCCTTAGAGAGCCTGTGCGTCAACATGCCGATCAAGAAGCCGTTAGAGAGCTTTTGGGAGGTAGGTGAGTTTTTGCGTCTGCGCTTTAACTTTGCAGGTTACATGCACCACTTAGGCTATCTGTGCTTTAACTCAGGTGTGATCACGACAGAAAACGGCGCTAAGTACTGCATGGTGGCACCTCCTAATAAGGAGATGTTGAGCACCTATAAGGCGGCTTTAGTGCGCATTATCGGCTACCACATTGGATTTGATGATCAGGTCAACCCAGCCCTCTATGTGCAAGAGCTGATCTTCGGCATGCAAAAGCGCAATGCTGATACCGTATCCTATGTCCTCAACAAGATCGCCTTGAATCTTAATTCTAAGGCCCGTGAACTCTTAGGCGATAACGAGTACGCACTGCGTACCATCATGCGCTTAAGCTTGGTGGTCTCCCTCATCGATAATGGCCCATTCCCAGAGGTGATGGAGTGCGGAGAGAATGTCTTTATCGACATCTTGACCACCGTACCAGAGCAGATCCATCAGCTGTGGCACTTCTCGCTTGCCAACGCTATTGAAGGTGCAGTTAGTAATGAAATCGACCTTGCGCCAAGTAGTGAGCAAGACGAAAACCTAGCCATGATCATGACGCGCGACATGACTGATATTCAGCACCTAGTGGAGGACAATCAGCTGCCACCAGGACATGAGCCTGATAAGGCTGCATACTTGGCAGTCATCTACGACGCTAAGCACATGCGCTTTATCGCCAAATACGTCGACATCCATCCAAAGCCAGAGACACAACAAGGCAACACCGCCACCAATAGACCAAAGCAGAGCTGGTGGGCACGCATCCTGAGCAACATCTTTTAGCCATAGCCATAGCCGTGCTGTAGCTTGGGTAGCGCTTGCCACCGCTGCTGCCCATAGTCATATGCGAACAAAAAAAAGCGCCCCGCAATGATTGCTCACTGCAAGGCGCGGCTTTCTTTTCTGTTGAGCTTTCTCTGACTAAAGCACGGGAGGTTAGAGCTTAGGCTCGCTTAATGGCGAGATCGCTAAGATAGCCTTGTTGTTTGGTGTAGAGATCAGCTCGCTCTTCTTTTTGAGCTCTACTAAGGAGTAGGTGAGCTCATCTGGCAGATAGGCAGTGGACAGACCAAAGATAATGCTCTCAAAGCCGCCTAATTGGGTACTAGCACCAGGGGCGATGTGACGTACATGCAAATCAGCATCCTTGATCTGAGCTTCCTTGGCAGCAAAGGCAATAGCGTCACTGAGATCGCCTAACTCATCGACCAAGCCAATGGAGCGGGCATCATCTGCTAAGAACACTTGGCCTTCAGCAAAGATCTCGTACTCATTGACCTTAAGACCGCGGTTACGGGCCACCAGTTCAATAAAGGTACGGTAGGTCTTCTCTACCGACATTGAGATCAGCTGTTGCTGGGTTGATGGCATCTCATCAGCGATAGGCATGGCTGCCAACTCGTTTGTGACGACACCATCTTGGTAAGTACCATAGCGGTTTAAGAGACGGTGCACACCAAAGGTCAAACCAAAGACACCAATAGAGCCAGTAATGGTGCTCTCAGTAGCAAAGATGGTATCGGCCTGCGAGGCAATCCAATAGGCGCCTGAGGCAGCAGTACCATTCATCGACACGATAAGAGGCTTACCACTTGATTGGAAGAGCTCTACAGCACGGCGGATCTTTTCAGAGGCGATCACCGAGCCGCCTGGGCTGTTTAAGTACAGCACCACAGCGCCAACAGACTCATCGTTTTGGGCATCTTCTAAGAGTGGGCCCAAGTTGTCGTAGGTAAAGTCGGTTGGATTCTTGGTGGTATCGGTAATCTCACCAATGCCATAAATCACAGCCACATCGGTACCAGCTACCTTCAGTAAGCCCGTGGACTTACGCGGAGCATTTTTGAGGTCACGTGGTGCAGCCGCAGAGCCATTAGAGGCACTGCTATCAGCGGCTACTGACTGAGCTACTGCCGCAGCATTCTCAGCAATAGCTGCCACAGCGCTACTCACAGCGCTGTCAGCTGTAGCTGCTGTTGCGGCTGTGGCGGCCGCTGCGACGGCTGCGGTAGCTGGAGCGGCAGAAGCAGCTAAGCCAGCTTGAGCTGACTGCTGTGGGCGCACTTCGATTTGTGAGAGCGCACCTACACGGTTGCTACCGGTGGACTGAATGTGGTGACGTAAGAGGTAGTCCTGATAGGTGATGATTGCTGGACGATATGGGAAGTCGGCGTCTGCATTAACCTCATCAGTCAGGTTCATGAGATATTGCTCGGTTGGCATGACGCTATCAACAATGCCTTGGGCCAACTGCATCTGAGCGCGATCACCCTTAAATTGCTTAAGCCATTGGATGTAGGCAGCAGCATCTGGTAGCACCGTGTTGCTCTTGATGGTACGTTGCTCACGGATGTGCTGTTGGTAGATGTCCCAGCTCTTAAAAGCAATGGCTTGGTACTCGCGGCGCACATCAGGCGACATGCTGTTGAACATGAATGGTTCGACGGCACTCTTGAAGTGACCTGCTCTAAAGATATATGGGGTGATATCAAAGCGGTCTAAGAGATCCTTTAAGTATAGAGTCGACATCGAGATACCCTTAAAGTCGATCTCACCTAATGGATCTAACACGATCTTTGAGGCATGAGAGGCCATAGCATAGGCCGACTGTGACATGTTGGTGCCAATCACCACCACCTCACGTGGGTTGTTCTCGTCGGTACCTTTGGCCACATCCATAGCCTTGCCAATACGCTCAGCCATAGACAGGGTTAATGGCCCCATACCATCGACATCAATGATCACCTTTTTGATGGCGCTGTCGTTGGCCACTAAGTTGAGGGCGTTTTCGATGGCGACTATCTCATGGCTTTGACGACCATAGAGACTGAGCTCTAATTGGCGCTGCAGGTTATCAAACTGCGAGGAGGCAAAAGGAATCTCGGAGATGGCACCATTGAGGTCAAAGTACAAGACCTCAGCTTGCAGTGCGGTCTTATCAAGATCTTCGGGGCTAATGGTTGAAAAGCTCATACCTGCTTCTTTAAAGCTTTGCACGGCCATGTAACCGCCAAACATAAAGATCATGAGCAGCACAAAGATGATGTTAAAGACTAGATTGCGGGCAAAGGTAATGATCGAGCCTAAGGTAAGGAAAAACGAGCACACAACACCATGCTTGTTCTTCTTTTTGATCTCGTAGAGCTCCCAAGGCACGTTTACGGTGTATGGAGGGTAGCCACCACCGTTACCGCCATTACCACCACCATAGCCGCCACCGGTGTAACCAC
>CALXYZ010000054.1 GCA_944393075.1 uncultured Anaerobiospirillum sp. | reverse complement strand
CCACCAGAGTATCTGCGCTACTTCACCTCCTTCGTGCCTCGTGCTAGAGCCGACGCTTTTGCTATGACCACAGTGATCACCGCTATCCTGTGCGTGGGCTATTTAGCCGTAGTGGTCTACAGCCGCATGAAGAAGATCAAGAAGGGCTACGCTGTTGAAGAGACCTCGGTCTTTATCATCACCACCATCATCATTGAAGCTGCTTTAATTGGTTCTGGTTTACTGCTTGCCAACAACAAAGGTATTCCAGTGATCCTGATTCTGCTCACCATCATCGTGATGGCTTACAGCTTCTTTGCTAACAACACTGTGGGTGGCCGTCGCCTCTATGCTTTAGGTGGTAATGAGAAAGCTGCAAAGCTATCTGGTGTGAACACCAACCGCATTCTCTTTATGACCTACGTCAACATGGGCTTTTTATCAGCTGTCGCCGCCTTAGTGTGCGTTGCTCGCTTCAATTCCGCTGCTCCAACTGCTGGTAACGGCTACGAGCTTGATGCTATCGGTGCTTGCTTCATCGGTGGTGCTTCGGCCTACGGTGGTGTTGGTACCGTCGGTGGTGCTGTGATCGGTGCTGTGTTCATGGGCGTGTTAAACAACGGTATGTCGATCTTAGGTATTGACGCTAACTGGCAGCGTACCGTTAAGGGCTTAGTGTTGTTATTAGCCGTGGTTATCGACGTGCTCTCCAAGAAGCGCGTGAAGCAATAACAGCTATGAGGTCTGAGCTTCTTGTTGATAAGCCTCAGGCCTGTATCGCAGTAGGCCAAGCTGCACGCTCACGCTGCACGCTTACGCTGCATGCTCACGTTGCACGTTCACGTTGCAATCTACAAGGCCGCAGCAGCTTGGCTACTGAGATCAGCAAGATAAGCAAGTTAGACAGAATTCCTTAATCCTTTTTTGGTTTGGTTGCTTGACTGCGCAATTTGAGGAAGGGGCGCAGCAAGTAAAGGAGCATTTTGATGAAGTATTTGTTGGGTGTGGATTTAGGTACTTCCGGTACCAAGACTGTGCTCTTTGATGAGACTGGTAAGTCGATTGCCTCGAAGACCATTGAGTATCCACTGTATCAGCCAAAAAATGGTTGGGCCGAGCAGGATCCACAAGATTGGTACAATGCTGCCGTCACCTCCATTAAGTCGGTGTTAGAGCAGTCGAAAATCGACGCTCACGATGTGGCAGGCTTAGCTATCGCTGGCCAAATGCACGGCCTCGTGATGTTAGACAAGGATGGCAAGGTCTTACGTAAGTCCATCCTCTGGTGTGATGCTCGTACCTCTAAGCAATGCGATGAGATCACTGAGCGTGTCGGCAAGAACCGCTTAATTGAGATCAACGCTAACCCAGCTTTATCAGGCTTCACCGCTCCTAAGATCTTATGGGTACGTGAAAACGAGCCAGAGATCTACAATCAGTGCGCTACCATCCTTTTACCAAAGGACTATGTGCGCTACATGCTGACCGGCGTGAAGGCTATGGAAATCTCCGATGCCTCCGGTACCAACCTCTTAGATATCAAGAAGCGCGAGTGGTCTGACGAGATCTTAGAGAAGTTGCAGATCAACAAGGACTGGATGCCACCTATCATTGAGTCCTGCGCTGTGGCTGGCCGCATCACCGAAGAAGCTGCCGCTGCTACCGGTTTAGTTGCAGGTACCATCGTCGCTGGTGGTGCAGGTGATAACGCTGCTGCCGCCTTAGGTACTGGCGTGTGCCGTGACGGCCAAGCCTTTGTGACCTTAGGCACCTCTGGCGTGGTCTTTGCCCACACCTCTAAGGTCTCCATCGATCCATTAGGCCGAGTGCACACCTTCTGCGCTGCTGTACCAGGTACTTGGACTGCCATGAGCTGCACCTTAGCTGCTGGTTTATCTCTGCGCTGGGCCCGCGATGAGCTCTACACTGCTGAGCACTCTCAATGCCAGCAAGATGGCACCGATGCTTACGACCTGATGACCAAGGAAGCTGCCACCGTTCCATCGGGCTCTGATGGCTTAATCTACTTACCATACCTCATGGGCGAGCGTTCTCCTGTGTTAGACGCTGAAGCTCGTGGTGTGTTCTTTGGTCTGTCTGCTCGTCACAAGAAGGCTCACCTCACCCGTGCCGTGTTAGAAGGTATCACCCTCTCGCAGCGCCACAACTTAGAAGTGCTCCACGAGATGGATATCGTGCCAGACACTTTAACTGCTTGCGGTGGTGGCGGTCGCTCCCCATTCTGGCGTCAGATGTTAGCTGACATCTTAAAGTGCAAGGTCACTACCATTGCCTCTAAGGAAGGCCCAGCTTTAGGTGCTGCCGTGTTAGCTTCTGTGGCTGCAGGCATCTACTCTTCTGTTGAGGAAGCAGTGGATAAGTTGGTGGTTGCAGGTGAGGACAAGGCTGAGCCAAATGCCGCTGAAGTCTGCCGCTACGATGAGATCTACAATCTCTATCAATCGCTGTACCCAGCAATGCGCCCATCCTTCCACAAGCTCGCCACCTTACGTCAGAAGTTAGATGGTGAGAAGGTTGAGAAGTACAAGAGCGTCTTCTCCGTGGAGTTTGAGCGCTTTGGTAAGGTGATTCCAAGTGTCGATGGTGCCAAGGTCGCAGAGCTGTTAGCTACCTTACCTTGCCCAGAAGACGCCGTGACCTACGTGCCAAGCGAGCCTGTGTTAGAGACTCCAGAGCTGATGGATGATATGCAAAACCGCGTCTTTGGCGGTCTTAAGATTCAAATCGGCTACTGCTCTGGCCACAGCCGCACCTTAAACGCCTTAGAGTATCACCGCAATTGCGAGGTCAACATCACCGGTACCGATACCCTCTTCATGTTAGCCCCAATGTCGGCTATCAAGGATGGTATCTGCGATACCCAAGCTGTAGAGACCTTCTTTGCACCAAAGGGCACTGCTGTTCTCTTCTACGAGACCACTCTGCACTATGCTCCATCGCATGCTGACGGCAACAACACCTTCCGTGTTGCTGTGGTGCTGCCAAAGGACACCAACACCGAGAAGCCTGCTAACATCGATGCTAAGGGTGACAAGGAGCCTGGCTTTATCACTGCTAACAACAAGTGGCTGTTAGCACACAAGGATAGCCCAGAGGCCAAAGCTGGCATCTCCACCGGTATCTTAGTCGGTGAGAACGTCACCTTAAAGTAATAAACAGATCCCAAAGAACCCCAAAGGTTCACACAGGGCACCAAAGGATCCCAATAGGTCTCAAAAGCCTCAGATAGGCCCCAAAAACGAGGCCTCAAAAGAGTAGGGCCAAAGCCTCAGCTCTTGAGACCGCCCACCAACGCCCACCAAGCCCCAGCCCCAGCTTGCAGCACACGCTAGGATTGCGCTTGCGCTTGGGTTTGGTGGGCAGCATGTTGTGCCAGATGCAGTCGTTGCGGCGCAACATGATTTTCTTTTGCAACAACTGTTTGCTTTTTAGCCTTAGGAAGTTTTCCTGAAAACACTTGTGCACGGTGTGCGTGCGCTTGTAAATAGTATGCAGCGGGGCTTACTGTGCCCGTGCCTATTTTGCGCACAATATTGCGATTGCGATTTGTGCTGGTGAGCTCCCTAAGGCTAAAACGCAAAAAATTGACCTGCATCATGAATTCAAATTCTTGATCATGTCATGACTGGAGCTCAGTGCTAAAATTTGCGTAAACAATGAAGCGCAAAAACGTAACCGTTTGCAGAAAACTAAAGTATACTGAATGCTAAGCTACACTAAAGTGTGAGGAAGATGCCCCGAGGGCATAAATAAAGGACTTTAGCTGGAGCAGCATACAGCGCTTGACCGAGTAAGTGTGGACATAAGCGCTTTTAATTTTGATTAAAAGCGGTCACGTGCACGCAAACTCCAGAGAGCAAAAAGCTTTAGAAACAGGGCGCGCCCAAACTTCACTTAGCAACAACAAGACATGTGCAAGCTGCACCATGGCAAAGGTTAAGCAAAGCCTAAGCAAAGCCTAGGCAAAGCCTCGGAAATGCCGAGGCATTGCTCAGCCCCAGCCAAAAGTGAGGTAAGCCAGCAAACCAAGCTAAGCAGCGCTTATTAGCTTGGAGTGAAGTTACAGGGTGCTACTCTTGTCTTGTTGCTAGTGGCCGCAGGACTTGCTCAAACCACATAAGGCTCAGCCTTGAAGCTTTTCGCTTTGATTCGATGCAATTCGATGCAATTCGATACAATTCGATACAATTCGATTCGATGCAATTCAAAGGCTTAAGACTTTGCAAAGTGGGGAGATATGGACTGTGAGCTCAAGAGTAGATGCGCTCAATCAAGTTCATGGACGAGTAACCTTACTGTAAAAAGTGAGATTGCTTGAGTTATGTGGGCTTAAGGCGCATAAGGTCGCGCTTTGTGCTAGCAGGCTGTTAGAAAAATTTTGGAGAGATTCGAAATCATGGAAATGACCAATATCCCAGATGCAAAGTTAGGCATTATTGCTGTCTCACGTGACTGCTTCATTCGCACCCTGTCTGAGCGCCGTCGTCAGGCCATCGTTGCAGAGGCAAAGAAGGCTGGCATCGAGTTAGCTGAGATCACCACCATTGTGGAGAATGAGAAGGACGCGGAGAAGGCTGTTGCTGAGGCTAAGGCAGCTGGCTGCAACTCCTTAGTTGTGTTCTTAGGTAACTTCGGCCCTGAGACCCCAGAGACTTTAATTGCTAAGTTCTTTGACGGCCCATGCATGTTCGTGGCTGCTGCTGAGGAAACCGGCAACGACTTAATCGACGGCCGTGGCGACGCTTTCTGCGGTATGCTCAACTGCTCTTACAACTTAGGCTTACGTAAGTTAAAGGGCTTCATCCCTGAGTATCCAGTTGGTACTGCTGCAGACATCGTCAAGATGATCTCTGAGTACATCCCTGTTGCTCGTGCTTTAATTGGTCTTTCTTCCTTAAAGATCATCACCTTTGGCCCACGTCCACAAGACTTCTTTGCTTGCAACGCTCCAATCAAGGGCTTATACGACATCGGTGTTGAGATCGAAGAGAACTCTGAGCTTGATCTGTTAGTCGCTTACCGTAAGCACAAGGGCGACTCCCGCATTCCAAGCGTGATTGCTGAGATGGAAAAGGAGTTAGGCGCTGGTAACACCTATCCAGAGATGTTAGAGCGCATGGCTCAGTTCGAGCTGACCTTATTAGACTGGGCTGAGCAGCACAAGGGCTCCCGCAAGTATGTCGCTTTTGCTGACAAGTGCTGGCCTGCATTCCCAGAGGAGTTTGGTTTCGAGCCTTGCTACGTCAACTCCCGTTTAGCTTCCCGCGGCATTCCAGTTGCCTGTGAGGTTGATATCTTCGGTGCTTTATCCGAGTTCATCGGCGCTTGCGTCACCAAGGATGCCGTGACCTTACTGGATATCAACAACTCCGTGCCAGCTGACATGTACGAGGAGTCGATCAAGCCTAAGTTCCCACAATACAAGCTCACTGACACCTTCATGGGCTTCCACTGCGGCAACACCCCATTCTGCAAGCTCAACCAAGATTGCGGCTGCGACATGGCTTGTGGCAAGATCAACTATCAGATCATTCAGCACCGTCTGTTAGAGACTGGTGAGCCAGACTTCACTCGTGGCACCTTAGAGGGTGACATCGCTGCTGGCCCAATCACTTTCTTCCGTTTACAGACCACCCCAGACACCACCTTACAAGCTTACATTGCTGAAGGTGAGGTGCTGCCAGTTGCTACCCGTTCCTTCGGTGGTATCGGTATCTTCGCTATCAACGAGATGGGCCGCTTCTACCGTCACGTCTTGATTGCTGATCGCTATCCACACCACGGTGCTGTGGCTTTCGGTCACCATGGCAAGGCCTTATTCGACGTCTTCAGCATGTTAGGTATCGCCAAGATCTCCTACAACCAGCCAGCTGGTGTGCTCTACAAGACCGAGAACCCATTCAAGTAAGATTTAGCCCACAAAGCTAAACCTATTAACCCCACCGGTGGCAGCAGCCCTCGGTGGGCGTCTCAAGCCGACAGGGAAAAAAGCAAAGCTAGTAAGCTTGCGACCTGTCGGCTTGGGGTAATCCCAATAAAAGCCTGTGAAAGGCTTTTTTTATTGCTGCAAGCGTGCACTGTGCACAGTGTGCGTGTGTGTGCAGCAACTTTTGCGCATTGACGGCTACAACGCTCCAATAGATGAAAATCCTTGAATAAAGCTCAAGATAAAAGTGGGGAGTAGTGGCGTGCCAAATCGTGTTCGTGCACAAAAGTTGCTGTTCATTTGAGATCTTGTGCGCACTTTTGCCATAAAGGGCTGTGATAAAAAGCGGAAGTGGGCCACAATAAAAGCGTGATATAAGTGTGCGATTGGTTGTAAGCACGTGCCCGTGCCCAACGCGCACCGCCTTACGCCTTACGCGTTACGTGTGCCTCTTTGCGTGCGTCGCGCTCTGTCACGAGCACGATGCTCAGTGGCAAGTGAAAGCGCAAGCAAAGCGACATGGTGCATGATGTTTGTCATGTGTGCATGCAGGCAGGCATGCATGCATGCAATGCAAGTAAGTAAGGCTCTGCTTGCTGTTACCCTAACTAGAACTAGCTAGGGTAGTAGCAGAGGAAAGCGCAGATAAAGTTTTCTGAGGATTTGATTTAGGTTTAGGAGTTCTAACCCCATAGAGTTGCATGGCTCTGCGGCTCTTTGAGATTTGGTTTGGTTGGGGGTTAGCTGCCTTGATATAGGTGGATTTTTCATGAAGGTGACGGTAAAAAGCTTAGCACAAGCTGCTGGCGTCTCTAGAGGTACTGTTGATCGTGTGCTCCACAACCGTGGTGCGGTCAAAGAGGATGTGGCTAAGCGCGTTAGGCTGTTGGCCAAAGAGTTAGGTTATGTGCCAAATCGCGCCGGTCGTGCGCTGGCTGCCTACAAAACACCAATTAAGATTGGCGCTTTAATGCCTAGTGTGGGTAATGCTTTCTACCAAGAGATTATTCAAGGTATCAACGATGCCCAGCGAGAGTTCCAAGACTTAGGTTTGGAGGTCGTGCTCAAGGAAGTTGAGGGCTTTGATGAGGATGTGCATTTAGAGGCTATTGATTACCTCTTGCGCAAAGGCTGCAAGGCTCTGTGCTTAGCCACCATCAACACCGATCGTGTGCGCGATCGCATCAACGACTTGCACGACAAAGGTACGGCAGTGGTGCTCCTCAACACTGATGTGGAGAACACCCGTCGCCTGTGCTATGTCGGCTCTGACTACACCACCGCAGGCGCTACCTGTGCTGGCATGTTGGCTCTCACCAAGCGCGATAAGCTCCATATTCTCATAGTCACCGGTTCGCGCATGCTCTTAGGTCACAATCAGCGTATTAAGGGCTTTGAAGAAGAGCTGAGCCGCCAGAACATCGATTACGAGATTGTGGCTACTGTGGAGAGCTTTGACTCGGATATCAGAGCCCAACAAGTGACCTTCCAAGTGCTCAAAGAGCACAAAGAGATCAACTGCGTATATATTGCAGGCGCTGCGGTGCAGGGTGTGGGTGCTGCTTTAATTGCCAACGGCAACAAAGACATCTTTGCTATCGGCTTTGATGAGCTCTACTCTACCAAGCAGTTAGTCTCCGCCGGTATCATCAAGTTTGTGGTGTGCCAGCAGCCAATCAGACAGGGCTACCATGCTATCAAGCGTGCCTATCAGGCGGTAGCTGGACAGCTCAACGACACCGTGCCTGATTTCATCACCGACACTATTATCAAGATCAAGGCTAACCTCGATCACTAGGATGTGCTAGCGCTAGCTACACGCTGCGCTGCAGCTCGATCAGCGTGCGGCTGTTAGCCCTAAAACAGAACCGCCCTATGGTTTGCGCTACAGGGCGGTTTGTTTTTGTTTAGTAGAGCTCGTAAGAGTAGTCGTCAAAGCTAATTGCGTTAGACTCGGTGGCAGAGTGACCACTGTTCTTGGAGTGGATAACAATCTGCGTGATCTCTCCGCTAGAGTCAACTTTCACTGGTAACACTGGCCAAACATCAGTACCAGCACTGACATATAAGCGCATGCGATCACTGAGATTGTGCAGGCCTTTGCTGAATGCGCAGATCAGGTCGCTGCCTAAGATCCTGTGGATAAAGTTGCTGCTGCTGTAGGTGCTGTCAGATAACATCAGATCGATATTGTCGTTGCTGATGCTTTGGTAGGCATGTGCTGACGCTGGATCGTTAGCTAACAACAAACTCATCTGAGCACTAGTAAACTCTCTGTCGTGCAAAGTCTGCACAATCTTGTAGTTGACGGCATCAAAGAGCTTACTGTCCTCAACCTTATCGGCGATACCAGCAATACACATGCGGCCGCGGCCCACATTGACCGAGGTAAAGTCGTTGGTCAAGAACATGAAGTTTTCGCTCTTGTAGACATCCAAGAAGTGTTGATAGAAGTAGTTGTTGAACTCGTTATCAACCACCGCATAGACACCTAATGGGGCGGCTAAGCGGAAAATTGGCAGCAGTCTTGGAGTCATTACCTGACGCTTGCCCTTAGCGATGGTACCAGTGATCACAATCACATCAGGCTTTAGTTGCGTCACTTTGCGCACAATCTGGGTGATGCGCTGTTGTGAGTACATGGCGCTGATGTAGAGATCAGAGATCTGCACGATCTTGAGACCATCAAAAGCAGGTGGCACATCCAAGCTCACCAACACGTTCTTAGAGGTTGGGGTGGAGAACACATTAAAGCTGCTCCACAGCGATAGAGCTAAGCTTACACACAGGCATACAGCACCCACCTGACGCCATAACTTACAGTTAAAGAACCATTTGACCTTAGACCATGCCTGTTGCAGCGCTGCAGGCCTAGCACACATCTTACCATCAGCTAAGCGATAACCTACCACACAGCTGCCACTGGTAGCGTCTTCACAGTGGAAGCAGCTCTCAGCATCGCAGTTATTTTGCTGGGCAATGTTTTGGGCAATGTTTTGGGCAATTTGCTTGGCGTTAAGGCGCTGTTGTTGCTGTTCTGGGGTGAGCAAAAAGCCATGAGTAGTGGCAAAGATGGTTTGGGCCTCACGCTCTAAGCGTAACTCACCATCATCCTCGTCTAAATGGCTGCTAACTTCCATATAGGAGTCGCTCAACACATCAAGCGACAGAGCATCAGCCTGCTGACGACTGGTCTCGGCTTTTTCTGCGATGATGTGGCGGAAATTGCTACGGTAGTCGAGGCGATCGTAAACGGTGGTATCGACCACAGTGCGTTTGCCGCGTGAATCGGTAAAGACAATGTTTTCACCATCGCCGCTTGACCATTGAATGGTGCCACTACGTTCATAGGCGTAGTGTTTACGACGGGCGCGCACAGTCGCATAATCATCACCATCAGCCCACTCAGGGAGATCAGGATCAACCATCAAGATCTCTGCTTTAGTTGGCACATGGTGTGGAATAGTACCAACCTCAAAGTCACCAACAGCCGCAGTATCTGGACGAAGGTAATCGTCGTAGTGTAAACGGGCGTTGATGTTAATGGCGCTACCAGAATCTACATTTGGACGCAGAGGCACTGCCGCAGCTACCGCGGCGGCAGCAGCAGTGACCGAGAAATGGACTTTTTCTTTGCTGCTGTCCTTATTAGTGCTATTGCTCTTGTTATTGTTCTTGATATTGCTGCTAACTGGCAGATGAGGCAAATGCACGTGAGGAATATGCAGGCTTGGTAATTGATGTGGAGCGGATATTGGCAACATTGCCACAGCAGTAGCAGCGTTGTGGGTAGCCACCATAGCACCGTTACCACGAGCTGCCACTGCAACAGCGACAGCCGCAGCAGTGTTAGATTGAACACTAGCAGTTGCTGGAGCAGAAGCTCTTTCTACGTCAATAGGGGCAGCTGCGATGTCGTACTTGAGTGGCCAGCTAGAGCGGAAGACATAGGTGATCTTACCTAAAGCCGAATGCAGCTTCTTGAGGTGCAAGGTACCAACTTTTTCGGCAGAGCCAGAACCAGCGTCAGAACCTTTGTCACGACCGGTAGTAGCGGCTGCTGCGGCTGCATGGGCAGCAGTGGCGGCGCTGTTGTGTGGGCGACGACCATGGCGACCGTAGAACAGTGGCCTGAGCAGCAAAATTAAGCGACGCACGATGGAGTATACGCAGATGACCGCAGCTACTGGCAGACAGAAATAGGCACAATTGATGACAAAGGTGGTGACGTAGAAGATAGCTGGTGGGATTTCTACGAAATAGTTATCACCCAAGTAAATAAGCATACGGTGGGAGCCGGCAATAACAGCAAGCACGAGGCTAAAGATCAGGCGTCGCTTAAAGTTTAAGCGATGGCTGATCTTGCCCATAAAGTAAAAGGCAAAGAGCGCCATAAAGAAGAGTGCTAAGGTGCCCTCGAGCGCTGATCCTGAAAATAATGGCATAACCACCTCGGTTGTGTGAAAGACCTATGTATAGCTTTTGGCTTGTACGCCGATATGCCAGCGTGCTCTCACTGTGTGCCCGCGGAGTGGGGTGGTGAATGGTACAGAGGTTGTTATGTGCTGTGGCAGTGGTGATGATCGCTTAATTGTCGCTCAATTGTCGCTCAATTGTGGCTCATGTTTCCTTAGTAGTTCATAGAGAGTCAGTGGTATTAACAGTCTCTTATGAAATAAATGCACATTAGGTGTACATCAGGTGCATGATACTGTCACATCACATGGTTGCGCAGGTAAACATGTGGACTCAGTTACACGAAAATGCGCTCACCCCCGAATTATTAAGGCTTTATCAAACCTTAACATCAAGTATAGAGATCTTTTGCCAAGCTCGCTATCGAAAAAATAATGAAAATGGCATTTTTATCGGCTTTATTCGCACACAAGCACGGTCTCCTGAGAGTAAAAATGCAGGTAAAAAGCGCTTGTAGTACCATTCCCTAGGTCAAACGTAAACGGTTGCGCTTTTTTACGCGTGAATCCATAACTAAAAATAGATGCATACTGGCTGCAAAGCCACATTTTAAGCGGCAGTTGCAGATAAACAGGGCCGTCCGCGAGTCGCAACTTTATCTAAGCTAATTTTGATGGTATTGCAACCATCAAGCTAAGTTGAGCCCTGAATATATATAGGGTTGAGACAAGCACGATTGCCCCAAAAGCGCAAAGATGAAAAATTGTGCTTTCTTGTGCACAAAGCACGCTTAATCAACAAGAAACCGCAAGTTGTACGCATACGACGCATCCCCAAAAAAAAAAAATAACATACACTTGTGAAACTTTATTTCATGCGGGTGCATTCATGCAGATGCCTGAGCGTGCGCGATCGCGATATCGTACTTGTTAGCAAGATGCAGTACACGTCACCAAGAGCAAAAACAAGCACTTTTTCCCAAGCATATCTCCAAAATTAATCCCTAAAACTCACAGATCTCCTGCCTCGCTTACATCTAAATAAGTACACAAAACAGCGTTAGAGCCCTGCTGAGATCCGCCGAGCCCCGCTCGGCAGGGCTCTTCCAAGTGGCTGTAAACAGCCGCTTGGAGACCCCCATACTCATCAGTGCTGCCAACGCCAACAGGAGCTCACAAGATGGGCTGCTGCTACTTTGCTCTTTTCTCTTTCCTTGCCTCAAATAGGAGACGGTTGCAGATAGCTGGGCTCTGCGCTGTTCTGCTCTGCTCTGTACAGACACGCTCAGTCCTGCATTGCGTCGCTGCCTTGCAGCTCCACAGATGCACTGTACTGCACCGCATTGCGCTGCACTTCGTTGTAAGTACAGGTTGTGCTTCTGCTTGGCTGCACCGGTAGCAGCGACTTTGCCTATTGCTAGTGACATAGAGCCATGGCTTTGGCTACACAGCTTTGTACGTTTGTGGCGACGCCTCAAAATCAGGTGTATAGAAATTGGCAAAAATCGTAGAGAAAGCGCAAATGTGTTTTTAAGTGAAGCTGCCATAATGGGTGCCATGGAAAGAGATACACCACCACTACAGCAACGGAGGCTGCTAGCAATGAGGCTCTTTGCTTTACTTTGACCGCAAAGAGAGGTGGTGACCTGATAGAGGTTAAGGACACAACCATGCAAGCATTTCAGTACTATTCTCCAACTAAGCTCGTGTTTGGTTTAGATTGCCTCAAGGACAACTTGAGCAAGGAACTGCAAATCCGCGGCTATAAGAAGGTCTTAATGACCTATGGCGGTGGCAGCATCAAGAAGACCGGCGTCTATGACAAGGTCATGGCTGAACTCAAGGATGCCGGCTGCGAGGTTGTGGAATTAGGTGGTATCGAACCAAATCCACGCGTTACTTCGGTCGAGAAGGGCGCTGCCTTATGCAAGGAGCACAACGTCGACTTAGTGATCGCTGTGGGTGGTGGTTCTACCATGGACGCCTCCAAGCACATCTGTGCTGCTGCTTACTACAACGGCGCTGCTTGGGACTTGGTGTTAGACGCCAGCAAGATCAAGAAGGCTCTGCCTCTGTTCACCGTCAACACCATTGCTGCTACTGGCTCTGAGTACGACCACGCTGGTGTGATCACCAACTTAGAGACCAAGGAGAAGCTGCCTATTGGTTCCGTTTTATTGTGGCCTCAGGTGTCTTTCTTAGACCCAAGTTTCACTTACTCGGTACCGGATTCCCAGACTATTGCTGGTAGCTGCGACATCATGTCACACTTCTTTGAGGCTTACTTTGTCCGTGATTTGGGCACCATTGCCCAAGGCATCATCGAGGCTGCCTTAAAGAACGTCATCAAGTACACCCCAGTGGCTTTAAAGGAGCACGACAACTACGAAGCTCGCGCCAACTTGCTGTGGACTAGCACCTTAGGCTGCAATGGCATTTCGCAGTTAGGTAGCTCGGTGACTGCTTTCCCATGCCACGCTATTGAGCACGAGGTCAGTGCCTACTACGACATCACCCACGGTATTGGCCTTGCGGTAATCACTCCACGCTTACTGCGTTACTTCTTAGAGAAGGATCCTTCTGTCAGCCCACGTTATGTGGACTTAGCCTGCAACGTCTTTGGCTTAAAGAAGGAAGACTACAAGAGCGAGGCTGAGCTGATTGAGGCTGGCTTGGTGGCCTTAGAGGACTTCTATAAGAGCTTAGGCATCCCAGAGAACTTTACCAAGATTGGTATCACCGATGAGCACTTCAAGGCTATGGCTGCCCATGTCAACAAGTACTGGATTGCTCCATTAAGCCTCTTCTTCGTCCCATTCACTGAGGACGACGTGGTTGAAGTCTTAAAGCGCTGCTTATAACAGCTAATACCATCACCTCTGATAGACCTTAAGGTCTACAAGATACCTATATGAGGTCTATATGAGGTCGTGCTGGCAATGAGGCCATTGACTATTGCGTCAAAGCAATATGTAGGCACGGCCTGCTAGCCGCAGTGAGAGCTGCGGCTAAGCAACGCTTATCAATAGCAGTCTTTCTTTCATCACGCTCTTAAGATTAAGAAACAGCACCGCAGTTTGCTAAGCGCGTTTACTGAGCACAATTTGCGGTACCGCTGTTTGTTGTTACCGATTTTTCGAACTTGTACTGTCCAAGCAGCAAGGGACAGTACTTCTATTAGGCATGGTGGTGGCAAAGAAATGTAAGACCACCTTCTGCCAACTAAAGGCATAGCCTCGGCAAACTTAAGCCAATCCACGCCATCAAGGCGCGTGTCGCGAGTTGAGTGCTGAATGGTGAATGCTTTTAGCTTACTGTGATAACGCTTAATACCCCATGGTCTAGGCTGATAGCCTCAAGCAAAAGCCTCTGGACGCGACCTAAACCATACATAGGCTAGGCTAGACTAGACTAGCCTAGCCTAGACTAGTGCCCGATCCAATAAATTTTGCCCCATCTTGATGGCGATATATGTCAATACTCATGGCACAAAAAAGTTAATTTTTTTCATCCCGCCCTAAACTAGTTTGTCTGTAACTAACTTGTTACTGGACTGTTTCATTTAGAGGACTTCGCTTTAGGCCAGAGCCTTGAACTATTCGTAGCTGGCAAACCTTGTTAGATCAACTGCGCTCTGCTCTAACTCGGTATTAATTGCCCTAGTCAAGGTTGGCCGGTCTTAGCACATATGCATTGTGCTCCCGGTAAAGCTCATACGAGCTGCTATTACTGCTTTGGTACCGAATCTCAACCCAGTACCACGTAGTGGTACTAAGCAGCCTATCCGGCCCACCTGTGTAGTCTGTAATCCGATTGGCTGGTGTCCTACTACACGCTTGGACCCTAATAGCCGTTGCTTGTTTACGCGCTACTCTTATCCTCTCTTTAGGCCCTTACGGGCGAGGTTATAGCCTTTGTGCCGAAGCACAACCTCGTACCACGTTACGTAGTGTACTGAGCAGCAAAAGAGGGCTAAGGCTCTAGAAGAGGAGCTCAAGCAGAAAATGCTGCTTCGCTTGAAGGAGGTGTTGGCTTTGCGTATGCCTAAACGTAATAAGTACCCACCAACACGCAAGCCAAGGCGTAACTTCAGAACCACCCAACTGGCTGCGTGAGGTTAAAATTGTGGGTACCAAAACTTATTGGATTGAGCACTAGCCTAAGCTAAGTCAGGCTTGACCTAACGAGGCCTGACAATGCCTAACAAGTCTAAAGGGTACTACCACAAATTAAAAAATGCACAATAAAGGTTAGATGACAGGGGGACTAAGTTGATGCTCCATAGGAATAGGAGCCTGTTCTTTTTCTTCTTTTGTTAGAACAACATGAGGTGTGACTATGTTTAATTGGCGTAAAGCAATCATCGGCGGTGTTATGGCCATCGCCGCTTTAGGCGTGTCGATGAGCTCGGCTTTAGCCGCCGCTCCACAAAACGCTGCTGTCGTGTACTACACTCTCCTGCACAACCGCTTAGAGGGTGATGAGAACGGTATTGGCAAGACTCAGCGCGTGGCTATGGAAATTGCCAAGCAAACCAACTCGCAGCTGTTTGAGATCAAGAATGTCGACAAGTACCCAGCTGCCTACGGTGATACCACCGATCAGGCTCGTGACGAGTTAGACCAAAAGGTGGTGCTGCCAATGGCTGAGCCTGTTGATGTTAGCGCCTACAAGGACATCTACATCGGTATGCCATGCTGGTGGAGCAGCTACCCACGTGTCTTTGCCTCCTTCTTCCAAAGCCAAGACTTTAGTGGCAAGAATATCTACGTCTTCGTGACCCACGGTGGTAGCCGCTATGGACGCATCATCAACGACATGAAAGAAGCTATGCCAGGCGCTAATGTGGTTCCTTTGCTTGAGATGTACGATAGCGATGCTGAGGATTACGACGACGCGGAGATGACTGAGGCCGTACAAGAGGCTTTAGGCAAGCTCTAATCTATCCCTAAACAACTCGTTGCGCACGCAACGTTATAACTCCTGTGATACTAAGCCTGCTGTTCGTGAGAGCCGCGGACTATTTGCTTATTGCTAATTGCATGACGTGGGAGAAAACGGCGCATTACGGTAATAACATGCTGCGATGCGTTACAATGCGCCTAAAAATGGCTGTTTAGGCACCAAAAGGCTCACGGCGTACAGCTCTGCTTAAGCGCTACAATCGTGGGCTACAGCAACACTACTACACAAACACATTGCAAGCACATTGCATAGAGAGGGACTTGGTATGGCTGATGCACCAAGCCAACAAGAGAATAGTACAGAAAAGATTTCGTCAGTAGCAGCAGAGAGTGCTACTACTACTACTACTACTACAGTCTCTGCCACAACTACGGCCTCTGCTAATGCCTCGACTTTAGCCGCGGTATCGGCCTCTGCCACAGAGCAGAGCTCCGAGTCCAACGCTACTCCTAGCGCAGAGGAGTTAGCGCAAAAGGGCATTGTTTTTGAGCAAGCTCAAGGTAAGGCTATTAAGATGGCTCCATGGCTCAAGAGCATGCTGCTTAACGCCTTGGTGTATGTGCTGTTGCTGTGTTGCTTCTCGCATCTGTATGTGGTGCAAGCAACTCCACTCGTTCTCCATGAGCTTACAGGCGTGGCTGTGTGCTTGGTGGTGATTGGCCATGTGGTGCTCTTTAAGAGCTTCTTTGGCTATGCTTTTCGCCAAAAGAGCGGCGTGCTGCTCTACCGTGATGTGATTGTGAGCTTGCTTTTTGCTGCCTTTGTGATTACCACCATCAGTGGTGTGGGCTATTCCCACGAGCTGTTTGATGACATCATCAGACTGCCAGGTGATAGACGTATGTGGCATACCATCCACACCGTAGCGGCTGCTTACTTAATGATCCTCATTGGCTTCCATTTAGGATGCTATCTCAACAAGTTCTACACTTTCTTAGGCGACACTACTGTGATGCTGATGGGCACCACCGGCGTGAAGGGTGATGAGGCATCTTCGGCCCAAGATAACAGCCGTAAGGTCGTGTGCTACGTGCATATCCTATTGCATGTTTGCTTAGGCTTGATTGCGTTTAACGGTGCCATGCAGTTCTATGCTACAGGCTTTTACCACAAGCTCTTCGCCGAACGTGTGTTCTCGTTCTATGACTTTGATCGCAGCGCCATTTGGAATGTGGTTGATCAGGTATCGATCGCGATGCTTTTTATGGTTATCTCCGCCATCATCTACCGCTTCTTGTTGCACAAGGGCGCCCGCCAATAAGCCCCAAAATAAAAAGGGTAGAGCCACAAAGACTCCACCCTTTTTCAAAAGTTTCTTGGTTCTTATCAACGTTACATAAGTGTTGACCTAGAGGCAAGAGACAGTGCGCATATCTGTGCGTTGTCTCAAGTCAACTACCTGCGGTCTTACGACCGAGGCTTGCGAGATCAAGCCTAAGTTGTCTAGCTTCAGTCCGTCAAGGGAC
>CALXYZ010000053.1 GCA_944393075.1 uncultured Anaerobiospirillum sp. | reverse complement strand
TTGTTTCGAGGCGTATTCTAACTAATTCATAAGGCTCTCAGCTAGGGGCTTTTCCCCCACATTCTCGGGAGAGCCAAAATTTCGGCAGGCTAAAGGATCCCTAAGGGATCCTTTTGTATTATTAGGGGGGCAAGTTTTCTGCGATGAGGTTGCGCCATGCGATTGTTACAGTCTAACCCTCACTTCTCCCCTATAGGCCGCTCTAGGGCAGCCAGTCCAAGCTGCATAGACAGCGATGTCTCTGTCACTTGGTATCACTCTAAACTCTCGGGGCTGTTGGCCTTGAGTGGGACTGTTGCGTGCTCACTACTGTTGCTAGTGTTGCCTCAAGTGCAGGCTGCTGAGGCTACTGCAACTGCAACTGCATCATCTGCATCGTCTGTGTCCTCCGCTGCATCTGCTGCAACTCCTGCTAATAATTCCACATCTACAGCTACCGAAGCTGCATCTCAAGCTGCACCAAATTCTCGTGCAGAGCCCAATATTGGTGATGCTGCTAGTGCGAGCGTGGTGAATAACGGAGCTGAGAGTGCGGTATCTGCTTGCATCAATTCCTTTAAAGAGACCCGTGATAGGGTAATGTCGACCAATACGCAGTCGGTGATCTTGCTCTCGTCCGCTAACGGCATTTCGCCATATATCACGTTGCAAAGCGCAGGCGACAACGACAGCCATTACGTGTTGTGGCAGACGCTCAATGGAGACATTCGCGGTTATGCTCTGCGCAATGGTAAAGGCTTTGATTACGCTAACAGCGCTAATATGCCACTGCCTTTGTCATGGCACCCAACGCTGATTTGGGACAAGCTTTTTGGTTCACGCAGCGAACTTAAGAACTACTCCTGTGTGCTCACTGGACGTACTCGTGTGATGGGTAAGCGCGTTAGCCTCCTGCGTTTAGTGCCTCAAGAGGGGCTGCGTTACACCTATATGCTGGCCAAAGAGGACGAATCGGACTTCCCAGTAGAGCTTTCGATCATCGACCCTAAAGGTACGGTCGTATCTCGCCTCACCACCATGGATAGCCGCATCATTGCAGGCTATGACTTCCCTATCAGTGATTTGGTTTTTGACCGCATTGCTAGTAGTCAGCAGCAGCAACAGCTTCAATATCAGCATGAGGCTAGTGCAGCATCGTCTGATGTGACCATGGGGCCATCTTTGAATATGCAAGGTGGTAACAGTTCATCTACATCCTTGTCCTCGCTTGCTAACGATGAAGTTGCCAGCTCATTGAACAGTCTTGATGAAAATCCATCGTCATTAGAGCTCATGCTGCCAGCACCTACTGGGGACGCTGGAGCCACCTTTAGTGCAGGGGCAGGCAATGCTGCTTCTGCTTCGACCACTGCCTCAACCATGAACAGTGTTAGGGGCTCTATGAGTGGCGGTGGTGGCAATGCCACTAGTGCTGGTATGACTCAAAGAGCAGCTAAGAAGCTTGTTCCATGGAAGGAACTTACTATCCCTAAGGTTTTTACTATCGTGGGACAGGGAAGTTTTGAAGAAAACGGCGAGACCTGCATCTTCCAAGAGTTCAGCGATGGCATCAGTTCCTTTAAGGTTTATCGCAATCAACGCAGCACCATTTTCTACCCAGTACTCAATAACGGTGCCCTGAGTATCGTGCGCAAAAACAGTATGCGCTATGAGTACTCGGTTGTGGGTGATGTGCCAGTGACCCTAGCTGAGTACGTGCTAGCTAGAATCAACGGCTAAAAATAAGTAAAATAAGCGGTTACTTAATTTGGGGCTATGGCAGATATGCCATGGTGACCAATACTGGTTTATGGGCGTGGTGCGGGGCTTGCTGAAGCTTTAAGCATAGGTAAGGGCCAAGGTTTAGGTATAGCGTTTGACGAGTACTTTGTTTGAGCCTGAGACGCGCTTGATGTAGTGTGCTTTGAAGTTAAAGTTTGTATGGCAGACACTTTTGACCAAAATTTAGTTCGTAATTTCTCGATTATTGCGCATATCGATCATGGTAAGTCGACGCTATCTGATCGCTTCATCCAAGAGTGCGGTGGTTTGAGTGACCGCGAGATGCAGGCTCAGGTGCTTGACTCTATGGATATCGAGCGTGAGCGCGGTATTACGATTAAAGCTCAGGCCGTGACCTTGAAGTACAAGGCCCAAGATGGCAAGACCTACGAGCTCAATTTTATCGATACCCCAGGCCACGTCGACTTCTCCTATGAGGTCTCCCGCTCCCTCTTCGCTTGCGAAGGTGCTTTGTTGGTCGTGGATGCCGGTCAAGGTGTGGAAGCTCAGACTTTAGCTAACTGCTACCAAGCTATCGAGCTTGATTTGGAGGTCATCCCTGTCCTCAACAAGATCGACTTACCTGCTGCAGACCCAGAAAAGGTTATCTTTGAAATCGAAGACATTGTGGGTTTAGAGGCCCATGACGCCTGCCGCTGCTCAGCTAAGACTGGCGTGGGCGTGATCGATGTCTTAGAGCGCTTAGTGCACTCCATTCCTGCTCCATCTGGTGATCCTGATGCCCCTCTGCAAGCTTTGATCATCGACTCCTACTTCGATGACTACTTAGGTGTGGTCTCCTTAGTGCGTGTGAAGAACGGCACTCTGCGTAAAGGCGATAAGATCAAGGTGATGAGCACCAACCAAACTTGGGATGTGGAGCGTTTGGGTATCTCCACTCCAAAGCGTGTTGATGTGCCTGTGCTCAACTGCGGTGAAGTAGGTTGGGTGGTGTGCGGTATTAAGACCATTCACGGCGCTCCTGTTGGTGACACCATCACTCATGCCCGTAACGAGGCCAGTGAGGCTTTACCAGGCTTTAAGAAAGCTAAGCCTCAGGTTTACGCTGGTATGTTCCCTGTCGATACCGACGATTACAATGCTTTCCGTGATGCCTTAGACAAGCTGTCGCTTAACGATGCCTCTCTCTTCTTCGAGCCAGAGAACTCTACCGCTTTAGGTTTCGGTTTTAGATGCGGTTTCTTGGGTATGCTCCACATGGAGATTATCCAAGAGCGTTTAGAGCGTGAGTACAACCTCAACCTCATCACCACCGCACCAACCGTAATCTATGAGATCTTGATGACCAATGGCGAGGTCACTCATATCGATAGCCCTGCTGCACTGCCACCTGTAAGCAATATCGCTGAGATTCGTGAGCCTATTGCAGAGTGCCGCATGCTGATGCCATCGGACTATGTGGGCGCGGTGATGACCTTGTGCCAAGAGAAGCGTGGAGTGCAGA
Source organism: uncultured Anaerobiospirillum sp. (assembly GCA_944393075.1). GTDB lineage: Bacteria > Pseudomonadota > Gammaproteobacteria > Enterobacterales > Succinivibrionaceae > Anaerobiospirillum. The sequence goes on along the minus strand of CALXYZ010000053.1, from coordinate 13,611 downwards.
CTTCTATGGTCTATCATGCCGATCAGGTAGCGCTTACTTATGAGCTGCCAATGAGCGAGGTGGTGCTCGACTTCTTCGATCGCTTAAAGTCGGTTTCCCGTGGCTATGCCTCGTTAGATTACAGCTTCAAGCGCTTTGAGCGCGGTGACTTAGTGCGTGTTGATATCTTGATTGCCGGCGAGCGCGTCGACGCTTTAGCTATCATCGTGCACCGTTCTATCGCTCAATCGCGAGGCCGTGCCTTAGTGGAGAAGATGAAGGAACTCATTCCTCGTCAGATGTTCGATATCGCCATCCAAGCTGCAATTGGTGCCCAGATTATTGCCCGCTGCACCGTCAAGGCCTTGCGTAAGGACGTGCTTGCTAAGTGCTACGGTGGTGATATCACCCGTAAGCGTAAGCTCTTAGAGAAGCAAAAGGCTGGTAAGAAGCGTATGAAGCAATTGGGCCGCGTCGAAGTGCCTCAAGAGGCCTTCTTAGCCATCTTGAAGGTGGGTAAGGACTAGGGCTAAAAGCTTCTAAGTAGCGATGTAGCGATGTGGCTACGTAGCGGCGCCCGCTCCTCAACCATAGCCGTGACTCTAGCCTTGGCGTGATAGCGCTCTATAGCGCTCTGAGGCTATGACGTGATGATGCGATGATTAGTGGCCAGAAAAAGTCTTGTACTCAGTTGGCCCTAATCTTTGTGAGGCATGATGGAGTTGATGCAGGGAGTTAGGGCTGCTGCTTGGCTTTTTTAGCTCTTAGCTTTTTGAGCTGCTGCTCCTGTGTGCGTGCCTGCTGTGGCTGCTTTTCTTTGTGTGATTGTGTCTGGCCGAGCAAGGTTCTAAGTCCTTTTCTTAGCGCTCCCTCCAGAGGTTCCCATGAATACCTTTTCTTTAGTCTTGGTGATAGCTTCGATCGTAACAGGCTTAGCCTATGCCTACGATTTTAAGAAGCTGCGCCCTAGTAGAATTAAGGCTTACAACGATGCCTTAGCGCAGAACCCAAATCTGCCAAAAAAGGAAGCACGTAAGCTGCGCGAGAGCAACAGTGTAGTGTCGCAAGTGGGCTCTTTGTTCCCTGTGATCTTGGCTGTGTTCTTGTTCCGCGCCTTCTTGTTTGAGCCTTTCCGTATTCCTTCTGGTTCGATGGAGCCAACCTTACTGCCAGGCGATTTCATTGCTGTCTCTAAGTGGTCTTATGGTATCCGTAATCCTCTGACCAACGCTATGTGGACTGATGGTAGCGATCCTGAGCGTGGCGATGTGGTGGTGTTTAAATACCCTGAAGACCCATCTATCGACTATATCAAGCGAGTGATCGGCGTTCCTGGTGATGAGGTGATTTTCGCCAACAAGCGCATCTTCTTACGCAAGGCTTGTGCATTGCCACAGCACGTCACCGCTGACAGCATTATTGCTAACACCACTACCGCAGGCGCTGGTGATGACAACACTGTTAAGGCAGCTTCGGCTCAAGTTGACTGCCCAGCTCCTGAAATGGTGGAAGTAACCCCAGCTGGTACGATTGCTGTGCAAGGTAACACCTACGAAGAGACCTACGAGGTCTACGATGAGAAGTTAGGTGAGATTACCCACAAGATGCAGGTCAACCCTCGTGTGCCTGATCTGTCGCGTTACTACTACCGTCAAAAGGGGGCGATTCGCAGCACTTGGATTGTCCCAGAGGGCCATTACTTTGTGATGGGCGATAACCGTGATAACTCTAAGGACAGTCGTTTCTGGGGCTTCGTGCCAAAAGAGAACTTGATTGGTAAGACAGTGGGTATTTGGCTCTCATTAGAGTTTGAGCGTGGTGAGGATGACTTCCTGCCAAGCTTTATCCCATCTAGCATCCGCTTTGAGCGTCTAGGTGGAATCGATTAGCTTTGCATCGCTAGTTGCACCGCACCGTACCGCATCGTACCGCAGCTCTGCACCGCACTGAGAGTTGCGACTAACCAAGTTCATGCAAATTCACTAAAAGAGGCCCTGCATCGCATCAGCGACGCGGGGCTTGCTATACTAAGCGGACGTGAGGCACACCAAAAACCTTATAAGTGTGCTAAAAACGACGATGTGAGAGGTGGGCTGCGGCGTGCTTTTCGCATCTACATGGCTTTGGAGGTACAGCCTCCTCAGCCCGTTTCAAGTGTGCACTCTAAAAGCACTCAGCTATTGCGCCTCATGGTTTAGGGGGTGGTTGCTTAGCAACCTTGAAGATGTATTCAGGCCGCATGGCGGCAATGAAGTTTGAGGTTGGGCAGTAGCAGTTTGGGTGTTTCTAGAGTGGGCACTTTTTGCGTTTAATCAAAGGCAAAAAGATGATTTCCGATACCAGTTTTCTTTATCGGGTGCAGCATTTGGAGCAAACCATTGGTTATGCCTTCCAAGATGTTGCTCTTTTAGAGCAGGCCTTAACCCATAGAAGCTATGGCCCGCATCACAACGAGCGCTTAGAGTTCTTAGGTGATTCGATCTTAGGTATGATCATCGCCAAAGAACTGTTTGCTATCTTCCCAGATAGCCCCGAGGGTGATCTCACCCGCATGCGTTCAGTGCTCGTGCGTGAGACGACCTTAGCGGAGATGGCCCGCGAATTTAAAATTGGTGATTGCCTCTTGTTAGGCCCAGGTGAGCTCAAGTCAGGTGGTTCGCGCCGTGACTCGCTCTTAGCTGATGCTGTAGAGTCGATCATCGGTGCTATCTACTTAGACAGTGGTGAGCAGTTTGAGATTGTGCGCCACTTAGTGCTGACTTGGTTCCACGATCGTTTGCTGGCGATCAACCCACATATTTCGCAGAAAGATCCAAAGTCTGCGTTGCAAGAGCTCTTGCAGTCGCAACACAAGGAGCTTCCTGTCTATCGCATCGAAAACATTATCGGTAGCGATAACAACCAAGTCTTTGAGGTCTCTGTAACCATCCAAGACATCAAGCAAGTATTTCATGGCAAAGGCTCATCGCGCCGTCGTGCCGAGCAAAAGGCCGCTAGCGCTGTCCTTGCCTACCTCACCGCACATCCTACCAACAACATCGTTGTGTCAAATAACGCCTAAGCTCACGCTCAGGCGCCACTTCAAGCCACCACTACAGTACTAGAGCACTAGAGCACTAGAGCACTAGAGCGCGTAGTGGCGGCCCATAATGATGTCCCAACCTTTTGATCCCTGTTTTGTTAGAAAGTAAGTGCCATATGGGACTAGGTGGGGAGTAGGGTGTTATTCGTGTTTTTTGATTTTTTGGAATGACTCATGGAAGAAGAGAAGATTGATATCTCCTTGACTGCGCAAGGTGAGGAGCAAGTTGCCACTGAGCCTACTAAGCCTACTGAACACGCAGATCAAGTAGAAGCTGTAGAGCAAGTTGATGCTCAGGCTGAGGCTGAAATAGCTGCAGATGCCGAATCTGATGATACTGAGTCCAGTGTCGTGGCTTCAGCTACTGCTAGTGCTGATGGAGAGGAGCAGCACTTTGGCTTTGTCGCTATTGTCGGTAGACCAAATGTGGGCAAGTCGACCTTAATGAACCACCTGATTGGCCAAAAGGTGTCGATTACCTCTCGTAAGCCACAAACCACCCGTAACCGTGTGTTAGGTATCGATACTGATGGTGCTTATCAGACAGTCTATGTTGATACCCCAGGTCTGCACAAGGTCGAAAAGCGTGCTATCAACCGCTTAATGAATCGTGCCGCCGAGTCCTCCTTAGGTGATGTGGAGCTGATCTTGTGGGTGGTGGATGCTACCTTCTTTACCGATGACGACGAGATGGTGTGCATGAAGCTGCAACAGGCTCATGCTCCTGTGGTGCTTGTCATCAACAAGATCGATAAGATCGCCAACAAAGAAGAGCTCTTGCCTTTGATCTCGAAGCTGCAAGATAAGCTCAACTTCAAGGAAATCATCCCAGTGTCGGCTCTTAAGGCTAACAATCTTGAGTCGCTAAAGGGCTTGATCAAAAAGGCATTGCCTGTAGGCCCTCACTGCTACAGCGAGGACAGCATCACCGATCGCTCGATGCGCTTCTTAGCTGCTGAGACCATCCGTGAGAAGCTAATGCGTCAAATGGGTGATGAGCTCCCATACTCAGTCACCGTAGAAATCGAAGAGTACCGCACTGATGAAAAGGGCATCACCCACATCAGCGCCGCTATCTTGGTGGAGCGTGATGGCCAAAAGAAGATGGTGATTGGCTCTGGTGGTCACCGTATCAAGATGATTGGTACTGAGGCCCGTAAGGACATCGAAAAGCTGATCGAAGGTAAGGTCTTCTTGAGCCTGTTTGTGAAGGTTAAGGCCGGTTGGGCTGATGACGAGCGTGCCTTAAAGAGCTTAGGCTACGCTGACTTTGAGCAGAAGTAATCAGAATACTGCTGTAAGTAGTCAGCTTAAGTTGCTGTGGCGGTTTGAAGAGGGCTTAGATCTTGGGGCTTTGGGGCTTTGGGGCTTTGAGGGCGAGTAGTAATGGCAATCGTTATTGAGCATGAGCCTTGTTACATCTACCATGTGCGAGATTTTCAAGAGCACAGCCAGATCCTTGAGGCCATCACTTTAAACTATGGCGCGGTGGCGATCTTAGCCCGTGGTAGTAAGCGTGCTAACTCGCCTTTAAAGGCGCTATGTCAGCCTTTTATTCCTCTCAAGCTCTCGTTTCGTCAGGGCAACAACGGTGGTGGTCTGTACTACCTGAGTGACTATGAGTTCTGTGAGGGTGGCTATAGCTTTAAGATGCCCGATATGTTTTGCAGCATGTACATCAACGAGCTCCTGCACCACCTCTATCACAGCAAAGAAGGCGACGTCAGACTCTTTGGTACCTACATCGCCACCTTAGAGGCTATTGCTAATCGTGACCAGATTGAGATAAAGCTTAGAGCCTTTGAGCTTAACTTGCTCAAAAGCCTTGGCTACCAGATCTCAAACTACGATGAGCAAGGTATGCCGCTGCAAAAGCAGGAGTACTATCGCTTCTGCTTTGGTGTTGGCTTCATCAAGATCGATCCCAACTATCTTGAGCAACAGCGCGCTCAGTTCTCGCTTATCAGTGCATCCAAAGCTTCAACTCCAGCAGCGTCGCCTGCTGCATCTGCACCTGCATCAGTGTCAGCAGCGCCGGCAGCACCTGCTCCATTTGCTGCAACAGCATCTGCTGGACGTATGGAGCAGAGATATGGTGACGATGATAGCGATAGCGGCTTGATGTTTGCCAAATCAAAAGTCCGCGGTCGTAAGTTAGAGGATAGCTCCTCGGCTTGGGGTAACAGTGCCTACGGTAATCAGGCAGTGCCTTGGTGGGCACAAGAGCAGCTCAGCTCCAGTGACTCGCACCGTGGCCATGGTAGTAGCTACGCTAGTGCCAAGCAATTAGCAGCTTATGCCGCTGACTTGATGGGGCCAGTGCTTACAGGAGAGCAGCTGTTAGATATCTTGCAGCAAAACTTTGCGCTACCGCAGGCAGCTGCCAATGCCAAGCACCTTACGGGCAGTATCATCAACCGCCTTTTAGGTGGTCGCGAGATCGTAAGCCGTCGCTTGTACCGTGAATATAGGCAAATGCGAGCCGACAAACTGCAAGCCAAACTGCAAGCCAAAGCGCAAGCTCAGGCACAGGCTCAGTCTGAAGCTAAAGCCGTAACAGAGACCAATGCTGATACCAAGGCTGAGACTGAAGCTGTAGCTGTACCAGCAAAAGAGCAAGTAGCAGCAAGCTCTAGCACGGAAGCAGTGTTGCCTGAAACGCCTGAGACGTCTGAGACGGTAGCTGCTGAGAGTGAAGCCAAGGTAGAGCAGTCACAAGAGCAAGAGCCGCTAGTAGCCGCAGCACCAGAAGACAGCGCGGTTGCAGCAGATGCTGCTACAGCTACTCTCTCTACCGAGGCTCAAGCCTCGGTAGAGAGAGTAGCTGAATATGAGGAGGCCTCTGAGCCATCGCCTGCAACCAAGGCTAAGGCTAAGGCTAAGGCCAGCACGCGAAGCCGCGCCAAGAAAGCTGTGGCCGATGCAGCTGTGACCGTTGTAGCCGCTGAGGCTGAAGAGGCTCCAGCCAAGCCAAAGAGAAGCACTCGCAGTAAGAAAGCAGCAAGTGATTCTGTTGCCGCTATAACTGACGAGAGTGTGGCTAAAGCCAAGGCAAAGGCCACGGCCAAGGTTAAGACAAGTACCAATATGAGTACTAAGCCAAAGACCAGAGCCAAGACCAAGAGCAAGGATGAGTCATTGGCTGAATCAAGTTCAACGTAGCCTCAAAGGTGCAGGTAGGGGCATGTTTTTTTAGTGGAGATGAGGTAGTGGTTAGCTTTTACCAAGCAGAAAAGAAGAGTGCAGCCCCGAAAGCCATTGAGGTGGTATGCGAAAGCCTCGATATTATGGGGCGTGGTGTGTGCAAAAAGGATGGCAAGATCTACTTTGTGGAAGATCTGTTGCCAGGTGAGCGTGCCCGTATTGTCCCTAGCGTCAGCAATGCTATTGCCGGCTCCATTGCTAGCAAAGACAAGTCCTCTGATGCTGTGGTGAGTAAGTACCTTGAGACAATACCAACTCGCCGTGCTCAATCATGCCCACTGCAAGATCAGTGTGGTGGCTGCCCATTAGAGCACATTGAGCCTGAGGTGGCTTTGCAAGCCAAGATCGAAGGTGTGGCTAAGCTCCTCACCAAGAGCGTGCTGCAAGGCACTTTAGAGGCTAAGTCGACTAAGGCTAGTACTGCTCAGGGCTCCTCGAAGTTAGGTCGTGGTAGCACCATTAAGCAGGTGCTTGCACAAAAGCAGGCTCAAGCCAAGAACAAGGCTCGTCAAAAGGAGCTGCAAGAGCTCAGCGCTGCTGCCGCTGCGCAAATGGCTCAGCCATCTTTTATTGAGCGCTCTCCAGAGACAGGCTATCGTCGTGCCTGCCGCCTTGCTATCCGTGCTGATCACGGCAAGATGCACTTAGGCTTCCGTGGTGCTAAGACCCAAGCATTAGTCCCAGTGACTGCCTGCGAGGTCTTAACCGAGCGCAACAATGCTCTCTTAGAGCCACTGAAGGCCTTGGTCAATAGTATGGCTGGCCGCAAAGAAGTTGGCCACGTGGAGCTGTTAGACAGTGATGGTGCTGTCGGTGTGCTGCTGCGTATGACAAAGGCTCTCTCTGCTGGTGATAGCGAGCTCTTACGTACTTTTGGTAAGAAGCAGCAAGTTGTGGTCTCGGTGTTAGAGCCATTCAAGCAGCTTGATGACACCGAAGTGGTACGAGAGCGCGTGATTTTTGATACCGCAGTCCCAGCTGCGGCAGCTGCTGCAACTGCAGTAGATGACTCGGATCCAGAGTCTATTGAGAGTGGCCTTTTTGTTAAGGCTCACGACTGCAAGATCTACTGCTCGCCATCGTCGTTTGTGCAGGTCAACAGTGCCGTCAATCAGAGCATGATTGAGCGTGTGCTCTCTGAGGTGCAACCTCATGCCGGCCAAAAGGTGCTCGATCTGTTCTCGGGTTTAGGTAACTTTGCTCTTCCTATTGCTAAGGCCGGCTCTGAGGTCGTTGGTATCGATATTGTCTCGGACATGGTGCGCCGTGCTAACGCCAATGCCGCTTTAAATGGTATTGCTGAGAACCAAGCTCGCTTCTTTGTGGCTGACTTAGAAGAGCCTTTTGAGAGCCAGATATGGGCTAAGAGTAAGTACGATGTGGTGGTGTTAGACCCAGGTCGTATGGGGGCTAAGCGTGCTGTTGGTTACTTGAGCAAGATGCTGCCTCCAAAGATTGTCATGATTTCGTGCAATCCTTTGGCAGCTGCCCGTGATTGTTCGCAATTGCTCGGTGCTCACTATAAAATAGAGTCGTGGGGCGCTTTTGATATGTTCCCACGTACCAGCCATATCGAGATTATGGTGGTGTTTAGCTACCAAAAGTAGCGAATGTAGCTAATGTAGCGAGTGTATCTGATATCGCTGATTGGGCTGAAAAGCCTTGCGCAGAAGTAGGTAAGATAAGCTTGTAGCCTGCAACAAGTGAGCAGGCCCAGCTCAACAGACAGTTCCTCACTGCTGTCCTGCATGCATTTGGAGTTTTAAAGAAAGATGGTTGCTTTAAGAGACACCCACGAGGCGACATTTGATTTTGAGTCGTGGGCCGCCAAACTTAATTTGCCTGAGGAGCAGAAAGACAAGCTCTATCAGTGCCATCTTTATGTCAACAAGTGCCTAGAGAAGAAGCGTAGCGCCCAAAATCAATCAAGCGCTGCTGCCAATGCCAATAACAATGCCGCTGTCGTGCCTGCGATCACATCAGCCTCAGCCTCAGGCTCTGCGGCTGCAGCCGCAGCCGCAGCTGCTAGTTGGGATGTGAGTAAGAGTGGCGACCCAAAGAGCGTGGCTAACCTCTCGGCTGAGATCATCTCCATTCTGATGACCCTCAACATGGACTTGGACTCACTTTTAGTGGCATTCTTGTACCCTGCTTTTGAGGCTCAGGCCCTTGATTTAGAGGATGTCGAAGAGACCTTTGGTGCTGGCATCAAAAAGCTCTTGCTCAAGGTCAAGGACATGGAAGCCATCCGCTTCTTACAAAACCTCAACTCCAACAAAGGTACAGAGGCTCAGGTTGACCGTGTGCGCCGCATGCTGCTCTCGATGGTCGACGATGTGCGTGCCGTGGTCATTAAACTTGCTGAGCGTATTGCGGTAATCCGTGCCGCCAAATATGCTGACGAGCAGACCAAACTCTCCATTGCCCGTGAGATCGCCAACATCTACGCTCCTTTGGCCAACCGCTTAGGTATTGGTCAGCTCAAGTGGGAGTTAGAGGATCTCGCATTCCGCTTCCTCCACAACGACTACTACAAGGAAATTGCCCACGACTTAGGCGAAAAGCGTGTAGAGCGTGAGCGCTACATCGAAAACTTTGTTGCCAACTTGCGCAAGCTCCTTGAGGACAATGGCGTTCATGGTGCTGAAGTCTATGGCCGTCCAAAGCATATATACAGTATTTGGCGCAAGATGCAGCGCAAGCACCTGCCATTTACTGAGCTCTACGACGTCCGTGCTGTGCGTGTTCTGGTCGATAAGATTGAGGACTGCTATGCCGCTCTCAGTATCGTGCACAGCAACTTCCAACACATCGACAAAGAGTTTGACGACTACATTGCCAACCCAAAGCCTAATGGCTATCAGTCTATTCACACCGTGGTCTATGGTGAAGGTCACAAGGTAGTGGAAATTCAGTTCCGTACCCGTGATATGCATCAGATGGCTGAGCTTGGTGTGGCAGCTCACTGGAAGTACAAAGAAGGTGGTGGCTTAGGCTCGGGTGTCGAACAGCGTATCAATTGGTTGCGCAAGCTCTTAGCGTGGCGTGACGATATGGTGGAGTCCGGTGCGCTCTTAGACGAGTTCCGCAAACAAGTCTTCGAAGACCGTGTCTACGTCTTTACTCCACGTGGCGAGGTTGTTGATCTGCCTACCGGTGCTACGCCTTTAGACTTTGCCTATCAGGTGCACACCATGATTGGCCACCGCTGTATCGGTGCTAAGGTTGACGGCCGTATCGTGCCATATACCTACAAGCTCAAGACCGGTGAGCAGGTGGAGATCATAACGCAAAAGGAACCAAATCCATCGCGTGATTGGATCAACGCTGACAATGGTTATTTAAAGACGAGCCGTGCCCGCTCCAAGGTCATCAACTGGTTCCGTAAGGTTGATTACGACAAGAACGTGCAGGCTGGCAATGACATTTTAGAGCGTGAGGTCGTGCGCCACGGTATTGGTCTTAACAAAGATCAGGTAGCTTCGTTCTTAAAAGAGAAGATTGCCCGCTTCAACGTCAAGACCGTCAACGACATCTACGCTGGTGTTGGTGCTGGTGATATCAAGGTCAACCAGATCATCTCCTACTTAGAAGAACGCGTCTTTAAGCGCGACGAATCAAGCAAGGAGTTAGAGCTGCACTCGCTGATCTCCGAGAAAGCCAATCAGCAGCTCTTAGATAGCCACAATAACAAGAAAGGCCGTATTACGGTGGATGGCATTGGCAACATGATGTCGCACATCGCCAAGTGCTGCCAGCCAATTCCAGGTGATGACATCATTGGCTTTATCACTCAAGGCCGTGGTATCTCCATCCATAAGGCCAGCTGCCCACAGTTACGTGGTTTGATGAAAAAGAACCCAGAGCGCGTGGTCACAGCCCAATGGGGTGAAGAAGCTTCAGCCAATGGCTTTACCGTGACGATCAAGGTCGTAGCTTCAGACTATTCTGGTTTGTTGCGTGACGTCACCACTGTCATTGCCAATGAAAAGATCAACGTCTTAGGCGTGCGCTCGCACACTGATAGACAAAAGGATCTGTCGATCATCGACATTGACCTGATGCTGGTGAACTTGCCGGCTCTCAACCGCGTGCTCACCAAGCTCAACGAAATCAAGCAAGTTCGCTCGGCATCGCGCGTCTAACGACGCTTTCGCCGGAACGCGCTTGCGCCTGTGCTTGCGCTTCCGAGAGCCCGCTCCCCGAGCTCCGCTCCCTGAGCTCCGCTCTTTCCCCAACGCCGAGGTTTACCTCGGCGTTGGCCTCTCCTTGCTTCCCACCATGTAGGGCTTTAGCCCACAGTTTCTGTCTTAATTCTTATCTGCAACCAGCTGAGCAAAGCTCTCGACCATAGAGGCAGTGACCTTGGGTTTGAGGTTGAGGTCTTGCTCGGTCTTTAGCAGCTCGTCCATGGTTATTGTCTTGATGATCTTGTCAAAGCTCAGGCGTGAGAGCACTTTCTTGGTGTAAGGGCGCTTCGCATCCTGAAAAGCCACGCTCTTTAACTAATGCCGCGTAATTCCCTATGCGTAAGCGTAGGGATGTAAGCGGCTGGTGTCGCACATTTTGATCATGTATAATACCCTCTAAGAACTCAGGAACGAGCTTTTTGCTCCTACCTGATGGGGGCATTGTGGACATGCCCGTAAGTACCCAGTAATGGGTGCTTACTAAAAGTGAGGCACCGACCTCACGAAACCTCGCACGTAAGTGCGTAGGTAGTTCATGAAAGCTCTAACACATGGCGAGTTGAGATAAAGCATGGCCACGTAAGCCTCGTCGTATTGCTCAAAGCCGATGAAGTAGCTGGTGTCATCGGTCATTACCGCCTTGCCTACATCTGTATACAGCACAGCAAAAAGCGGTTCCCTAGAGTACTGTTAGTTACCCAAGGTGGATTGCCTTTGATCAGTGTGTCTTGGTTGCCGTAGCCACCGTGGCTATCAGGCCATGGTGGCCATCAGACCCAACGAGCTCCTTTAGCTCACCTAGAGCAAAGCTGAAGATGTCGGCATTAATCACTTGGATGCGACTGGCAGCTATCTCGCGAGAGCAGATCTCACAATACTCAGGGGTGAGCTCGGTCCCATAAATAAGAGGGGCATTGAAGATGAGGCTGGCTTTCACGAACGCACCCACTCCACATGTAGGTTCGATCACCACTGCGGGGTTGAGGGTGTACCTGTTTTTGAGGAATGTGCAAACCTGCTTAGCAAAGGCAGGTGTGGTTTGGTAGTCGCCATATTCGCACTTTCTGGGCATACATCACCTACGACGCAATCCTTGAAGGCAAATGGTAAGAACCACAAAGTTGAGCTTAAAAAAGCCGTTATGGCACATCTTACACCACAAAATGGAGGCTTGTTACACCTTTGTGCTGTGCTATAATGGCCGATCAAATTTGGCGTCAACCTGGGGGCTTTTAATGTCTGCTTCTCCTTCTTCTCCAAAGCTTATTTTCGTTACTGGTGGCGTGGTTTCCTCCCTTGGTAAGGGTATTGCCGCAGCATCATTGGCTGCGGTACTGGAAGCTCGTGGCCTTAAAGTGACTATGATGAAGCTTGATCCTTACATCAATGTTGATCCAGGTACCATGAGTCCTATTCAACATGGTGAGGTCTTCGTCACTGAAGATGGTGCTGAGACTGACTTAGACTTAGGTCACTATGAGCGCTTCATCCGCACTAAGATGTCTCACCGCAACAACTTCACCACTGGTCGCATCTACTCTGATGTGATCCGTAAGGAGCGTCGCGGCGACTACTTAGGTGCCACTATTCAGGTCATTCCACACATCACCAATGCCATCAAAGAGCGCATCTTAGCTGGCGCTGAGGGCAACGAAATTGCCATTGTGGAGATCGGTGGTACTGTCGGTGATATCGAGTCCCTGCCATTTTTAGAGGCCATCCGTCAGTTAGCTGTGGAAATTGGCCGTGAAAACGCCTTATTTATGCACCTGACCTTAGTGCCTTACTTAGAGACCTCAGGCGAGGTTAAGACCAAGCCTACTCAGCACTCGGTTAAGGAGCTTTTATCGATCGGTATTCAGCCAGATATCTTAATCTGCCGTTCCGATCGCGTGATCCCAGCTCACGAGCGTCACAAGATCGCAATGTTCTGCAACGTGCAAGAGCGTGCTGTGATCTCCTTAAAGGACGTCGACTCTATTTACAAGATCCCTGCTTTATTAAAGAGCCAGTACTTAGATCAATTCATCGTGGAGCGTTTCCACATTGATTGCAAGGAAGCTGATTTAAGCGAATGGGAGCATGTGCTCTATCAACAGGCTAACACCGTAGGTGAAGTCACCATCGGTATGGTCGGTAAGTACACTGAGCTTCCAGATGCCTACAAGTCGATCAACGAGGCCTTAAAGCACGGTGGTTTAAAGAACCAGCTCTCCGTCAATATCAAGTACATTGACTCTGAGGATGTTGAGGCTCGTGGTGAGGAGTTACTCCAAGGCATCGACGCTATCTTAGTTCCAGGTGGTTTCGGTAGCCGTGGTGTCGAAGGTAAGATCATCGCTGCCCGCTATGCCCGTGAAAACAACATCCCATACTTAGGTATCTGCTTAGGCATGCAGGTCGCCATCATCGAGTACGCCCGTGATGTGGCTAAGCTTGAGAAGGCTAACTCCACCGAGTTCGACCCTAACACCCCATACCCAGTTGTGGCTCTGATCACTGAGTGGATCGACGAAGAGGGTAAGGTTGAGGTGCGTGATGCGAAGTCTGATTTAGGCGGCACCATGCGCTTAGGCGGTCAGCTCTGCCACTTAAAGGCTGGCTCTAAGGTGCGCGAGCTCTACGGCAAAGACGATATCGTGGAACGTCACCGTCACCGTTATGAGGTCAACAACACCCTGATCTCCAAGCTTACTGACGCTGGTTTATGTGTTGCTGGTTTATCCACCGATAACAAGTTAGTGGAGATTGTGGAAATCCCTAACCACCCATGGTTCATCGGCGTGCAGTTCCACCCAGAGTTCACCTCTAATCCTCGTGAGGGCCACCCACTGTTCCGCGGCTTCATTGCCGCTGCTAAGCAGTATCAGGACTTAGTGCAGCACTCCCCACGTGCTACTAACTAAGATCCTAGATCTAGGATCTAAGCCTATAAGCCTAGGAGGAGCGGCAAAAGCCACCGCGCCGAGCCCAGCAGAGTCTCAGAGCCCTGCTGGGCTTTGTATTTTAGGTTTCTTGGTTGTTGCACGGATCTTGCGTGATATCTCACACAAAGAGCAATTCTTTCAGCTTTTAGAAGTTTTGACATCCTCCCCCAGCTTACGCAGGGGGATTCCGAGGAGGTTCCTACTGCATAGCATGGGTTTGGTTCCTGCT
>CALXYZ010000052.1 GCA_944393075.1 uncultured Anaerobiospirillum sp. | reverse complement strand
GCAGACGAGGCTGCGGCCTAAATTTAAGTTAGCTATTGCTAACAAAACGGGGGGTTAATTATGTCTTTTATCACTAGCTGACTAGCTTGCGCCTAATGGTAGGTGGTGAGCTTGTAGACCAAGTAGTGGCCAGAAGGCTTGAGCGACTGCTTGATGATGGCATAGCCGGCCTTTTGGGCTGAGCGCAAAGCCTTGATGTCGTTGTTGATGGCCACAGTGGAAATACCAGCGAGGTTACCAAAGTTGTAGCTGTTGATGGAGTAACGACGCAGAGCCGTTGCTAGACCTTGGCCTTGCAGCGATTCGTGTACCCCCACATAGACCTCATGGATGTAGTTGTCGTTCACCTCTGCTTCATTAAACATGAAGCCCTCATAACCAGCCACACGGCCCTCTTTATCTAACACGAGAGACATGAGCTGAGGTGCATGGAAGCGATAGACCCACACTAACCATGGCAGCATAGGCTGGCGAAAGAGAGCTAAATGCAGTGCTTGCACTTCCTTTAAGTACTTGGCCGATCCCACCGTGAACGTGAAATCACCAAATTGCTCACTAGCACACTTGCGACTGATACCCTTTGCCAATCTGTGATTCAGATGCCAAAGCTTAACGTTGTGTTTCAGATGGTGAAGTTCCATACCACACCTCCATCACCAAAAATAACTTCTGCGTTGCTCCTATGGGCAAATACCAGCATTGCCCAGCCTACACGCCCATGAATAACTCTACGGTTAGTAACATCTTTTCTGAACAGCACCATGCATGAATCATGGCAAGACTTTGTTCTTGTTGCTCCTTAACCTCATCTTAGCAGAGAACTGCGCCTCCTAGCGGCACATGACTTACTTTGTCATGTGCGCTAAAAACAAAAATGCCGAGCGTAAAGCTCGGCACTTGCAAAACGATATTCTGCTGCTGCCCTCTAGTACAAGGTAAAGAGGTTATGCAGAGACTCAATTGGCTCGTGGCCACGAGACTCTAAGAAGTCCAATACCTTCATTGGGCTGGTGTTGATGATGTGGTCATAGCCTAAGCCTGACTCTTCGATCACCTTATCAGTCTCTTTGAAGTTGCCTAAAAAGTAGCACACGTGAGCATCAGAACCTAACGAGATGGTGTTGCCAATCTCTTTAGCTAACTTGGCGACCTTGACGCAATTGTCGTGGCTACCCTTACGGGTATTGATGCCAGATGAAGAGTTGAGCTCAATGGCAACGTTGTTGGCCTTAGCGCACTCTAAGATAGTCTTGTAATCAACTGGGTAGCGAGGGTTGCCGATGTGGGAGACGATATCCACCTTGCCCGACTCAATGACCTTGACCATCAGACGGGTGTACTCAGCTTCATCGAGCTTATCGATATTTGGGTGGAAACCAGCGAGCACAATGTCGAGGCGATTTAAGTAGACATCATCTAGATCTAAGGTACCATCAGCGCGGATGTTGGCCTCAATACCACGCAAAATAGCGATATTGTCGACCACATGAGGAATGACGTGGAGGTTACCAAAGTGCCATTTGTGAGGGGCATCTTCTAAATCAGGACCATGGTCGGTCACAGCAAACATTGCAATGCCGCTCTTATCGGCTTGCATAACGTAATCATTAACCGTGCTGTAAGCGTGATCGCTAGCCACGGTGTGAGTATGAAGATCAACTAGAAAGCGCATGTTTTTTGTCCAACAAACTACGACGACAAATACGATGAATTGCCCACAAAGCTACCAGCTCAAAAGCCATTCAGCTTAAATCACACTTGCCCACAGCTCTCTTGCTCAGAGAGCTGTGGGGGGGTTGAGTGATGTAGTAGATCACGGAAGCCTCAAACCCTACTCTAAAATTGGCTTCCAATTCTTATCTTTGTGGCAAGCAAAGCACATCATGATCTGATCTAAGGTACAGGTCGTGGTGCGCAAATCTTTTACTGGGAGCTCATTTTGCGCAAAGAAGCGGCGCTCTAAGGTCTCAGTATTATCAGTAAAGGTACCAGGGCCACTGCTGCACTCTACGAAAAACTTCAGACAGCCGACGATGGTATCAGGGGTGTTATGGCGGTTGCGGTCAAAGACACCCACAAGCTTGACAGCGTGGACGTCCATATTGGCCTCTTCGCGTACCTCTTTGAGGATATTATCGACCACCGAGAGGTTTTCATCACACCAGCCACCTGGTAGATCCCACTTCTGAGAGAGCTTCTCTTTCACCATCAAGATGCGGCCCTGATCATCAAAGATAGCGGCACGGGTATCGACCTGAGGAGTCTTGTAACCATGGGTGCACCACTCCTTTTTGATGATCTCGGCACTCTCATCGATATAGTGAGCAGCCATCTGAGCAGCAATGTTCTGCAAGCGCTCATAACGCTCACGATCAAAGCGGTCGTCACAATACGTAAGGCCAATCTGGCCAATGGCATTGATTTCACGGGCCCAAGCGTGCATTTGGGCAACAAAGCTGGTGTCTTTGTCCTTTTCTGTGCACACAGCCACCAGATCCCATGGGGTCTTAAGGTAGTGACGGCAGTAAGGGTGATCTTTACCGTGGTAGCCCCACAGAGCCAACGCGAAGTCGACACCTGCTGCGTCGGCTGCTTGCAGATCGGTTAAAGCATCACCAATAAACAGGATTTCCTCGCGCTTAGCGCCAGTAATCTCCATATAGTGCAGGATTGGATCAGGATATGGCTTTGGACGTGGGGTGTCACCAGCACAGATAGCACGGGTGATTAAATGATGGACAGGCTCAGGGATAAAGCCACCTAAAGGGCCACCTAAATTGCCTTCACGGCTACGGGAAGTCACGATACCGAGCTCAAAACCACGGTCTTTCAGGTAGGCAATGACATCAATAATGCCATCGAAGAGGGAATTCATATGAGCATTTTCATGCTCAAGCTCAATCCACTCTTTGGTTAGCTTTGGGATTTGCTCTTCATCAAAACCTAAAGCCTTAAGTGAAGAAAAACTTGGAATACCAAACACAAAGGCCAAGTCTTCAGCAGTCTTGCCATGGCTTGGACGGTGGCGGTTTAAAAGCTCAATCAAGCTTTTAATGTCAGCATCGAAGCTATCTACGATAGTGCCATCGACATCAAACAACAGGTGCTTATATTTGCTCATTTCAATCCCTCATGACAGCCGCCACAAATACTAAAGCAATTTTCTGCACTACCTGTGCCTACAGTACTGATGCAGAGAAATCATATAAGGTCAAAGAAGCTTTAGCTTAAGTGCCTATCCGATTATAGCCCTCAATGTGGTGAAAAAAATCGAACCACGGTTGCACAGTCTCACAAAAGCCAAGAAACAGCCTTGCTGCATTCACTGCGACTAAGCATCAGCCTTTTCTAAGGCGATGACGGTAACAGTGTTGCCATGTACCTGAAAGTGTACGTGATAGCCCATTAAAAGCGCCACATAGGTCTTAGCATCATCACTGTCTTTGTAAGCAGGACGAGGATCTTGTGACAAAATCTCAGCCAAGACTTGCGTATCAAGATGCGCCGCGATGAGCTGTGCTTGAGCTTGTAGGCTAAAGACCACCTCTTTACGCTCTGGAGGGACACTAGCAAAACCTCCGCGTGCATCAGGTATGGAATCAACAAATGGGATGTAAGGCTTAATGTCGAGGATAGGAGTGCCATCGACCATATCAGCGCCACGCACGTGCAAAACGCTCTTGCCTTGGCGGTTTTCTACTCGGTCTAAAGCGAGGATAGACAGGCCCAATCTGCTTGGTCTAAAAGGCGAACGCGAGGCAAAGACACCAACACGCTGATTACCACCTAAGCGTGGAGGTCTGATCATAGGACGGAACTTAGCAACCTCCTCCATAGAGATCTTATCGAAGATAAAGATCACGTGGATGTGGCTAAATCCCTCAAGGCCGATGCAGGCTTGAGGATCTGAGTATGGAGCAAAAAGCTCAATTTCGCAGTGCGTACTCTCCACTAAACGCGGCTGCCGCGGCACCGCAAACTTCTCACCATAAGGCGTTCTAATAACGCCAATCGGCTCTAGATTAAAGCTCTCCACGAGTCACTACCTCTCACGCACACTCTCAACACTAAACAAACCAAAGCCGCAGCCACCACCACGCATTGCGCAGTAGCAGTTGCGGCTCTGCAAAATCAAACAGCTTGAGCCAAGCGCAGCTTGGCTTACCTTAGCTTGGCTGAGCTTAGCTTGGCTTACCAACCTTGCTACTCTTTGACGTTCTCGTCGGCAAACTTGCCTTGGCGATAGCTGTCGTCGACCTTAAAGGCCTCGCCGTAACAGGTCACAGAGACATAGCAAGCAGCAGTCTTCTCTAAACGTACACACTTGCCAAAGACAATGCCGTTAGCTCCCATGTCAGCAGCCTTGATACGAGCAGCTGTACGAGCTTCGCTCTCACGAGCGATAAAGTCATCTTCAGTCTCTTGGCAAGCAAGGCCAGAGACCATGCCAAGCGAATAGTAACGGTGATCGGTAATGTTGTCGTCGGTGTAGATCTTAACTGTGGCTGGCTTAGCGTACTCAGTAAAGTTCTCTGGGTTTAAGTTCGAATCAAAGGACATATTTTGGCAGCTAGCGACCATCAAAGTCACACCGGCCACCACCGAGCCTAAAACCACTTTAGACCACATCTTGCTAACGCCCATAAAAAACCTCAGAAGGCGGAGAAAAAACAAAAAATCATGCCTATTTGACGCTATTAGCGCCATGAAAGCAAGGCCTGATTGTAAGAAGCCTGCTACCACCAAACAACCCAAACAGCCCTATCTGTAGCCAGATGCCGCCATATGTACCCATATGTACCCATGTGTACCCATATGCTCCCATCGCCCCCAAACAAGGCCGTCCTTACTCCTGATTAACTCAGCCAAGCCAACTCCCTAAGCTCAGCAACCCAAAATCGTGTATCCATTTGGCTGCAAAGCCATATAGCTTGTGGATCGGCGGTGAATATCTGCTTGCTAAGCACCATTAAGGATCACTGCTGCAAAAATCACCTGTTTTCGCTTTTTGTAAAGTGAGATTCAGCGCTCATTTTTGCGCAAGAAACCATGCTTTGCCGCCTTAGGATTATAAAAAGTGAGTCCCTCATCAAAAACCTTGCGCCCGTTTTTGCGTATGCTAGGCACGATGGGCAATCAGACCTCATCACCGATCAGTAGGGACAGACCGTGCTGCTTTGGTCTTAGAACCGTGCTTTTTACGTGCTTTTCGCTTAATTTGCGCTTGTTTGATCGCGTAAAGCAAAACCAAAGCAAAAATTAAAGTAAAAGCGTGGTCTCGATCCTTACTTATTTGTTTGTTTTTGCTCAAGGTATTTGGTCAGAAGAGGTAAATCGTTATGTCAGGAGTAATGGCAATGATCCTCGCCGGAGGCGAAGGAACACGTTTAATGCCACTTACCAAGTCTCGCTCGAAGCCATCAGTACCATTTGGCGGCAGCTACCGCTTGATCGACTTCGTTCTGAATAACTTTGTGAATTCTGGCATTCTGCGACTGTTTGTGATCACTCAGTACAAGTCGCAATCTTTGTACATGCACATGAAGAACGGCTGGACCGTTTCTGGTATTCCAGGCTGCTTCATCGATCCAATCCCAGCACAGATGCGTACTGGCAAAGAGTGGTACCGTGGTACCGCCGATGCCATCTACCAAAACCTGACCTTCATTGAAGACCAATACCCTGATGATGTGTGCGTCTTCGGCTCAGACCACATCTACAAAATGGACATCCGCCAGATGCTCCATTACCACACCTCCAACCAAGCCGGCTTGACCGTCGCTGCCATTCGCCTCCCATCAAAAGACTGCGCCAAGCGCTTCGGTGTGATTGAGGTCGACCCTACCGGCCGCATGATCGGCTTTGAGGAGAAGCCTGCTGTACCAAAAGAGATTCCAGGTGACCCTGGTTACTCTTTAGTCTCGATGGGCAACTACATCTTCAACACCAAGGTCTTAGCCACTGAGCTGCGCTTAGATGCTGAGGATGACAGCTCTTCCCACGACTTTGGTAAGGACATCATTCCAAAGCTCTTCCCACGTGGCAATGTCTTTGTCTACGACCTATCGAACAACGTCATCGAAGGCGAGCCAAAGGACGTCTACTGGCGTGACGTCGGTAGCATCGACGCCTACTGGGATGCCCACATGGATCTTTTAGCAGAGGATGCTCCATTCTCGCTGATGAATCTCAAGTGGCCTCTGCACACCTTCTACCCACCACTTCCTCCTGCACACTTCTCTGACACCAAGCAAAACCAATCTGTTGTCTCGCAATCGATGATTTCTGCTGGTTGCAATATTGAAGGTGCCTCCATTCAAAAGAGCGTCTTAGGTTTCCGTTGCGAAGCTCACGATGGTTCTACGGTGGAAGAGTCGGTACTCATCGGTGACGTCAAGATTGGTGCGGGCTGTAAGATCCGCCGTGCCATCATAGACCGCGATGTAGAGTTGGCTCCAGGCTTTACCTTAGGTTACGACTTAGAGGCTGACAAACGCTTAGTCAACCCAGATGATAAGAACGGCCCACAAATTTCGGCCGGTGGCATCATCGTGATTCCAAAGGGCATGCGCTTAGGCTTCTAACAGGAGCTTATGCCCTGAGCTACAAGCCCTAGCTTGATGAGCAAAAGCAAGACGGGGCTTTGATCATTTTCATTTTTTTTTTTTTGCTAAGGCTCTTGGTACATCACATGACAGCATTGTGCTATTGCGCCATTGAACCAATGTGCAAGGTGCAGTACACCAATGTTTTAACGTTCATGGTTCGGTACTAAGAGCCGCTAAGAGAAGTACTAGCAGTAACAAGCGCACATCCTATCTTTAGTGCAAAGGACTTTTTGCTATGGCATTGGCCTTAGTCAAGCTATGATAGGTCGCAAACGATGACGTTGTGGGCGCGGGCTGTTCTGAGCCTAATAGGATTGGGGCTCGCGCCCACAGCGCCGTATCGTGGTTTCTTCTAGTGGGAATTTCTCTAGATAAGGTTTTCTTGTTTCAGACGTTGGTAGCTGTTTGCTAGTGTGCTCATGTACACGATTGCAGACCGCCCCTAACGCAAGCGATGCGTGCAGAAAGGCTTGCAGCTTTGGCCCTTAAGGTTATGGTAAGCGTGGAATCTTAAGTTGGTTTTAGAGGCTATGATGTGTTGATAAGTCAGGCGTAGCTGTAGCTCTTACCATGCTGCCCTAACTTAGAAGAACAGCTTCTGCACACGAGGCATGGCTCTGAGTTTAGTTTTCAAAAGGTGAACTTTGAACATCTTATTTATTTCATCTGAGGTTGCAGACGTAATCAAGACCGGCGGCCTCGCCGACGTAGCTAAGGCACTGCCTGCTCAACTGAAGGCAAATGGCCACGATGTGCGGGTGGTGATGCCATGCTATAGCACGATCAAGGGCGTCGAAAACTTCCCTGTCATTGGTCACTCTAGCTTGAACCAAGGCACGGATCGTCAGATCGACTATCAGATTCGCGAAACCACCATCGCTAATGGCCTGAAAGTGTGGCTGTTAGACTGCCAACGCTACTACGATCGCACCTCCATCTACGGCGATAACAACCAAGCTTATTGGGACAATGGTGAGCGCTTTGCCTTCTTAGCAGCTGGTTCTTTAGACGCTACCCGTGCTTTGAACTTCAAGCCTGATATCGTGCACTGCAACGACTGGCACGCTGGCTTGGTTCCAATGATCCTGCGCATCAAGTATGGTGCTGACAGCTTCTTTGATAAGACCCGTTCCATCATCACCGTGCACAATGGCGCTTTCCAAGGTGTATTCGATCGCGGCCAAATCTACATGGTGCCTGAGATCTGCAATGTCTACAACGACATGATCTCACAGGGTACCTACATCAACTTCTTAAAGTGCGGTGTGTTCTACGCTGACAAGATCACTGCTGTGTCCCCAGGCTATGCCACTGAGCTGACCACCTACTTAGGCGGTCATGGTATGACCATCAACTTCCAGAACCGTGCAGCTGACCTTGTGGGTATCATCAATGGCTGTGATTACAGCGATTGGGATCCTTCTACCGACAAGCACCTCAAGATCCAATACGACATCAACACCTTAGAAGAGAAGATCTTAGGCAAGTACCTGCTGCAAAAGGATTTAGGCCTGCCAATGTGCGATGACCCAATGTATGGTATGGTCGCACGTTTAACCGATCAAAAGGGCGTGGGCATCTTAATCCCAATCTTAGAGCAGTTCTTACGTCACCGTGTGCAGATCGTGGTCGAAGGTACTGGTGATCCAAACCTTGAGCGTCAGATGCGCGAGATTGCCGATCGTCACCCAGACAAGATGATCTTCCGCTCGGTCTACGACAACACCTTAGCTCACCAGATCGAAGCTGCAGCTGACTTCTTCTTGATGCCATCGATCTTCGAGCCATGCGGCCTCAACCAGATGTACTCCTTAGCCTACGGTACTATCCCTATAGTCCGTGGCGTGGGTGGTCTGCGTGACACCGTGACCAACTACGATACCGATCAACAAAACGGTAACGGCTTTATCTTCTGGGATCCAAATCCAGAGGAGCTCTTAAGCTGCTTACGTCGTACCCTGATTCTCTACTTAGAGGATCCTGTGGAGATGCAGCGCTTACGTCTCAACGCAATGCATGTGCGCTTCAACTGGGACGAGTCCTGCAAGAAGTACGAGCAGCTCTACACCGAGGCTTTAAGCAAGCCAAAGTGGTGGTAACAAGGAGCTTCGCTCGCAACCACCCCATGTATGTGGGTCAACCGATTTTTGTTTGAGTATTAATGCAAGCCCCGCTCATGCGGGGCTTTCTTTTGGTAGCCCATGGCTTTCACAAACAAACAGGCCCCGTGCCGGCAAAGACCGAATCGGTCTTTGCCGGCACGAGGCCTGTTGTTATGCTGTTAATAGCGGTAAAGCCATAAAGCTATAAAGCCTAACTCCAACTACTTGTTGGAGAAAGCAGTGATAGCGTCAGCAATGCGCTTGAAAGTGCGCTCGCGACCGACTAACTCCATGGTGTCACCGATACCAGGGGAGGTTGGGGTACCAGTCATTGCAAGACGCAGTGGCTGACCGACCTTACCCATACCAACTTCGTGCTTCTGAGCCACACCCTCTAAAGCCTTATCGATATCAGCAGCAACCCAGGTGTCTAACTTCTGTAACACCTCTAAGCTGTCCTTAAGGATTTCCACAGAGCCTTCCTTGATCCACTTCTTCACGCCCGCAGCGTCGTAAGAAGTGATGTCCTCAAAGTAGCAACGAGCCTTTTCGGCCATTTCCTTTAAGGTGTGGGTACGCTCGCAGTAGTTCTTTACCACTAACTCTAAATCTGGGCCCTCAACAGCATCAGTGTCGATGCCTAAGCGAGCAAAGTGCCACTTGAGCTCAGCAGCGACCTCAGCACGTGGCAGGGTCTTCATGTAGTGAGCGTTGAGCCACTCTAACTTCTTGGTGTTGAAGCTAGAAGCAGACTTGTTGATCTGCTCTGGAGTGAAGTACTCAATCATCTCAGGGACGGTAAAGATTTCTTGATCACCGTGGCTCCAACCTAAGCGTACTAAGTAGTTGAGGAGCGCCTCTGGTAAGTAGCCGTCTTCACGGTACTGCATCACGCTCACAGCACCATGACGCTTGGAGAGCTTGTTACCATCGTCGCCTAAGATCATAGCCACGTGACCAAAGACTGGCTCTTTAGCGCCTAAGGCACGGTATAAGTTGATCTGACGAGGGGTGTTGTTCACGTGGTCATCACCACGAATCACGTGGGTAATACCCATGTCGTAGTCATCGACCACCACACAGAAGTTGTAGGTTGGGGTGCCATCAGAACGTTGAATGATGAAGTCATCAAGCTCGCTGTTTTGGAACTCGATGTGACCCTTCACCATATCGTCGAAAGCCACGACACCGGTATCAGGGTTTCTAAAACGCACCACATATGGCTCATCTGGGCTGTGCTCGGAGTGGTCGTCACGGCAGTGGCCGTCATAGCGAGGCTTTAAGCCCTTTTCCATCTGCTCAGCACGTACTTGCTCTAAACGCTCCTTAGAGCAGTAGCACTTATAAGCCTTGCCTTCCTTGATGAGCTGCTCAATGACTTCCTTATAGCGGTCAAAGCGCTTGGTCTGGTAGTAAGGCCCCTCATCCCAAGTGAGGTTTAACCACTGCATGGACTCTAAAATGGCGTCGATGGCTGGTTGGGTAGATCTCTCGCGGTCGGTGTCCTCAATGCGCAGTACAAATTCACCACCGCAGTGACGAGCATAGAGCCAGGAGAATAAAGCAGTTCTGGCACCACCAACGTGCAAATAGCCAGTTGGCGATGGGGCAAAACGAGTCTTAACCTTAACTTGTTCCATAACCAAAAAAGTCCAAATCCACAAGGTACGGAGTAGGAAGTGCCCGTACCCAAAAAGAAAATCACGAAACACACGCACCGCACCAATGCAGAGCGTTTAAGAGGCTTATTTTACCACCCTCCATACGCTTCTTGGCCTTTTTTACGTACCTCCGCAATAGCTGCCATGGCACAGTGACTGACAGAGGCGGAAAAGTGTACCCCCTTCGTGTAGCTCTTACCAAAATTTGCGCTCAGGCAGAGAAAATCACCACCTCATCAATTATTATTGAGAAATCACCGGCTTTAGGATAACGATTACGATGAGCGATCACGATATCAAACCACAAGACACAGATGCGTTAAGCGCGGCTCCGCAAGGTGCTAGCGCTCCTTTCGATGCATCTACCACCTCTTCTGCTACCTCCACAACAGAATCAAACGCTGCTACCCCTGCTAACGCTGCAACCCCTGCTACTTCTGCTACACCTACAGCATCTGCTGCATTAGTTGCATCAGCGGCATCTAATAACTCAAACAACTCAGCCTCCATTGCTGCTAATGACGCTAACATCTCTGCTTCTAGTCTCCAAGTGAGCAATGATGAAAGCGACAACATGAGAAGCCCAGATACAGGCACTAGCCCAGAGCTCAGCGCCGCTCAAGCAGAGCTGCAAAACACCATTCAGGTAGCAGAGCAGGCTGCCGCCGCCGCTGTGGCCGCAGCTGACGCTGCCACCCTAGCAGCCGCCGATGTAGTAGCTGCCACTAATGCACTCAATCAGGTTGCAGATAAAGAGGCTAATGCTGATGCGCTTGTAGCTGAGATCAGTGGCGCCCAAGCCGATACAGCTTCAGCTGCAGCTGCTACTGAGGCGGCCGCTGTTGCTGCCGCTGCTACTGACTCTAAAGTAAGCGCTGTGATAGGCAACGTGGTGAACAATGTGGTTAGCAGTGTGGATGGTACTGCTACCACGAGCACTGATAGCGACGTCGCGATAAGTGGCCTTGAGTATGATCACGACAGCGAGCCTATTAGCTTTATGCCGGATCACAACCTGCCTTTTGAAGAAGAGGAAAGCGAAGATCGCCTCGTGCTGCATGGTAATCCAGCTAGCCGCGGTATTGCTGTGGGTCGTATTTCGTTCTTGCAACGTAACGCCCCACCATCATCTAAGCATGAAGTTGCTGATGTTGACGCGGAGATTAAGCGCTTTGAGGAGGCCCGCAATCAGGCCATTACCCAATTAGGTTCGCTCTATGAGATGACGGTTGAAAAGCTTGGTGAACAGAACGCCGTCGTCTTCCAAATCCACCAGATGATGTTAGATGACCCAGACTACGTGGATGCCATCGAAAGCACCATCCGAGAGGAAAAGGTCAACGCTGAGTACGCTGTTGATGCTACCGGTCAGAAGTTCTCTGACATGTTTAGCAACATGGACAACGATTACATGAAAGGCCGTGCTGCCGATGTGATCGACGTCTCCCGCAGACTGTGCGATATCTTAAACCAGCACTCTGGCAACAAGACTCAGCACCGCTACGTCAACTCTAATGAACCTATCATCCTCGCCACCGATGACCTCGCTCCATCGGAGACGGTGCAATTAGACCACAACCTCGTCCGTGGTATCTTAACGTCAGCCGGTTCTTCGCGTTCCCACACCGTAATCTTCGCTCGTACCCTAGGCCTTCCAGCTGTCATCAACATCGGTAACCGCTTAAGTGAAGACTTAGAGGGCAAGCTCGCGATCATCGATGGTGGTGCAGGCATTATCATCATCGAACCAGATGAGAAGACGTTAGCGATCTACGCTGAGCGTAAACGCACAGAAGATGCACTGCGTGCCCGCTTAGAGCAGTTCCGTGGCAAAGAGACCCGTACTCTCAGTGGTCGCAAGATCATGCTCTTTGCTAACATAGGAGCGGTATCTGATCTTGATCTAGTCAAGACCTCTGATGCTGAAGGCATTGGCCTCTTCCGCTCAGAGTATATCTACCTCTCCTCCAATGATTTTCCAAGTGAGGAGACGCAGTTTAATATCTACAAAGAAACCCTCATGGCCATGGATGGCAAGAAGGTCGTAATCCGAACCCTTGATATCGGTGCCGACAAGACTGCCGACTACTTCATGCTCAAACCTGAAGAGAATCCAGCCATGGGTATGCGTGCTGTGAGAATTTGCCTCTCTCGCCCAGAGATATTTAAAACACAGTTAAGAGCGCTCTATAGAGCATCGGTCTACGGTACACTCGCCATCATGTTCCCAATGATCTCGTCAGTGGAGGAGGTAAAAGAATGCCGCCGCCTGTGTAAGGAAGTGCAAGATGAGCTTACCAATGAAGGCAAGCCATTTTCACCAAAGGTGGAGCTCGGCATTATGATCGAAACCCCAGCATCTGCTATCATTTCCGATCTCCTTGCAGAACATGTCGACTTCTTCTCCATTGGCACCAACGACCTGACGCAATTCACACTCGCCGTTGACCGCCAGAATGCTGAAGTTGGTCGCTTTTTAAATCCATACCATCGTGCAGTCATTCGCCTCATCGAGATGACCGTCAACAATGCCCATAAAAACGGCATTTGGGTTGGCGTCTGTGGTGAACTTGCCGCCGACGAAGGCTTTACTCACGAACTAGTTCGCATTGGTGTCGATGAGATCTCCGTCGTCCCAGCATCAATTTTAATGTTACGTGCCCGTATCTCGACTCTAGGCTAGTTGAAGCTAAGCCTAGGCAAGGGACTGCAACCAACAAAGCAGGCCCAACTCGCTATACCACAGCACCTAACCCTAAACAAAAACACCAAAAACCTAAACCAAAACTAAAACTAAAACTAAAGGCGTGCTCTACTAAAAAGGCTCAAACCAAAGAAATAGAAAAACAGAGCAAAATAAAAAATAGGGAGAACACGCTAATAAGCTCAAACCAGAGCTCCATAGCCGATTGCGGCACAGAGATATGCCAAGCAAATCGTAAAGCCTTACTTACTGCACTCATAGCGTTAGCAGCCCCACAGAATAACAAAAGGGAAAAGGCGCTAACGCTCAACCCCCCCAAAACATCATGAGGGGTTCAATAGCACCAAGAAGTACGCAGACACACATAAGGACAAGGCTAAAGCTAAATATAAGGCCATGGCTGCCACTACATTGCAACATGGCAGCTTGCAAACAAGGAGCAAAAGAAAGGTGAGCACAGGTTGTAAGAGGGTAAGGGCTGTAGGGCACTATTGTGGCGCTAGCTAAATACTAGACGCCTTGAGGAATAAAACATGGCTCAATGTGTTGTCATTGCAGACGAAATCACTGGCGCAAGTGCTGTAGGTGCGCTCCTGCAAAAGAACCGCTCAACAGTATGCTCTCTTGTGAGCTCCCGTGGTTTAAAAGACGCTGCCACCAAGAACTTTGACTGCTTGGTCTATTCGACTAATAGCCGCAATCTGATGCCTACGCAGAGTTATCAGATGGTCTTCTATGCTGGCAAGCTTCTCAAGTCCAATGACGTCAAGCTTTACGCTAAGCGTATCGACCCAGCAATGCGAGGAAACACCTGCACTGAAACGCAGGCTCTCTTAGACGCTTTAGGCGATGATCGCGTCGCTATTGTGGTGCCAGCATTCCCAGAGCTCAAGCGCTCTAATGTTGGTGGCTACATCTTGGTGGACGGTAAGCCTATTCAAAAGTCCTTAATCGGCTTAGATGACCTACGTCCAGCTGCTGGCGGCCGTATCGCTGACCTTTTTACCGAGAAGTTCCGCTACAGAACTGAAGCCCTGTACTTAAAAGAGCTCTTTCACGGCAGCGACTACCTCGCTCACAAGATCAAGGCCTTAGCCGAAAACGGCACTCGTGCTATCGTCCTAGACTGCACCTCGCAACAAGACATCAATACCATTGCCGACGCCGTGATCAAGTCAGGCATCAAGTTCATTGCTGTCGACCCAGGTCCATTCACCGCCACCATGGCCCGCAAGGTGATGCGTGAGCAGAACAACGAGCAGATCTCAACCCAAAAGATCTTTGGCTTAGTTGGTGGTGCTAACCCTCTGATTGCCGCACAGGTAGAGATGTTGCGTTTAGAGGAGAAGACCCTCTTTGTGCCGGTCAAAAACATCGACCTTATCGATGATGATCAGAAGCGTGCTGCTGAGATTGAGCGCGTGGTCAGCAACGTGGTGGCACGTGCTAACGACTACACCACCGTCTTTGCGGTTTCCGATCACTTAGGTGCTAACGCTCAGATTCTGATGATGTTCGATAAGACCTTAGAGGAGAGCAACCGCAGCCGCGTTGAGGCTATGGATCTGATCTCCACCGCCTACGGCCAGATCACACATCAGGTCTTAGACCGCTGCCCAAAGTTCAAGGCGGTCTACTCGGCAGGCGCAGAGTATACCGTGGCCATTTGCCGTGAGCTCAAGTCATTAGGCCTTAATATCCAAGGACAGGTGATGCCGCTCACTGCCTATGGTCAGCTCATTGGCGGCCCTTACGAGAACCTCAAGTACGTGGCCTCAGCCTCTTCTGCTACTGACTCAGACACCTTAGTGAGGAGCATTCAGTACTTAAAGCGCAAGCTCGTGCTCTAGCCGCAAGCGGCCCCATCAACAAGATCTATAGGCGTTGGTGAAGCCCGCGCCGCCCAAGGCCCAGCCCAAAAAGCTGAGCCTTGGCGCCAAAGAGCGGCACATAGTGCTAGACACAAATGGCTTTGCGATGGTGCTTGGCCGTGATTTCAGCTTGCAATTTAGAGAGCGGATTCGTAAAATGAAAACCGCGATAGATCATGGCAGCAGCCCGAAATCGCAACCTCTCAAGCGGCTTTAGTTTAATGGTAGAACAAAAGCTTCCCAAGCTTTTGGCGCGGGTTCGATTCCCGTAAGCCGCTCCATCCACAGATTCTCTTTCCTACCTGCCCTTTTTACAACTTCCCTACACGCAACGCATAGCATCGCGCCATTACTGTTTGTGCAGCAGCTACACACACCACACTCACTAAGTACACTGAAGCAAGGGCACAAATATAGTTTGATTTAGAAGAATAACATGAGAGGGATATGTGTGGTGGGGATTTGAGCCCTAGTCCGACTAGGCAAGAAAGCTAGCCAATACAAGATCCGAGGTTAAAGCTACTAATGCGATTCTAAAGCTTAAAAGCCAGCAAGGTTCACCCTGCTGGCTTCAAGCCGGCCGCTCAACAAGACCTCCATTGTTGGAGTTTTGCTAGGCAGCACGCGATAGGGTACAAACACCTATCAAAAACCTCATATATAGGTAGAGCGTACTCTATCGTGTGGGTTATAGCAACTCCACGAGTCACACGTCTCGCTCGTAGCACATCAGAAGGCATTCGGTGCCTTCTGCTGGACTGGAAGGCAGCTGAATGCCATGTGTGTTTTTCCTTAATAAGGAGACTGATCATGGCACTAATAGCCATCAAAGTGACTCTCGTGGGTCTGTTCTGGGCCTTTTGCTCTTTAGCTTTTAGCTGCAACGCGGAAACGCTGAGTGGCTGTGGTGAATCCAGCCCTATAGTGCAAGAGCTTGTTTCTAACAGCTCAAACGCACAGAGAGAGCAAGGCCATCCAACTGCTGAGGCCAAAGACTTGCTCTTAGAGCAGGTTATCGAAGACCACCTTGCTACGGCAATCGTGATTGCTTGGGCACTCTACTGGGCTTTTGGTCTTGGCAAAAAGTCGGGCACTCACAAAGGTGGGTACTGTCATCGAAGCTGGCGTGTAGGCCTTATTAGGCTTGTGCTGCTGTTTGGCTTGTATGTGCTGGTGGGCAAGACAAGAAAGCTGTGGCGGTATCTAAAGCGCTTGTTTAAGGATACAAAGCAGTACCTCAAACAGCGCCTTAAGTAGTCACGTAGTGGCTACACTGTCTAGTGTGTTGCAAAGTCCAGACTAGACTTTAAAAACACAAATATATGGGCAGGATAGCGAGACCTGCCTAGCAACGCCGAAACCAAGGATGGCAGATCTATGGGCCAGACTCGTTCCGAAAATGGCTTAAGAATCAGCCCTACTGAAGCCTTGGGATACAGATCTGATTACAGATCAGGTGACAGATCAGGTGACAGATCGGGTGACAGATCAGGTGACAGATCAGGTGACAGATCGGGTGACAGATCAGGTTACAGATCGGGTTACAGATCGGGTGACAGATCAGGTGACAGATCGGGTGACAGATCGGGTTACAGATCGGGTTACAGATCGGGTTACAGATCGGGTTACAGATCGGGTGAGCTATCCAAACACATTACCCTTGTTTTGCATAGCCCAGCTCCAGAACCATTATAATTGGGGAAATTATCAAGGAATGAAGGTGATAGCATGCCTGAAAACCAAAATACCGAATGGAAAAGCAAGTGGAAGGATGACTATCTGGAGTGGATCTGCGGATACGCCAACGCACAGGGTGGAAGCTCCGATCTGTGCGGTCGGCTGCCATGCTCTGCCGCGCATTGTTATAATGCCCCATACATTAGTATTTTATGAGGCATGT
>CALXYZ010000051.1 GCA_944393075.1 uncultured Anaerobiospirillum sp. | reverse complement strand
AGCAATACTTTATCCAAACATGCGACCTTATCCCCACTCTCACGAGTGGGGTATTGGTCGCTATAAGTCAGATAAACAAACAAACCTAGATACTTGGCTGACCTAGTTATACTTGCGCTAGCGAGCCTATGTTAAGATAGGCAAGCTTTAGCAAAAGCCTTACGCCTAAAGCAGGTTTTTCCATCATCGACTGATCTCAGATCAGGACAGTACAAGGCTCAGTCCTAATCCTTTGTCGCCTCGATGGCATACGCTCTTTTCTCTCTTCCCCTACTTTTGGAACCTCCTCTACTGCTCAGATTAGCCACTAGTTGTTAGCTACTAGTTGTTAGCCTTTAGAGAGTAGCTCTGCTATGCAACCTAAGCTAAGTGGAAAAGAATGGGCCACGTGAAGTTATTTAACAACAAAGTCATGTAAAGTCATGTGGAGTGTATGGAAGCGTAAAGCACTAAGAGAGAGAAGAAGAAGGAAAGCAAAGACAAAGGTGGATCTGGCTGAGAATAACTATGGCAGGTAAGAAAAAGACTAATACTGGTACCGTGATTGCCGTCAACCGCCGTGCAAGTCACGACTACTTTATTGAAGAGCGCTATGAGGCTGGATTGTCTCTCCAAGGCTGGGAAGTTAAGTCCCTGCGTGCTGGCAAGGCCAACATCTCTGAGGCCTATGTCACCGCTAAAGATGGTCAGCTGCTGCTCTTAGGAGCCACTATCAACCCACTCAAGACTTCGTGTGCTTTTGTGGTCAGTGACCCTACCCGCACTCGCACGCTTTTAATGAACCGCCGTGAGATCAACAAACTCATGGGTCAATCTCAGCGTCAAGGCTACACCATTATGCCACTCAAGCTCTATTGGAAAGGTTCATGGGCCAAGCTTGAGATTGGCCTTGCTCGTGGTAAGCAAGAGCACGATAAGCGTGACTCTATCAAAGAGCGTCAATGGCAGCGCGAAAAGGCTCGCGTCATGAAGAAGTCCTTCTAGCAAGCTCCGCGCTGCGTGCGGTGCTCTGCGCACGCCAATAAAAAAGCCCGTTCTCTCAAAGCTTTGGCCTCAGGAGAACGGGCTTTTTTGTATCTGTGCAGTGTTTGTAAGCGCTTAACGCGTCACTAACACTATCCCAAGAACAGGATGGAGCTTAGTCGTCCATCGACTCCATTTCGATCTCTTTCTTCTCGATCTTCTTTGGAATCAGGTGCTTACGCTCAATCTTGAGCAACAAGGCCCAAGTCGAAGCCACGTAGATCGAAGAGATAGTACCGAACACGATACCAACGGTTAAGGCTAAAGCAAAGCCGAAGATCATGTCGCCACCAAACAACAGTAAGGAGACCACAGTGATCATGGTGGTACCGGAAGTGATGATGGTACGCGATAAGGTCTGGGTCAGCGAGATATCAAACAAGTGATCCATGGTCATATCACGAGGTAACTTGCTGACGTTCTCACGAATACGATCGAACACCACGATCTTATCGTTCAGGGAGTAACCAACCACAGTCAACACTGCGGCCAACACAGTTAGGTCGTACTCAATCTGCCAGAACGAGAACACACCGAGCACCACGAACACGTCGTAGGCCAGCGAGATCACAGCACCGGTTGCCATACGCCACTCGAAACGGAAGGCGATATAAATCAAGATCGCGATCAGCGAGACCACGATAGCGATAATACCGCTCTCCACTAACTCAGCACCCACCGAAGGACCCACGTACTCACTACGGGTAATAGTGTACTCAGGATCTAAGACTTGGGAGGCTGCACGTACTTTCTCAGTGATGACCTGTTGGGTTAAGCCTTCTTTAGGAGCGACACGCACCATCACGTCATGAGTAGAGCCGAAGTGCTGCACCACACCCTCAATGCCTTGAGCGGTGTAGGCGGCACGTACTTGCTCTAAATCCATGGCTTGCGAGTAATGGGTCTCAATGACGGTACCGCCAGTGAAGTCCAAACCCCAGTTCATACTCTTGATCACCATAGAGGCAATCGAGGCAATCACCAAACCCAAGCACAGAATCTCGACCAATCCCTTGATTTTCATGAAAGGGATAACAGTCGTTTCCTTAATGAACTGTAACATGTTGCCCTCTCTTAAATACTCAAGGTCTTGAGATTTGATCTACCGCCCCAAATCAGGTTCACGATAGCGCGGCATGCCGTCACCGAAGTAAACATGGAGGAGGCCAAACCGACCATCAACACTAAGGCGAAGCCTTTCACCGCACCAGTACCAACCATGAACAGAATCAAGGCGGTAATAAACGAGGTGATGTTGGAGTCAGCAATGGTGGCAAACGCACGGGCGTAACCTTCGTTGATGGCTAGTTGTACCGGCCTACCATGCCGCAACTCTTCACGTATACGTTCGTAGATCAGCACGTTGGCGTCCACTGCCATACCAATGGTCAGCACGATACCGGCGATACCAGGCAGAGTCATCGTTGCACCTGGAATCATCGACACCACACCCACAATCAACACAAGGTTGAAGAACAGTGCAAGGTTAGCCACAAAACCAAAGGCCTTGTAGTAGATGATCATGAAGATACCTAAGGCTGCGAAAGCATAGAGCATAGCGCGCAGACTGTTGTCGATGTTCTCCTGACCTAAAGAAGGACCAATGGTACGCTCTTCGACGATTTGAATTGGCGCAATTAAGGCACCTGCACGTAAGAGTAATGCAAGGTTATGAGCCTCACGCGACGAATCAATGCCGGTGATACGGAAGTTAGAGCCTAAACGCGACTGAATGGTAGCTACGTTGATAACCTGCTCTACCTTCTTGAACTTTGGCTTGTAACCAGGCTCGCCAACTTTAGGAGCGTTAGGGTCGGTGTTTTCCACCACCTTAAACTCGATAAAGTTCGTGGCCATAGGCTTACCAATGTTGTCTTTGGTGAACTCGGACATGATGGAGCCACCACGAGAGTCAAGCGAGATATTGACCTGAGGGCGACCATTCTCATCGGTAGACGACGAAGCATCCACGATGTGATCACCGGTCAAGATCACGCGCTTCTCTAACACCACTGGAGCTCCATTACGGTCGTAATGGAGCTCAGTTCCTGGTGGGATGCGGCCTTGCATCGCAGCACCAAGGTCAGCGTTAGAGTCGACTAAGCGGAACTCTAAGGTTGCAGTAGCACCTAAAATCTCCTTAGCACGGGCAGTATCCTGCACGCCAGGGAGTTCCACCACCACGCGATCCGCGCCTTGGCGTTGGATTAAAGGCTCTGCTACACCTAACTCATTGACACGATTTCTTAAGATGTTGATGTTTTGATCGACTGCGCTAGTACGAATTTGCGAGAGGCGCGCTTCAGTCATCGCAGCACGGATGAAGAAGCGATCACCTTGATCGTAGTTCTGGAACGTGAAGTCGCGGTGATTGCGCTTTAACAAGTCGGCAGCACGATCACGGGTATCGCTATCACGGAAGGTGATGATGACATCATTACCCTCGGCACGAGCACCTGCAAGGCGCAAGTTGTTTTGCCTGAGCTCATTGCGCAGATCAGAGACTAATTGCGTTCTCATCTTCTTCATGGCTTCGTCCATATCGACTTCCATCAAGAAGTGCACACCACCACGCAAATCTAAGCCTAACTTCAGCGGATGCATACCCAAAGCGCGCATAAACTCTGGCGTTGCTGGCGCTAAGTTCAAAGCGGTGATATAGCGATCACCTAAGTAAGACTGTACCAAATCCTTAGCCATGATCTGCTGATCTAATGTTTGGAAGCGGATCAGCAGCTGACCTTGCTCGTCTAGCTCATAGACACCTGGGATGCTCTTACTATCCAAGAGATTTTTGACTTCATCAGACACCTCTTGGCTCACAGGATTGCCATTAGTACCAGAAACTTGCAAGGCCGGATCTTCGCCATACAGATTTGGTAAGGCGTAGAAGAAGCCCACACAGATGACTAATGCCACCAGCAGGTTCTTCCACCATGGAAATTTATTGATCACGGTTTTTATCTCAAACAGCTTGCGCCAAGAAAAAGCTCCCTAAGCCCAAGATCCAAGTACCCCAAAAAAGCACCAAAATCTTTTTCTCCGCACTATGGGCGGATCGAAAGTCAAAGCAAATGATCTAAAAGGCCTGAACACCCACCTTGCCTTCACCACAGTGCAGCACTTAAGAAGTTATTCTTGGATGGTTTCTCCAGCCACTTTCGGCATTCTCACAGCTCTAAGGCAGTGGCCTAGCCCCAAAGCAGCGCCGCAAAACCTCTATCCTCCCCCGCATACAGCAGCACCACACCTTACGACACCAGCTAAGCTAAGCCCAGCCCTGTACCAGCTGGGCTATGTCGCTGCACTACTGCTGCAGCGGCAGCAGCAGCGGCAGCAGCGGCAAGCTTGAAGCTTTAACAGCACATGACTCATAGCGCCACCGCACACAGCACAGCGCACAAAACGCCGCACCGCACACGGTGGCGCAGAGCAATAAGCTATACAGCGAAGCTATTTGGTGTAGAAAGGCTTGATGAGCCTGATGAGGGGAAGGTTAGAGGCTTTTTAGGCTCTAATGCTCGATGCACAAAACTCAACTCAAGAATTGGGCTTAGCTCCAAGCCCACGCCCTAGCTCGCTAGGGAGCAAGGGTGCTAGGGCGCTAGGGCCAAGGACGCTAGGGCGCTAGCGCTTTAACGCGCCTAGCACACCTGCGCCGCCCGCTAGTTATGCAGTAGCGCAATGGTACAGGCACGCAAGTACTGGCGCTCTTTTCTTAAGCTTTGAGCATCGAACACTCAAAAAGCTGAAAAGGCTAAGGATCTACGACCCTTAGCCTCTTGAAGCAGCACTAAGCTTAGAGGTTCTCTAAGGTGCCCTTTGGCAGCACAGCCACGACGTAGTTGCGCTTCATCTGTAACACCACATCCTTGCCGACGGTGACCATAACGTATTCCTTGTTATCAGGAATCTTCACGACCTTGCCAGCGATGCCGCCGTTGGTGAGCACCTCGTCACCGACAGCTAAACCGTCTAACAGCTTTTGCATCTCCTTGCGCTTCTTGTTGTTTGGACGCATCACAAAGAAGTAGACAGCGACCATACACACAACCAGAACGATGAGCATGCTCATATCGCCACCTGGAGCAGGAGCGGCACCCTCAGCGGCATGGGCTACAGAAATAATATCCATGGATATAAATCCCACAATTAAAGAAAAACGAAACCGAAACAGATGCGTGACGCGATCGACGGCTCAACTGATCACGATCAGCACTGCAGCAGACAATTACCAATACAATATCCAACTGCGCAGCTTTAGAGCAAAGTGTGGTGTTTCCACCAATTATCGTTATTGATCTTTATCGATCTTTCTACGCTACACAGAGACTCATGCTACCACAAGCCTGCTTAGGTGAAACTTTGGCAGGCCTGATTGTCTTGTCATGTCTTTAAGCACGACCCAGCACAGCACTGTCTCTATTGGACTCACACTAGCTCGGAGCTACTCGTTGCTACACGCAGCTACACGCAGCTACTCGCAGCTACTCGCAGCTACTCGTTGCTAGTAGTGCACTCGTGGAGGCAAGCCTTGTTGTGCGTAGAAATTGTCAGCAAATTCTTCTAGTTTACCAGATTCAATAGCGGATCTGATATCAGCCATTAAATGTTCGTAGAAGTGAATGTTGTGAATAGTGTTGAGGTGTGCACCCAAGATCTCATTGCACTTATCTAAGTGGTGGAGATAGGCCTTAGAGAAGTTGCGGCAGGTGTAACAGTCGCAATTTGGATCTAATGGGCTGGTGTCCATCTTGTACTTTGCGTTACGGATCTTGACCACGCCTTGCGAGGTAAAGAGGTGGCCATTACGGGCATTACGCGATGGCATCACGCAGTCAAACATGTCCACGCCATGCAGCACACCCTCAATAATGTCCTCAGGACGCCCCACACCCATTAAATAACGTGGCTTTTCTGTAGGCATTATAGGAGCGATGTGGGCTAAGGCCTTATACATCACTTCCTTTGGCTCACCCACAGCAAGACCACCAATAGCGTAGCCATCAAAGCCGATGTCGGTTAAGCCCTTTAAAGAGGCCTCACGTAATCCCTCATCAGTACCACCTTGGATAATGCCAAAGAGGCTGTTCTTGTTGTCTAAGCGATCGAACTCATCACGGCAGCGTTGGGCCCAGCGCAGAGATAACTCCATAGCCTCGCGCATACGCTTATGCTCTGCTGGCAGGGCGATACATTCGTCAAACTGCATCACAATGTCAGAACCAAGATCGTACTGAATCTGCATCGAGATCTCTGGTGACAAGAACAAAGGAGCCCCGCTAATTGGGTTCTTAAACTTCACGCCCTCTTCGGTGACCTTGCGGATGGTGGCAAGCGAGAACACTTGGAAACCACCTGAGTCAGTCAGAATTGGCTTATCCCAATGCATAAAGTCATGGAGATCACCATGAGCCTTGATGACATCAGTACCTGGGCGTAGCCACAGGTGGAAAGTGTTACCGAGCAGGATATCAGCGCCGTTTTCGCTCACCTGCTCTGGACGCATGGTCTTGACTGTACCTAAAGTACCCACTGGCATGAATGCAGGGGTGCGCACCACTCCACGGGCAAAGTGCAATTCGCCACGGCGGGCTAAACCGTCACGGGCTAAGATCTTAAATTCCATTGCCATAACTAACTCCCTACACTAATTCACGCCAGCAGCCACTGCAGCAGCGGCATTAGCCTCGGCTTGCTCTAAGCCCTCGGCAGCAACCGATGGTGGCAGATCCATCTCTTCGGTGCGCTTGGTGATGAACATGCAGTCACCGTAGCTAAAGAACTTGTAGCGCTCAGAGACCGCATGGGCGTATGCCTGCATAGTGTTTTTGTAACCAGCAAAGGCACACACGAGCATGATCAAGGTCGACTCAGGCAAGTGGAAGTTAGTGATCAGGGCATCGACAATCTGGTAGCGATAACCAGGATAGATAAAGATCGAGGTATCGTCGTAGAAAGGTGCGATTTCCTCACTGCTACCACGCTTGCGCGCAGCAGCGGCAGCACTCTCTAAAGAGCGCACCGCTGTAGTACCAACAGCAATAACGCGATGGCCAGATTTGTGAGTATTGATCACCTTAGAGACAACCTCAGGTGATAACTGCACATATTCGCTGTGCATATGGTGCTTGGCAACATCATCCTCTCGCACTGGTTGGAAAGTACCAGCACCAACGTGGAGAGTGACGAAGGCAAAGTCGACACCGTAAGCCTTAAGATCGGCTAATTGAGCCTCATCAAAGTGGAGACCAGCAGTTGGGG
The DNA here is from genome assembly GCA_944393075.1 of uncultured Anaerobiospirillum sp. Classification (GTDB taxonomy): domain Bacteria; phylum Pseudomonadota; class Gammaproteobacteria; order Enterobacterales; family Succinivibrionaceae; genus Anaerobiospirillum. Next base: position 9,580 of record CALXYZ010000051.1, on the reverse strand, counting down.
CAGCGACTGCACCAGGCTCGCGCGAATACACCGTCTGGTAGCGCTCTTTATCTGCGTCCTCATCAGGGCGCTGGATATATGGAGGCAGAGGCACGTGACCGACGTCGTTGAGGACGTCTAAGATCTCTTGATCCTCAGCGCAGATGATGTGGAAAAGATCACCATCTCGTCCTAAAACCACAAACTGATACTTCTTTGGCTCCGCATCTGTGCCGACATAGATGACGGTACCGGTTCTAGGGGCTTTGGAGGCCTTGATATGGGAAAGAGCTTGAGTTGGGCTTAAGATGCGCTCAATTAAAAACTCGCACTTACCACCCGTGGATTTATGTCCATACATACGAGCAGGAATCACGCGGGTGTCGTTGAACACCAAAAGATCACCTGGCTGTAAGAACTGTTTAAGGTCAATAAAGGTGTGATCAGACAGAGCCCCACTATTGCCGTCTAAACACAGCATGCGACACGAGGTACGATCGCTAGCAGGGAAGTTGGCGATCAGCTCTAAAGGCAGATCAAAATTAAAATCGCTACGTAGCACTACGCCACCACTACTTCAAGGGCACAGAAAAACAGTCCTGGCCTTGGGGAAACAAAAACTCGAGCTGTGCGTACAGCAAACGGGTTTGGCAAGTTCAAACGCTTCTAAAAGAGGCTGCTTAAGTATAAACCTACAGGGGTTAATGCCTTATGGTACAAGGGCTAGAGGCTGATTTGCGCTGTACGCACAGCTCGCAAAAACTTCAGCAAGAACACATGCGCTCTATCCAAGCCCTACCACACATAAACATTGGTGTTGGCTCAAGGCCTTAACCCTAGCATTAGCCTTGGCGGCATCCTTGGAACAGAACCCACAAAGACGCCTATTTTACCACGACTGCGGCTCTTTCCCGTCGCATTTTGCAACCACGAAAACGCACAAAGCCCGTAAATATCAGGACGAATCCCTACCACACAAACAGCTGTGCTATCAGCACTTGCCACCACACTTAACTACGCCACCACCGCCACCGCCAACAACAACCTACGCCCTACCCTAAATCAGCAAGACTCTATTGAGAGAGCACGGCAGATAAAAATGCTCATAAGCCACACAAGCAGTCGCTATAATCAAGCCGAGCTTAACGCTTGGCTTTTAGATCAGCTTTTTTCTCCCTCTTTTACCTGAACCACCTGATAGTACGCGACCTTACACCATGGCAAAGAGTAGTGCATCTGCTCACTTTGCGCTTTGGCTCTTGTACAATCATTGCGATTTCCTTTTTGTGATGCCAAAAGTGCTGCCCCACTCTTCCTCTATTATTGTGGTGTGCTGTTGTTCTTGGTGTGCAAGAGCACACAAAAAAGCACAGAACAGAGACATCCTTGCACCCACATACCTACTTGCACATATGGCTAGTGCAAAGGTGTACAAGAAGCCGCAAAAACGCGGTTTCCAACTTGTATTAGATGTGCGTTTAAGAGGGTGACACACCGACTTTCGCATATATTAGCCAATGGAGAAAAAGTTCTGCTTCGCCGCCTTTGCTTAAGTTGCGATATTTTGTGGCACTGCTCTAAAAGTGGGCTTAAAAGGATTGCGGCAACGTTATCTACATTGCATCATGAAAAGCTGAATCAGCTTGCCATGCCTCACACATACATAAGGTGGACTGTGGTAAGTGCTAACACATTAATTATTTACAGGAAGAAGCCATGCTGATAGGTATTCCAAAAGAGAGCTTGAAAGGCGAAACAAGAGTGGCTGCCACTCCTGACACCGTAACCAAGCTCATCAAGTTGGGCTTTGAAGTTGCCGTGCAGGCCAATGCTGGCGCTGATGCTAGCTTTGATGATGCTGCCTATACTGCCGCAGGAGCTAAGGTCTTACGTGGCCGTGAGGTTTGGCAAAGCGATATCATCTTTAAGGTCAATGCCCCTACTGATGATGAGATTAAGTTACTAAAGGAAGGTCAAACCTTAGTAAGCTTCATCCGCCCTGCTCAAAATCCAGATCTTGTTGCCAAGTTAAACGAGAAGAAGGTCACCGTCCTTGCTATGGACATGGTGCCACGTATCTCTCGTGCTCAAGCATTAGACGCTCTGTCCTCTACTGCTAACATCTCTGGTTATCGTGCAGTTATCGAAGCTGCTCACACCTTTGGTCGTTTCTTTACCGGTCAGGTTACTGCCGCAGGTAAGGTTCCACCAGCAAAGGTGTTAGTGATTGGTGCTGGTGTGGCTGGCTTAGCTGCTATCGGTGCTGCTCACTCCTTAGGTGCTATCGTCCGCGCTTTCGATACCCGCTTAGAAGTGGCTGATCAAATCAAGTCCATGGGCGGTGAGTTCTTAAAGTTAGACTTCAAGAACGAAGATGGCGGCTCTTCTGACGGTTACGCTAAGGTGATGTCCGATGAGTTCATCAAAGCTGAGATGGAATTATTCGCCGCTCAAGCTAAGGATGTTGACATCATCATCACTACCGCTGCCATCCCAGGCAAGCCAGCTCCTCGCTTAATCTCCAAGGAGATGGTAGAGAGCATGAAGCCAGGCTCAGTCATCGTCGACTTGGCCGCTGCCACCGGTGGTAACTGCGAACTGACTGTTGAAGGCAAAATCACCACCACCGAAAACGGTGTGAAGATCATCGGTTACTCCGATTTAGCTTGCCGTCTGCCAGCTCAATCCTCGCAGCTGTACTCCACCAACTTAGTCAACTTAGCTAAGCTCTTAAGCAAGAACAAGGATGGCAACATCGAAGTTGACTTTGAGGACGTGATCTTACGCAACATGTGCGTGACCCGCGATGGCGAAGTGACCTTCCCACCTCCAAAGATCAGCGTCTCGGCAGCTCCAGCTGCTCAAACCAAAAGCGCAGAGCCTCCAAAGAAAGTGGAGCAACGCCAAGTTTCCCCACGCTTCAAGGCAACCTTAGTGACCATCTTGATTGTCGCTTTTGCCTTAATTGGTCTCTACGCACCAGAGAAATTCTTACCGCACTTTACTGTGTTCGTGCTGGCTTGCGTTGTCGGTTACTACGTTGTGTGGAACGTCACGCACTCACTGCATACGCCTTTAATGTCCGTTACTAACGCCATTTCTGGCATTATCGTGGTCGGTGCTATTCTACAGATTAGCTCTGGCTCCTTCATTATCGGCGCTTTCGCCTTCATCGGTGTTCTCATTGCCTCGATCAACATTTTCGGTGGCTTTGCTGTGACACGTCGTATGCTGGCCATGTTCAAGAAACAGCAGTAAGGATCAGGAGAAGATAAGAAATGGTAGCAGGTCCTATACACATGGCCTATATTTTGGCCGCACTGCTCTTTATTATGGCCCTAGCGGGCTTATCTAAGCAGGAAACTGCTAAGTACGGCTGCTTGTCCGGCATGGTGGGTATGACCATTGCCCTCATTGCCACCTTTGCTCAAGTAGAGTCGGTTTCCGGCTTCTTCTTGATCGTCCTTGCCATGGCAATTGGTGCTGCAATCGGTATCTTCGTTGCTCGCCGCGTTGCTATGACTCAGATGCCAGAGATGATCGCTTGCTTACACTCCTTTGTAGGTTTAGCAGCTGTCTTAGTTGGCTATAACTCTTTCTTAGAGTTAGGTTCGATTGCCCCTGAGACTGTCACTATCCCTGTTGGTGCTTCGCAAGCTACTATCGTTGCCATCTTAGATGCAGCTAACCAAGCCGCTGATGCTGCCGCTCAAGCTGCAACTACCATGAGCGCTGGCGAACTCAACACCCACTTAGTTGAGATCTTCTTAGGCATCTTCATCGGTGCTGTGACTTTCACCGGCTCTATTGTCGCTTACGGTAAGTTAAACGGCACTTACAAGCTGCGTGTCTTCAAGTCTGCACCTTTAATGCTCCCAGGTGGTCACTATTTAAACTTAGCTGCCCTGATCGTTTCCGTACTGTTATTAGTATGGTTCATGGCAACTCCTAACCCATCTGTGATTCCATTAATCTTAATGACCCTGATCGCTTTCGCCTTTGGTGTGCACTTAGTTGCCGCTATTGGTGGTGCTGATATGCCAGTGGTTATTTCGATGCTGAACTCCTACTCCGGTTGGGCTGCTGCTGCTTCTGGCTTCATGCTCTCTAACGACCTCTTAATCGTTACCGGTGCATTAGTAGGTTCTTCAGGTGCCATTCTGTCTTACATCATGTGTAAGGCTATGAACCGCTCCTTCATCTCTGTTATCGCTGGTGGCTTCGGTAACGAAGGCGCTGCCGCTACTGGTGATGAGGAGATGGGTGAGTACCACGAGCTCAAGGCTAACGAAGTTGCAGATCTCTTAAAGAACTCTTCTTCCGTCATCATCGCCCCAGGCTATGGTATGGCAGTGTCGCAGGCTCAGAATGCTGTGGCTCAATTAACAGAGAAGTTAAAGGCACGCGGCATTGAAGTGCGCTTTGCAATTCACCCTGTTGCCGGTCGTCTGCCAGGCCACATGAATGTGCTCTTAGCTGAGGCCAAGGTTCCATACGATATCGTCTTTGAAATGGACGAGATCAACGACGACTTCGAGAACACTGATACCGTGTTAGTTATCGGTGCTAACGATACCGTCAACCCAGCTGCATTAGAGAACCCTAACAGCCCAATCGCTGGTATGCCAGTGCTTGAGGTATGGAAGGCTCGCAACGTCGTGGTCTTCAAGCGTTCGATGAACGCTGGCTACGCTGGTGTACAGAACCCTCTGTTCTTCAAGGAGAACGCTGCTATGTGCTTCGGCGACGCTAAGAAGACCGTCGAAGAAATCGTGGCAAACATTTAGTCAACACCTCACCCCACTGCAAGGGAACCTCGCCTGAGGTGCCATAGGCGCCATAGGTGGCGCTCCTGAGCAAGAGGCGAGCTGATTCACTACGCAAAAGGCCTGCATTTGCAGGCCTTTTTCGTCTTGCCACCTGTAGCCGCGCATTCAGTAGTCGAGCTCATATTGAAAAGCTGAAATAACGTCACTGCCATTTTTCATGGCGTTCATGTTGAGAGATATTTGTGTAATGGCCTATTTACCTATTAAATTAGAGGTATTCATGGCTAACATGATGTCCGTATTGATCCATACAACAGCAATAACTTGCTTTATCGCAGATATGGCGCCAAACAGCATTGCTACGCAAATCTCACTAAAAATAAGCTTCGAGAGCTTTTCAGCTTCTCAATATGAGTTACAGCTCTATCGGGCTAATGGCAACAGCTGCAACAGCTGCAACAGCTGCAACACCTTGCTCCACAAAGCCTTAGAACAGCTCCCAAAGAATAGCTACTTCGAGCAGGGCAGCAACCGTAAAGGCACTGGGGCTATGCCATTGTGTTTCTCAAAAGAAATCTACGAGCTGTGCGTACAGCAAACGGGTTTGACAAGTTCAAACGCATCTAAAAGAGGCTGCTTAAGTATAAACCTACAGGGGTTAATGCCTTATGGAACAAGGGCTAGAGGCTGATTTGCGCTGTACGCACAGCTCGGAAATCTAAGGTGGAGCACTTAGCTGTCTTTGAGCTCCTTGCCAATGGCACCAACACCGACATCAGATGTGCTGAGGTCTGGCTCTTCTAAGCAAGACCGATTTGGTCCTTGTCTTGATCAGAGCCACCAGCTGCCGAGAGCTCACTTTCGGGCAGCTGTGGTACTAGCGCCTCTAGCGCTTGTTTTGCAATGTAATCCACAACACTGGTGTTACGCCCGCATGGCACTTACCAGTAGCAGCGATCACCTTATCGATGGCACCTGAGCTCTTGATCACGATCATGGAAGTAATGGTTGACTTAAGCTTGGAGCTTAAGAAGCGTGGATCAGTAATGATCACAGGATCACCACGCTTGACCTCATCACCGATGTTGACCTTAGTTGTAAAGCCTTCACCTTTGAGCTCCATAGCCTCTACGCCAAAGCTTACATAGATCTCTAAGCCCTCGACAGAGCGTACAGCAAAAGCATTTTTGGTAGGTAAGAGACGCGAGATCACGCCGTCACATGGAGCCACAATAGTTTCACTTTCTGGCACAAAGGCCACGCCATCGCCCATCACCTTTTCAGAGATAACGATATCAGGTACTTCTTCTAAAGGCAGTAAGGTACCCGTTACTGGAGCAAACAAGGTCACATCAGCATTGATGTTGACCTCATGCTGCTGCACAGCATCCTTACTCTCTGGGTTTGAGCGCTTAAACAGTTGCGACAAAAAGCCCATTGCTAGCTCCTCTCTCACATTCCAACACATCATACAGCTATCATCAGTACTATGCTGCTTGCCTTACCACCACCTCTAATCAGATGGCTTTTTGCAGCACTCTTAGCACCTTGTACCACGCTCAAGCCAAAGCCAAAGTCCATGCTTTGGCTTTGGCTTGCTGCTTGGGATTGGTGGCTTAGCTAGGGCTAAGCGAAATCATCCTTAAGCAATAAGCGCTGCAAGTCATTGCCTGATGCCACTTCCATGAGGCTGTTGTACAGCTCACGGTCAAAGTGTGGCTTCACTCCTCTGTCTTCTAAGTACTGCAACTCCTTTCTAATTTTAACGATTGAGGTGGCGTCTGTGGTGAGATAGTTGACGCCCATTGCCAAATAAAAAGGCAAAAGCTCCGTGCGCATAGCAAATCTGCCAGCAATACCGACACGCACGCCACAATCGTAAGCCCCCTTACAGGCAATAGCGATCATCTTCGATAAGGCTGGAGTGAAATAGTCCTCTGGAGGACGTGGAGCTGAAGCATACTCTGCAAGGGAGCTGGTGCCAATTAAGAACATTTCACCATAAGCAGCAAAAGCTTTAGCTGACAGTACAGCAGCCGGAGTTTCAATCATCAACGCCACATGCGAGGTACCAAAGTTAGCATTCTCTGATTGCAGTTCTTCAATAACCTCTGCCAACAGAGTATTTAAGGCCTTAGCCTCACTTATGCGGGTAATTAGAGGAAAGACGATGTAAATCTCACGTCCAGCAGAAGCAAGTAACAATGCACGCAGCTCTTTGCGCAGTAAATCAGAGCCCACTTGTGCGCCATAGCTTCGCAGACTGCCTTCCTCATCCATAGCCAAAGTAAACAGAGGCTTCTTGTCACCTGCAAAGTCAAAAGTACGGGCGGTAAGAGGAGCACTCTTCGGGATGTTAGAGAAGATCGACGAGAATGTTTTAACCATCTCTTCAACGCTTGGTTCGTGGTGGTAGTTAAGAAACAAGAACTCTGAGCGCAGCAGACCTAAACCGTGGTTGAGATAACGGGCCATACGGTCAACTTCACCCATTGCCCCCATCGAGCCTGCCACGGTGACTTGTAGAGTGCTATCCACACCATCATCTTGCTCGTCATCACTAAATAGATCTTGTTGGGCGATCAGCGCGCGAGCTGTGTCCTGTGGAGGCTCCACTAGAATCGAACCGCGGGTTGCATCCACTAACACATGCTCACCATCTTTGATAGTGAGGGCGCCTTTAACTCCATAAACAGCAGGGATTGAGAGATCACGCAAAACAGTACCTAAGTGACCTGAGGCTTGACCTCCCTCTAACACCACCGCACGTACAAGCTCAGTGTGCAAGGAGAGGAAACGGGCCGGAGTTAAGTCATTAGCGATAATGACACTTGGCACATTGAGGCGAGGCACATCTTCTTCACTGTGTTCAGAGATGTTGATAGTAGCGATAAAGTCACGCATCAGCGAGCTCAACTCGGCTGCCACTACCTGCATCTCCTGATCTTCCTCATCAGCAGCACTGCCACCTAAGCTACTCTCGCTTTCACGCTCTTCGTGAGCGAAGCGGGCAATCTTTGGCAGCAACACATTGCGGGCCGCTTCATAGGCACTATGACCTTGCGCGATCTGTTCGTCGATAGCATTAATGTTGCCTGAGTTAGTAATATAGGAGGCTACAGCACCAAAGAGATCACGTACCTTGTCAGGCACAGTGCCCGACATAGCATTATTGAGCTTGGAGGCAAACTCACGACTGGCCTTACGATACTTAATCGATTCTTCACTGGCGCTAAAGTTACGAACCACATCCACCTCTTCATCGGTGCTGCGCGGTAACATCAAAAACGCCTTCCCCTCACTTACGCCCTCAGACACAGTGATACCTGACATGGTATACATGACGCAAACTCCTAATGCGCGCTGCTTTCACAAAACCTACATCGAGCCAAAGCTCAGCAAACAAGATGCAGAGACCAATCCTCAAAATTCTCATGAGCTCAAAGCAGCATGCCAAACACTGCATAGCTCAAGGCTATCTACTTGCCTTTCACCACATCCCATCATCTTAGCAGTAATCGTGCACACAAAGCGTGAGAGCACTGGCACTCAGGTGCAAAAAAGCCACCGCAGTTACCTGAGGTGGCCTTTTCTAAGCAACTAAGCTCAACAACTAAGCCAGCCAATCCAAGCAATAGATTAGCATGGCTTGGCTAGCTTAGCTTAGCTTTGCTTGGCTGGGCATAGCACTAGTTGAACTTGTTGTTAGGTATGGTAGTGGTAGTGCTGTTGAAGTTATCGCGGATCGAAACGTCTAAGGTGTAGCGTTTTTCGATCTCCACGTAGTACTTGGTACCAGCACACACTGCTGCTGGAGGAATAAGGATGTTTAAGACAGGCACAGTCATGCAAAACGAGATCACTGCACCAAAAACAAAAGAGGCTAAGCGTTGCTGGGCTAAATCACGCTTCATGTCGGCAAAGGAGATCTTATGGTTGTCGTAGGCGTAGTCGACATACTGAATGCACATCATCCAAGCGGCCAGCAGGAACCATAAAATTGGAGCGATCACATTAACCACAGGGATCAGCGAAATGATGATGCAGCCGATCACACGTGGCAAATAAAAGCCGAGCTTTTGCAGCTCACGCTTGATGATACGTGGTACATCCTTAATGATCGCAGCCAAGCCATCATCTTGCATACCAGCAAAAGGAGCACCACGAATCACTTTTTCGGCCTTCTCGGCAAGTAGACCATAGAAAGGCGAAGCAATGATGGTAGCAACGGTTGAGAAGATGTAACAGAAGACGAAGCCAATGGTTAAGAATAAAATGATGTAGATGATGTAGCTTAAGAACATCAGCCACTGAGGCAGCATGTCTAAATACTGCTGCAAGAAAGCCGTAATGGCATGGTATACCGCCATACCGCCAGCAATCAACACAATACAGTTGATGATAATAGGGATGATCACGTACATGCGGCACTCTTTGGAGACGGCTAATCTTAAGCCATCCCACAAGAAGCCTGGCATGCTCAGCACATTGATTTCCTGATTCGAACTATCTTTAATCATCACGCCAAAAAACCCCAAAGCCCCACAGGGCTATCAACAAAGAGCTTGCAAGCCAAAAGCAAGTACTAGCTCTTTTGCCAGACATACGACGACATCTTAGCACCCAAACCCACAGCTTTGCCCTAGTGCCCGATCCAATAAATTTTGACCCATCTTGATGGCTTGTTAGCCATCAATTATCGATAACTTCAAAACACTCATGGTTTCGTGTAGGATGCGGGGCCATGAATACAAAAAAATTTTCCCCGCAAGGGGACTCTCAAAAGAAGCTTGGGAGTCCAGAGCCAATTATAAGGCTTATAGATAAGCTTC
>CALXYZ010000050.1 GCA_944393075.1 uncultured Anaerobiospirillum sp. | reverse complement strand
CGTCCCATGACGGACTGAAGCTAGACAACTTAGGCTTAATCTCTCAAGCCTCGGTCGTAAGACCGCAGGTAGTTGACATTCTTGCGCCAGAAGGCTACGGCTTCGTCGATCCAGTCTTCGGCTACAGTCCCAGTGCCTAAACCAAAGCCATGAGGCAGGCCTTTGTAGTGATGAAACTCGGTAGGAATGCCTAATGACGACATACCTTCTAAGCGATACTGCATACCTTCCCAGTCAGCGATCCAATCATCTTCACCGCAGTTAGCATAGGTTGGAGGGTCAGCCTCTGAATACTCATCTAAGCCAGTGTACTGCATCACCACTGTGGCCGCATTAGGGAGGTTGTCGCCACCAAAGGCTGCTGGGCCATAGCGACCGACCCAAGCTGCCATACGGGCGCCTGCTGATCCGCCCCATAAGGAGTAGTTCTCAGTGCTGACGCCAAGCTCCTTGGCGTTCGCAAAGATCACACTGATGGCTCTGGCTAAGTCCTCACAGGCGTTTCTGGCACCTGGGCGATAGATGAGTGCAAAGGCATTGAGGCCACGCTTAGAGATCTCCATAGCGTGCGGCATACTGTCATGAATGGCGCCGACATAGGCAAAGGCCCCGCCAGCGTTGCAGATGGCAAATGGCTGTGGTTCTTTGCTATTGCTATTGCTGTCGCTGTTGGTTTGAGCCCTAAAGAAAAAGATGCCGGTGTCGCGCTTTCTAGGATCGTTCTTCTGCTCTTCCTCACTGTAGATCGGAAAGAATACCTGCTCTCCCTCTAAGGTCTTGATTTTGAGGTAGTTGACGATCTCTACGGTCATCTTGGGATCAATGTGGTTGTACCAAGTGAGCTGAATATCGCCTAAATGTGAGCCGCTCATATAACCTGACTGGGCTGGGAAAATCAGCCGGCCCCATGGCAGCATGATTGGGTCTTTCTTGACCTCGGAGATCCGACTGTCGACGTTATAGAGTGCGTTAGCATCCATGCCTAAGTCCACCATTTTGTCGCCACCAATTTGTGCACCCACGCCGTTATTTGCTGCCTCTGCAGCAGCAGCAGCGGTGCTACCTGCTGCGGTAATGGCGCCAACAGCGCAGATGATGGCCGCCGCTCTAATGGCACCTCGCAGCACGCCCTGTCGCAGTACGCCTTGTAATGCTCCCATTGCCCCCATGTTTGCTCCTCAGCCTAAAAGCTCAGTCCTGCTAAAACCTCGTGTGATCCTGTTGGGATCCTTTAGCTCACTATAGCAACCTTTAGCTCACTGATAGTGAGTCTCGCACAACTTTTGCGTTCCAAGCCAATAAACATCGCATAGTTGCTTTCTTACAAAAGCTCGCTTAGCAAAGGCACTGAGCTGTAATACGACAACATCTGCTCATAGTTAACTTCTGATAGTGCTAGTGAGTAGCAGAACATCAAAAGGTCGTTGCTAATTGTAGTAATGGCCTTTTTTATGGCTTTTCTATAGTGTCTTGAGATCCGATAAAACCAACATCTTTAGCTCCTAGTAGCTAAAGACAAAACCACCATCTACGAGTAATTGGGCTAGCTTCTCATTGTCGATTGTGGTAACAAATGGCAGGATCTTTTGTACTGTGGCACAGTTTTCTTCACTGCCGTAGACGTAGGCTCTAATGTCGTAGAGCTCTAGCTGCTTAAACTTTTTGCTCAGCACTTCAGTAAAACCACAGAAGTCTTCATCTTCACCTAGCTTAAAGATCACTTGGGCAGCATCACACTCGCGATGTGGCTCTTTAGGCAAACCAGCTTCATGACCCATAAAAAGATCGAGGCCCATATCAGTTGCTTGCAAAGCGAGCTCTAAGCCCTGTTGCCAGCGCCATTCCAGCTCTTCTGTTTGCGGATTGCTCTCTAAAACAACGGTTAATAACACAGCGCTCCTCCTCCTCTTTTAGCTACCACACCAGAATCTTGTACTTGCTGCTGACACCTGTGGCCTTAAAGAGCAGCATCACAATCTCAGCATAGCCAGTCAGCTTCCATATGCTGTTGCGCTTGCTCTCTTCTTTGATGCCGTAGTGGGCTGCAGCCTGTCCGCACACCAAGCATTCACAACCAATCTTGCTCAGTACTTCGTGGTAACGCGCTGCCACGGATTCCTTGTTACTAGCATCAAAAGCTGCGGCAATAGGAGCAGCGGCACTCATCAATATGACTTTCGCCACAGTGCCTGGCTTGTCGCTGTAAAAAGCTAACTGCTTGAGCGCTGTCTCATGTGCATTCAGGCTGTCTGCTGGAGCGTTGATAAGAAAGCACAGGGGTTTGGTTGTAGGACAGGAATTGGCGGTGGTGGCGGTGGTGGCGGTGGTGGCGGTGGTGGTAGCTGTTGCTGTGGATGTTGTTGTGGATGTGGTTGTAGTATTTGTATTTGGCACAGAGGCTCCTTAGGTTATTCCACCCTCATACAACAAAGCCACCGCGGCGTGAGCTGCGATGGCTTTAGTTCTCACAATCTCCACCTCACATGGAGGTGAAGATGTAGAGGCTAGCTACGCTGTTCTTAGATGCTGTCGTTGTTACCAGTTAAGGCACCTAAAGAAGCAGCATAGTTGAGGCTGTCTAAGGCCTCACCGATTTGCTTCTCAACTTCAGCATTAGAGACATTGTTATCAAAGGCGCTAGCACGCAGCTTAGCACGGGCGATTTCCTCGCGGCGCTGCTGATGGTACTTGAAGCCAGTACCTGCTGGGATTAAGCGACCAACAATAACGTTCTCCTTAAGACCACGTAACTCATCGATCTTACCGGCAACCGAAGCTTCGGTAAGCACACGGGTAGTCTCTTGGAAGGATGCAGCCGAGATAAAGCTCTCGGTGGAGAGCGATGCCTTGGTTAAGCCCATCAGAATGTGACGGTACTTGACCTCACGCTTGCCCTCAGCACGCAGACGCTCGTTCACGGTCTTGACGTAAGCGACTTCTGCCTGCTCGTCCTTTAAGAACTCGGTGCTATCACCCGGATCTAAGATCTCACACTTACGCAGCATCTGACGGACGATAACCTCGATGTGCTTGTCGTTGATCTTCACGCCTTGCAGACGATACACGTCTTGCACTTCGTTGACGATGTAGTTGGCAACAGCATTCACACCGCGCAGACGCAGAATGTCGTGTGGCGACTCTGGGCCTTCAGCGATCATTTCGCCCTTCTGTACCTTTTCACCCTCGAATACGTTGAGGTTACGCGACAGAGCGATCATCTCTTCGTATTGCTCTAATGGTGCACCAGTCTCATCGACACTACCTGGCTCTGGAGTAATGATCAGGCGGCGCTTGGACTTGGTCTCCTTACCGAACGAAACGGTACCGGAGATTTCGGCCAGAATTGCTGGCTCCTTAGGAGCACGAGCCTCAAACAGGTCAGCCACACGTGGCAGACCACCGGTAATATCCTTAGTACCACCAGCCTGTTGAGGAATACGGGCAATAATGTCACCGATGTTGACCTCAGCGCCATCTAACAACTGCACAATGGCCTTAGCCTGCAGCATGTATTGGGCTGGCACGTTAGTGCCAGGGATCATGACATCGTTACCATCAGCGTCAACGATCTTCACCGCTGGACGCTTGTCACGGCCCTGCGAAGGACGTGCAGCAATCTCACGCACCTCAATCGAGGAAATACCTAAGGCCTCGTCTTCCTTCTTATCGACGGTGATACCTTCGATAATGTCGATGAACTTCAGGCTACCACGCACTTCCGAAATAATTGGGTGGGTGTGAGGATCCCAACGAGCCACGACGGTACCGGCCTTAACTTCCTCACCATCCTTGACCTCAAAGATAGCACCGTAAGGAATCTTGTGGCTTTCCTTCGAAGCACCAAACTCATCGATCACCAAGAGCTCGGATTGACGCGAGGTCACGACTTCCTTGCCATCAGTGTTGGTCACAGTCTTGGAGTTGAGGATACGGATGGTACCGGAGTTCTTCACTGTAGCACCAGACTCAGCCACAGCACGGGATGCAGCACCACCGATGTGGAAGGTGCGCATGGTCAGCTGGGTACCAGGCTCACCGATCGACTGAGCAGCGATAACGCCCACAGCCTCACCAGCGTTGACTAAGTGACCGCGAGCTAAATCACGACCGTAGCACTTAGCACAGACGCCGTACTTGGTGTTACAGGTGATTGGCGAACGTACCTTGACCTTCTCGATCTTGAACTCTTCTAAGATGGTGCAGCACTTCTCATCTAAGAGGGTGCCAGCAGGTAACAACACTTCCTTGCTACCAGGCTTCAACACATCATCAGCTAAAGTACGACCTAACACGCGATCACGTAAGTTCTCGATCACGTCGCCGCCGCTCACGTGTGGAGTGATCTCTAAGCCGTCGGTAGTACCGCAATCGTCCTCAGTGATCACCAAGTCTTGAGCCACGTCGACTAAACGACGAGTTAAGTAACCGGAGTTAGCGGTCTTCAGAGCGGTATCAGCCAGACCCTTACGAGCACCGTGGGTCGAGATGAAGTACTGCTGAACGTTCAGACCTTCACGGAAGTTAGCGATAATTGGGGTTTCAATAATGGAACCATCAGGGGTAGCCATCAGACCACGCATACCGGCTAACTGACGAATCTGGGCTGGCGAACCACGAGCACCAGAATCAGCCATCATGTAGATGCTGTTGAAGGAAGCTTGCTTCTCTTCTTCACCTAAGATGTTGGTTGCAGTCTCCACCGACAGGTTGGCCATCATGGCCTTCATCACCTTATCGTTGGCGTTCGACCAAATATCGATAACCTTGTTATAGCGCTCGCCTTGGGTAATCTGACCGTTGTCGTATTGTTGCTGAATCGAGAGCACTTCCTTTTGCGCGGCAGCGATAATGGTCTGCTTCTCCTTTGGAATCAGCATATCGTCAACGCACACGGAAGAACCGGAAATAGCAGCGTTACGGAAACCGGTGTACATAACGCGGTCAGCGAACATCACGGTGTCCTTGAGGCCTAATAAGCGGTAGCAGGTGTTAAGCAGGCCTGCAATGCGCTTCTTGCCTAAAGGCTGGTTAGAAACCTTAGTGAACCAATCCTTGTGGCTTAAGATCTCACGGATGTTCTCTTGGGTCACACCTTCAACTGGAGGGTCGATGTGATCGTAGGACATACCACGTGGCAGAATTAAAGAGAGAATGGCACGACCAATGGTGGTTAAACGCAGCTCGTTCTTCTCTTCAAACACGCCGGTCTCAGGGTTCTTCTCAGTAAAGGCTACACGGCAAGCCACACGAGCTTGCATGTCAGCAATACCGGCCTTGTAGACGCGCTCTGCCTCATAAGCATCAGACAAGATCATACCTTCACCGCGAGCACCAACACGCGACTTGGTCATGTAGTACAGACCTAAAACCACGTCTTGAGCAGGCACGATGATAGGGTCACCAGAAGCAGGCGACAGGATGTTGTTGGTAGACATCATCAGGGCGCGCGCTTCAAGCTGAGCCTCTAAGGTTAAAGGAATGTGCACAGCCATCTGGTCGCCGTCGAAGTCAGCATTGAATGCTGGGCAGACTAATGGGTGCAGGCGGATAGCCTTACCTTCAATCAAGATTGGCTCGAAAGCCTGAATACCTAAACGGTGCAGGGTAGGAGCGCGGTTTAACAGCACTGGGTGCTCGCGAATCACCTCATCTAGCACATCCCACACAATAGCGTCTTCACGCTCCACCATCTTCTTGGCAGCCTTGATGGTAGCTGCGTGGCCGCGCATCTCTAAGCGACCATAGATGAAAGGCTTGAATAGCTCCAAAGCCATCTTCTTAGGAAGACCGCATTGGTGCAGACGTAAGTTAGGACCGCAGGTAATAACAGAACGACCGGAGTAGTCAACACGCTTACCTAACAGGTTCTGACGGAAGCGACCTTGCTTACCCTTAATCATGTCAGCTAAGGACTTGAGAGGGCGCTTGTTAGAACCAGAAATAGCACGACCGCGACGACCGTTATCCATTAAGGCGTCGACCGACTCTTGGAGCATGCGCTTTTCGTTGCGCACGATGATCTCAGGAGCCACTAAGTCTAAGAGGCGCTTTAAACGGTTGTTACGGTTGATGACGCGACGATAGAGATCGTTTAAGTCAGAAGTAGCAAAGCGACCACCATCTAATGGCACTAATGGACGTAAGTCAGGTGGCAGCACAGGAAGGACGGTTAAGATCATCCACTCAGGCTTGTTGCCGGAGTGCACGAAAGCCTCCATCAGCTTTAAGCGCTTAGCGAACTTCTTGCGGTTAGACTCAGAGGTGGTGGACTCTAAAGCCTCGCGCAGAGCGGCAATCTCATCTGGCAGATTCATGCGCTGCAGAATCTCTAAGATAGCCTCTGCACCCATCTTGGCCGAGAAGTCATCACCAAAGAGCTCTAAAGCGTTCATGTACTCTTCTTCAGTTAAGAGTTGACGCTCCTTGAGCTCAGTCATGCCTGGGTCGGTCACCACATAGCTCTCAAAGTAGAGCACGCTTTCGATATCGCGCAGCTTCATGTCTAAGATGAGGCCGATACGAGATGGCAGCGACTTTAAGAACCAAATATGGGCAACTGGGGAGGCAAGCTCAATGTGACCCATGCGCTCACGACGCACCTTAGCCTGGGTAACTTCCACACCGCACTTATCGCAGATGGTACCGCGGTGCTTTAAGCGCTTGTACTTACCGCATAAGCACTCGTAGTCCTTGGTAGGGCCGAAGATCTTGGCGCAGAATAAACCATCACGCTCTGGCTTAAAGGTACGATAGTTGATGGTCTCTGGCTTCTTGACTTCGCCGTAAGACCAAGCACGAATCATCTCTGGGGATGCCAAACCAATCTTGATGGCATCAAAATCCTCAAGCTTTTGCTTAAGGGCGTTGTTGCTGCGGTTAGCAAGCTTGCCTAAAGAGTCAGATAACTCCAGATCGAGGGCAAACTCATCGTCCTTCTTCGCGGCCTTAGCTTGATTATTAAGACCCTCTAAGAGAGCCTCATCTTGACCGTTTTCTTGGATGCTCACAACAGATTCTCCTGTTAAGAGTGATGATCAAACCTCCAGCTGCACCCGAGCAGTATGCAAACTTGGATGCTACCAGCCTAGTTTGCAGCTAGAGGGGCTTGGGGATCACTCAAGGCTGACCTAAACAGGCGCAGACAGAACCTTGAGCGACCCTACGGCAATTAGTCCTTACGCACTAAGTCGATATTGATGCCGAGCGAACGGATTTCGCGGAGCAATACGTTGAAGGACTCAGGGATGCTGGCCTCCATCTTGTAAGCACCGTCGACGATGTTCTTGTACATCTTGGTTCTGCCGTTGACGTCGTCAGACTTGACGGTCAACATCTCACGTAAGGTGTAGGCAGCACCGTAGGCCTCTAAGGCCCACACTTCCATCTCACCGAAGCGCTGGCCACCAAACTGAGCCTTACCACCTAGTGGCTGCTGGGTCACTAAGCTGTAAGAGCCAGTGGAACGAGCGTGCATCTTGTCATCGACTAAGTGGTTGAGCTTGAGCATGTACATGTAGCCCACAGTCACTTTACGCTCGAAAGCACGACCAGTGGTGCCATCGTATAAGGTCATCTGACCGGACTTAGGCAGACCGGCTAACTCTAAGAGCTCCTTAATCGACTCTTCGGTAGCACCGTCGAACACTGGGGTTGCCACAGGCATACCATCGCGCACGTTCTCAGCTAAGGTCATAACCTCTTCATCAGACATGGAAGCGATATCCACGTGCTGCGAGGTGTCACCTAAATCGTAGATGCGCTGCAACATAGCACGCAGCTCGCTGATAGCACGCTGCTCGACGAGCATCTTGTTGATAACTTCACCAATACCCTTGGCAGCCAAGCCTAAATGCACTTCAAGCACCTGGCCGATGTTCATACGAGAAGGCACACCTAATGGGTTGAGCACGATATCAACTGGCTTACCGTTCTCGTCGAATGGCATGTCCTCGATAGGGCAAATCTTGGAGATAACACCTTTGTTACCGTGACGACCTGCCATCTTATCGCCTGGCTGAATGCGGCGCTTCACAGCGAGGTAGACCTTAACGATCTTGAGCACACCTGGGGTTAAGTCATCACCCTCGGTCAGCTTGCGCTTGATAGCTTCAAAACGCTCCTTGTACTCAGCGCGGAACTCGTCTAACTGGGTGGCGATGTTCTCTAACTCACGGAGAGCAGCATCGTCATCTAAGTTCTGGGTGAAGATCTCGCTATCGGATAAACGAGCTAACTGAGTCTTGGTAAAGCCAGCCTTTTGTAGAATGCTACGAGCTTGACGCATCATGCCAACGGTTAAGAACGAGAATTCCTCATCTAAGTCCTTACGGGCCTTAGATAATTGCATCTCTTGGATTTCCTTTGCGCGGGCATCCTTCTCTACACCCTCACGGGTGAAGACTTGGACGTCAACCACAGTACCGGAAACACCGTTTGGCACGCGGGTGGAGGAATCCTTAACCTCAGAGGCCTTCTCACCGAAGATAGCGCGTAACAGCTTCTCTTCTGGAGTTAATTGGGTCTCACCCTTTGGAGTTACCTTACCCACTAAGATGTCGCCGCCAACAACCTCAGCACCAACGTAGACGATACCAGACTCATCTAACTTCGATAAGGCAGCCTCACCGACGTTAGGGATATCAGCGGTAATCTCCTCAGGGCCTAACTTGGTATCACGAGCCACACAAGAGATTTCTTGGATGTGGATGGTGGTTAAGCGATCCTTCGCAGCCACACGCTCGGACACTAAGATCGAGTCCTCGTAGTTGTAACCGTTCCATGGCATGAAGGCCACGCGTAAATTTTGACCTAAAGCAAGCTCACCTAAGTCAGTGGAGCTACCGTCAGCTAACACGTCACCAGCCTGAACCTGCTCAAAGATGTTGACGCATGGGCGCTGATTGATACAGGTGTTCTGGTTGGAACGGGTGTACTTGATGAGGTTGTAGATATCAATACCTGCATCATGATTACCTTGGATCTCGTCCTCGTTGACACGCACCACAATACGGGAGCCATCAACGTGCTCAACCACACCACCTCGACGGGCGATGATAGCCACGCCAGAGTCCACAGCCACAGCGCGTTCCATACCGGTACCGACGAATGGCTTCTCAGAGCGCACAGTAGGCACAGCCTGACGCTGCATGTTGGCACCCATCAGAGCACGGTTAGCGTCGTCGTGCTCCAAGAATGGAATCAAGGCAGCAGCAACCGAAATAACCTGTTGTGGCGACACGTCCATGTACTGCACGTCATCGGCACGGCGCACGGTGGACTCACCCTTGTAACGGCATTGCACGTACTCATCGATGATGTTGCCATCAGCGTCTAAGTCGGTGTTAGCTTGGGCGATCACGAATTGGCCTTCGTCGATAGCAGACAGGTACTCAAAGTCCTCAGACACGTGCTTGTTGTTCACACGACGATATGGGGTCTCTAAGAAGCCATAGTCGTTGCAGCGGGCAAACACAGCCAACGAGTTAATCAGACCAATGTTTGGACCTTCTGGAGTCTCAATTGGGCACAAACGACCGTAGTGAGTTGGGTGCACGTCACGAACTTCGAAGCCAGCACGCTCACGGGTTAAACCGCCTGGACCTAAAGCGGAGATACGGCGCTTGTGAGTAACCTCAGACAATGGATTGTTTTGATCCATGAACTGAGATAACTGCGAGGAACCGAAGAACTCCTTAATAGCAGCAGAAATTGGCTTGGCGTTGATCAGCTCTTGTGGAGTGGTCGAATCGAGGTCGCCTAAAGATAAGCGCTCCTTCACAGCACGCTCCACGCGCACTAAACCAATACGGAATTGGTTCTCAGCCATTTCGCCAACGGAACGGATACGACGGTTACCTAAGTGATCGATATCGTCAATGTTCTCTTTACCGTTACGGATACGCACTAAGTAACGCATAACCTTGATGATGTCGTTGTGCGACAGAGTACCGCGGTAGAGCTCATCACGCTCACGTAATAAAGTCAGTGGCTTGCCCTTAGCGTTGCAGACAGTGGCCTCTAACTCAGGGATAGACACAGTACGCTCAGTTAAGGTGTCTAATGGCAGCACGATGCACTTTTCGATCTCGACACCATAAGAGCCATCCTTTGGCAGGATTTGCACCTTGTTGTAGACAAAGCGATCTGCAGCCTTGAGCATTGGGTCAGCAGCAGACTTGTAGATGAGACCATCTAAGAAGTCTAAGAGCTTGTCAGCGCAACGCACTGGGTTTGGCGATGGGATACAAGCAGCCTCAGCAGCATCTAAGTGCTCGCGGACGATGTTCACCACCTGTGGATAGGCAGCGTAAATGTTGCCATCAACCACATAAATACCAGACTCTGGGGTGTTAACCTTGAATTCGCTGTCGGACAGAGCGCGCTCAATGCCGCTCTTGAAGCGGTTAATTTCGACGAAGCGAGTATCAAACTTCATACGACCGACGGAAGATAAGTCGTAGCGATCCTCAGCAAAGAAGAGGTTGTGGAATAAGCTCTCAGCAGCCTCATTCGTTGGTGGCTCGCCTGGGCGCATCATCTTGTAGATTTCAAAGAGAGCGGCCATGCGGTCAGCCTCGTCAGATTCGAGGTTGCGGGTGGTGTCATTGCGCAGAGTATCGGCAATGAATGGGCCCTCATCGACCTGCGAGGTATAGAGAATCTCAAAACGCTTTAAACGCAGCTCAGCGATTAAGGACAGGTTGTCTAAAGACAGCTCGGTGTTAGCTGGTAAGCGAACATTGCCTTCCTTGTCCTTGTAATCCTTAGCGATGATCTTACCGATGAGGTAATCAGCTGGGATCTCGATGGAGGTCTGACCTGCCTTGTTGAGCATACGGATGTGGCGAGCGGTAATCTTCTTACCAGCCTCAACCAAGACCTCACCGTTGAGCATGATGTCAAAGGTAGCGGTCTCACCACGTAAACGCTCAGGTACTAACTCCATGTAGAGCTTAGAACCCTTGATCTCGATGGCAACGGTGTCGAAGAACAGATCTAAGATCTGCTCGGTGTTGTAGCCTAAAGCACGTAACAGCACTGTAGCTGGCAGCTTACGACGACGGTCGATACGGACGAAGAGGTTGTCACGGTGA
The DNA here is from genome assembly GCA_944393075.1 of uncultured Anaerobiospirillum sp. Taxonomy (GTDB): domain Bacteria; phylum Pseudomonadota; class Gammaproteobacteria; order Enterobacterales; family Succinivibrionaceae; genus Anaerobiospirillum. The sequence goes on along the minus strand of CALXYZ010000050.1, from coordinate 5,808 downwards.
TCGAACTCGAAGTCTAACCACGAGCCACGGTAAGGGATGATACGGGCGCTGAAGAGCACACGACCTGGGTGAGTCTTACCCTTATCGTTATCGAAGAAGACACCAGGAGAGCGGTGTAACTGCGACACCACCACACGCTCAGTACCGTTGATGATGAAGGTACCATTCTCGGTCATGAGTGGAATTTCACCCATGTACACTTCCTGATCAACCTTTTCCTTAACCATCTTAGGGTTGGAATCTTTCTCGTAGCGAATCAGGCTTAAATTGACCTTCAGCGGTGCAGAGTAAGTGGTGCCACGAATCATGCACTCATGGACATCGAACTTTGGCTCACCTAACTTAAAGCTGTTGTAGCAGAGCTCAGCATTTCCCGAATAAGAACGGATAGGGAAAACGCTCTTAAAGGCAGCTACTAAACCATTTTCGTTAAGCGGATCAGAGCTGATGAATTGCTTGAAGGAGTCAAGCTGCACGGCAAGTAAGTATGGGGTGTCGAGCACCTTAACTCTCTTACCAAAATCCTTACGGATGCGCTTTTGCTCAGTATACGAGTAGACCATGGAATGGGGTTCCTCAGGTTGATCATGTCGCGGCCAAGGGGGCTGATGCAGCCGCTGCCAGCACGCCTCAAGGCGATATGGCAGTGGGCTCTAGCAAGGAGCTACGCTTCTCTCTAACTACCTACAACAAGAACCACTACGCAGTCACCACAAAGGCGTCACTCACGCTGATTTCAGAAGTAGCTAGACAGAAGCTAAGCTAGACAGTTTTTCCTAGCAAGTTAGAGATTGACCATGCTCGTCTAAGGCAGATGCACCAAGAAACTTAGGCAAAAAGCAAACCACGAACACACGAACAAAGGCCTTAAGACATGCCCGAGAGCAAGAAAGGACGTTCCACAAAAGACAAGGCACAAGCTTACATGAACTTAGGTCAGGCACCACAACAACAGCAAAGCAACTAGACTGCTCGACAGCTAGACAGCTAGACAAAGCTGACGTTTAGCTAATGCGATCTGGCGTTTAACGTATCTCCACAGACATCAACCCAATCACCATCAACTCACTTACCTAACCACCGTCGCCACCATGTGCCCACAAGACACGGGAACACAAGAACACAGGCATCAATCACAGCAGCTCAGGCCTACTATCGGATCTAAGCTATAAGCAATCTGCAATAAGTAATCAGTTGTAAGTTAGAGGAGTTAAGGAAGACTGTGGGAGTGCCTATGTAGCAAGCCACATAAGCGGTGATAGGCGCTAGGACAAGCACACATGGTACCTGTCAGCCAACCATTTAATCATGATGGGCAAGCCCATCTTTGATACGTTATACGTTACACGTCACGTTATTACGCACTACGCAAAGAGCCAATGCTCTAAAAAAGCTAAAACCTAGGCCAGAGGTCTAGGAATCCATGGGTAGCTTTCGTGATTAATCTAGTTGGGGCAACTTATCTTCAGTAAGCTCAAAGTAAGCACAATGGCTTAGCTCAAGCTCTTCCCATCTGCGTAGCTACTAAACAGAGAGGGAGATAAGGCACCTACGATGATGTTGATGAGTACACCGACAAAAGAGCAATAAGAATCTGTGCTTTCTTTGTGGTGCGGCTCGACTCAAACGCGAACACACGCTTTAGCGAGCTTAGGTTTGTTTTTAGCTAAAAATGTAGGTCAGAACTGACCTTGGCATCGTTTAGGTGAGCAAAGGGCCACAATCTAAACAACTTATTAGGTTAAACCACTTGCCTTTAGATTGCATCACCTTTTTTTAAGGCACCGAACCCGAGCCTCATAAATGAGAGCTCGGGCTTGTTTTTGCAGCTAGAACCATCCCCGCCTAGGCAAGCCCTAAGGCCAAGCCGCGGCGGAGGTGGTTTAAGCTGCGATTAAGGCAGGCTCGATGCAGCCTGACTTAAACGTAGGGGTGGTATCGTTATTCGATAACGACAACAGCACCAGCCTCTTCGAAGGACTTCTTGAGGGCTTCAGCGTCTTCCTTGGAGATGCCTTCCTTAACCTTGGTAGGAGCCTTCTCAACTAAGTCCTTAGCCTCCTTCAGGCCTAAACCGGTAGCGCCACGGACAGCCTTAATAACGGCGATCTTGTTAGCACCGACTTCCTTTAAGACGACATCGAACTCGGTCTTCTCTTCAGCAGCAGCAGCGCCTGCACCAGCAGCTGGGCCAGCAACAACAGCAGCAGCAGCGGAAACACCGAACTTCTCTTCCATTGCCTTCACGAGCTCGACAACGTCCATCACGCTCATCTCAGCAATAGCATTAATGATCTCATCCTTAGATAAAGCCATTTTGAATCTTCCTTTAATAAAAAAATCTGGTCAGGCACGCTTCTGAAAATCAGGCCGGCACGTCATTGCGCTCAACCTCAAAACCAAGCACAGAAGCTAACCTTAAAAACCTGTGACTTGTAGAAAAGTAGCTGCGCTTAGCTAAGCGCACAAAGCAAGACAACTAGCGGGAGCTATTAAGCAGCGCCGTTCTCTTCCTTTAACTTGTCGCCCAAGGCGGCCAGAGTACGAACGAGCTTGCCAGCGGCAGCTTCCTTCATAGTGGCCATTAACTGAGCCAAGCCTTCCTCGTAAGTTGGTAAGGAAGCTAAAACGTCAACATCCTTGCCGTCGTAGAGGGTACCTTCAAAGGCTAAAGCCTTGATCTCGAACTTATCGTTCTGCTTGGCGAATTCCTTGAAGAGGCGAGCAGCAGCACCTGGGTGCTCGAGGGATAAACCGATTAAGGTTGGGCCCTTGAACTGGTCCTTCATGCACTCAAACTCGGTACCTTCAACGGCACGTGCAAGGAGGGTGTTACGAACGACGTGTAAGTACACGTTGTTCTCACGAGCAGCCTTGCGGAGCTTGGTCATTTGAGCTACTGGAATGCCACAGGAATCAGCACAAACTGCCGATAATGCTTTTTTGGCTACTTCGCTAACATCAGCAACAATTTGCTTCTTGTCTTCGATATTCAATGCCATTTTTAGCAGTGACTCCTGATGGTCTTAGCCGATCTAAGTCCCCACCTACGCAAGACATACGCAGGCACTGGACGCAGACCACACTAAAACAGTTAGTCCCACATGAGATGGGAATACCGGATATCAGTCTAAAGGAATATCAAACATCCATTAGAGCTAAATTTCCGCCTGCGCAGGATGATTAAGGATACTTCCCCCTGCGGTCTTTGGTGAGAGATAAAGCTCTCGGCCAAATCTGTAGTGCTAGTATCCAAGCACGAATTCTTACCACCCAAGCAAAGCAACACTAGGTTGGGCTAAGATAGCCAGCCTTAGTCTTAATTAGCTAGGCTTGGGAGGTGAGCAGCACCAGCTAATGCTTGGTGCTGACATCGCGAGGCGATGTATTAAGCAGCGCTGCTGCTCTTGTCGGTGTTCAGGGTGCTCTTGTCGACAGTCACACCGCCACCCATGGTGGTGGAGATGCAGACCTTCTTAATGAAGGTACCCTTAGCAGCTGCTGGCTTAGCCTTGATGATGGCGCCTAACAGAGCGTTTAAGTTGTCGGTGAGCTGAGCTGGGGTGAAGTTGACCTTACCGATGGAGGCTTGGATCACACCAGTCTTGTCGTTACGGTAACGAACTTGACCGGACTTAGCATTCTTCACAGCGGTAGCAACATCGCGGGTCACGGTGCCAACCTTAGGGTTAGGCATTAAGCCACGTGGACCTAAGATCTGACCTAACTGACCAACAACGCGCATTGCGTCTGGAGAGGCGATCACGACGTCGAAGTCAGACTTACCAGCCTTGATCTCGTGAGCTAACTCATCCATACCGACGAAATCAGCACCAGCAGCCTTAGCCTGCTCGGCTAACTCGCCCTGAGTGAAGACGACGACGCGAACGGTACGGCCAGTGCCGTGTGGTAACACGGTAGCGCCACGGATATTCTGATCAGACTTGGTAGGATCGATACCTAACTGAATGGCGACGTCCACGGACTCGACAAACTTGGCCTTAGCGCACTTGATTAAGGTCTCGAAGCCCTCATTGACTTCGTATTCGCGAGAACGATCGATGATGGAACGGATTTCCTTCATGCGCTTAGATAACTTTGCCATCTCTTACTCCTCGACCTGAATACCCATGGAACGGGCAGTGCCAGCGATGGTACGGGCAGAAGCTTCTAAGTCTGCACCAGTCATATCAGGCTCCTTGATCTTAGCGATCTCTAAGAGCTGATCATGAGTAATCTTGCCCACGATATCCTTGCCTGGCTTGTGGGAAGCAGACTGAAGGTTTAATGCCTTCTTGATTAAGAAGGATGCTGGTGGGGTCTTAGTGATGAAAGTGAAAGACTTGTCTTGGTAGACAGTGATCACCACAGGAACTGGAGAACCCTTCTCAAGCTTAGCAGTGTGAGCATTGAAGGCCTTGCAGAACTCCATGATGTTGACGCCGTGCTGACCTAAAGCAGGGCCAACTGGTGGGGCTGGGTTAGCGCTACCAGCACCAACCTGAAGCTTAATATAGGCAGTAATTTTCTTTGCCATTTTTACTTCTCTCTAAGTGGGTATCGCGCACCTGAGAATCAGTCAGCGACGATCCAAGCACATCCATGCACAAGATCGCGCGGCGCTTTAGATTGCATCAGGCGCTTCCCGATCGGCGAAGACTACAAAGACGCCGAAAAACAAGGAAAACTTGCACTACCTGCAACACATGAAAAATGAGATATGTATCACAAAGCAGTAAATCCAAAACATTCTACAGAAAAACCTAATCGATGTAAACCCACCGACCAACATTTTTTTCGCAGTCACCAAACTCTTCCGATACAGATGCCACAGATCCACGCCGAGTCGCATAAGAGTCGGAAGCTCTGGTAGTGTTGGGGCATTGGGCGTAACGGCGCCCGCCCCAGACCAAACAGCGCCCGCACCTAAACCATCCTCTCAAGGGAGACCAATAAGTCCTCACACCAAACAGCCATGCTTGGCGATCTTGTATGACATTGCTGTCACGTAGATCTAAGCTTGGGCCTTTGCATCACAGCCTCAAACAAAAAAGGCATCCCGTTAAGGATGCCCCTTGGGTTACGCCTTAATTAGGCGTAATGCTCGATTACGAACTAAATAACAGCTCTCAGATGAAGCATATCAACACGCTCCCCCAAGGCTACTACCTTAAGTATCAATGTGCTGATGCTTCTTAATAAAAAATTTCGAGCTGTGCGTACAGCGCAAATCATCCTCTAGCCCTTGTACCATAAGGCATTAACCCCTGTAGGTTTATACTTAAGCAGCCTCTTTTAGAAGCGTTTGAACTTGCCAAACCTGTTTGCTGTACGCACAGCTTGAAAAATTTAGTGATTTTCATGTCCACGTCTGAAACAAGACGGCAATGCTCAAAATCACCTAGAAGCACAAGCGCATAAACAGGAAACCCTGTTACTGCATATCCAACATATTTTGGATTCTGCTCTGTAATGAGAGCAAAAGTAAGATATCCGTCGTACTCACCATAAAAGATCACGGCTGTATGAGGGCATTCTTTTTCTAGCTTGCTCTTCATCCACAACTGAAACTCAGTTTGATCCATTGCTAGATCTCCTTGCACTTTGACTACTCCCGCGCATCATGTCCTACACACTATAGCGCCCCTAAAAGAAAAAACTGCGCAAGGCATCTACTTTGGTAAGCCCCGACACGACCTTGTACTCCTCAACGCAGTGTGTAGCCATGTGGCCTGAAAGTATCAAATAGGGTGGGCAGTCAATGACACTATTCGTATTATCTGATGTAATATACCTGATATTTAAGGC
>CALXYZ010000049.1 GCA_944393075.1 uncultured Anaerobiospirillum sp. | reverse complement strand
CTTCTGGCTAAAATATTGCCCTCAAAAGAGGGAAATATTTCGAAAATCCGTGCCTAAATGGCGGAAGTTAAGGTATATATCGCACCGAAGCTCCATAACTGCACGCATGGGCGTAATCTGAGCGCAGATTTGCAGTAGTTTGCGGCTGCAAGCGAGATCACAACGCCCATCCGCCGCTGTATTCCTTGTTTTACCTTTGCTAACCAAGCTGCGATGCGCCTTGAGCGAGCCTTGAGTGTGCCTTGAGTGTGCCTTGAGCACGCCCCACCAGAGCTGAAGCTTGGCCACTATTGACGCCACTATCAGATCTGATGGAAGCTATAAGCCTGCAAAACGCCCGTAAATATGGCTTTGCAAACATTTTCAGCAAAGCGCAAGTACCCATTTTAGAGATTCAGATCACAAAAACAAAAATCTGTCTTGTGTAAACGTTACCACTAGTTGCTGTGAAATTTAGTAACAATCCTGATAAACACTGAGCTACAAGGGTTAGCCGCAGCTTTTGTTTTCTTATTTTGCCAAACAATCACCATAAAAACTATTATCGTAAAACTAGATAACGGTCGCACTTTTTCTAAAGCCAAATCTCTATCATGTAACTGTCTTTGCAAGGGCTTGCTTGAAGTGTGTGCCTAGCACTACCAAAGGTAAGCACAGTAAAGACCGACTTCTTCTAACTGCACTTTGCAACTTGCATCTTGCAAGGTGGCTCTGATCTCAATCTAATCGCATTAAATTGGTATAGGCCTCCTTCAAGTAATCCATCAAGTTATCTGTGGTTAGGGGAACTTAAGGAGCTTTGTCTTGGGTCTTGGGTCTTAAGTCTCAGATATAGCTGTCCTAGAGTGACTTTGTGCAACGATCTCACAATACCAAAAATAAAAGATCGAAGTGGGGCTTGCCCCTCTTTGTAGTCGCTGCACCTATAAACTTGTGGACTAAGCTTTTTGGAACTTGAGATAAACACCATATACAAAGTACAAAGCAGATCACGCCGCTTTTACTGAGCTCTAAACGCACTAACGCTTGGCAATGCTTGGCAACGCTTGGCGCAAGTGCAAATTAATCAATGAGACATGGTTAGGCAGTGATCTTTAGCTCTTACCTGTTGCTTCTTCACAAAGGTAAGACTGGCCTTAAGCGTGGTGTTTTTCTAGGAGGATCATTTTTTTATGAAGAAGTCACTTATTGCTGTTGCTGCTTCCGCTGTTTTAGCTATGGCTGCTGCTAGCTCCGCTCAGGCTAGCGATGTGCTCATCGGCTCCTGCATCTACAAGTTCGATGACACCTTTATGACTGGCGTGCGCAACAACATGCAAAAGGCTGCTGAGACCTTAGGCGCCGAGATTGAGCTGGTGGACTCCCAAAACCGTCAGCCAATGCAAAACGACCAGGTTGATACCTTCATCACCAAGGGTGTGAACGCTTTAGTGATCAACCCAGTGGATCGTTCTGCTGCCGGCCCATTAGTCGACAAGGCCAAGGCTGCTGACTTACCTATCGTCTTCATCAACCGTGAGCCAGACAAGGCTGTGTTAGATGGTTGGGATAAGGCCTACTACGTCGGCGCTAAGGCTGAAGAGTCCGGCACCATCGGTGGTCAGTTAATCGCTGAGTACTTCAAGGCCCACCCAGAGGCAGATAAGAACAAGGACGGCAAGCTCCAGTACATCTTAATCAAGGGCGAGCAAGGCCACCAAGACGCTACCTTACGTTCTGAGTACTGCGTCAAGGCCATGAAGGACGCTGGCTTAGAGATCGAAGAGATCGGTGCAGACAACGCCAACTGGGATAAGGTTCAAGGCCACGACAAGATGAAGAACTTCATCACCTCTTTAGGTGTTGATGCCATCGAGGCTGTGTTAGCTAACAACGACGACATGGCTTTAGGTGCGGTTGAGGCTCTCAAGTCTGAGGGTTACAACTTAGGTACCGATGGTAAGGATCCATCCAAGTTCATCCCAGTCGTTGGTGTGGACGCTACCGCTCCAGCCTTACAGGCCATTTCTAAGGGCCAGATGTTAGGCACCTCCTTAAACGACGCTGTGAACCAAGGTACCGCTGCTGTCCGTATTGCTAACCAAGCCGCTTCTGGCCAGCCAGTGACCGACGAAGCTATCGGCTACAAGATCACCGATGGCAAGTACGTCTGGATTCCATACGTCCGTGTCACCCAAGAGAACTACAAGGACTTCATGTAGTAGTCCTCTAGGCATAACCCTAGAAACGACTAAGGTTGTGCTTACAAGTTAGTGTTTGAGGCAACTCAAGAGCGCAGCTCGGCAGCATGCTGCCGAGCTGCGTGCGGTTTTAGGGGCCACAAAACTCCCCCCAAATCCTTAGCACTAACCTTTCAGGTAGGTTTGCAGTATTAGCTTTTTTTCAAGCAGGGATAGGTTTTTCTTCTTTCCTAGGCTAGCAATCCATCCTGATCCACAAAGCTTTAAGCGCCACAACAACCACAGTAAATTGTGGCTGTATAACCCTATGGGAGGTAGGAGCTTAAAGCGCGGTCTAAGAACAAGCTTTTCTTATTGTCCTTATAATAAAGCATCGTTGCATCTCGTCGTTTCTTGCATGTGCTGTGCTTTGCTATAACAGATCTGTACTCACAAGATAGCTGTAACGCAGTGATAGCATCTAGCTTCAGTAGTGCCGCAGCGCCAGATACGCGCAAGCGTGTTGCGCTAGCTATGGTGCACTAACCGTGTTGCTATCTTGGAGATTTAGTGGATAGCAGATCTGACTTTGTGTGGACAAAAGTGAGGACTACTTGTTCTGCTTGCATGTGAGGATCACTTTGTCATGAGTCAGTACGTCCTTGAGATGAACGACATCGTGAAGCGTTTCCCAGGTGTGTTAGCACTAGACCATGCTAACCTCAAGGTGAGACCAGGCACCGTGCATGCCCTGATGGGTGAGAACGGCGCTGGTAAATCAACGCTCATGAAATGTCTGTTTGGACTCTATCACCCTGATGAGGGTGAGATCTTGTATAACGGCAAGAGTATCAACGACATTCCAAACACCAAGACAGCCTTGGCCATGGGTATTTCCATGATTCACCAAGAGCTGCACCCAATCCGCTTCCGCTCCATCATGGAGAACGTGTGGATTGGTCGCTTCCCAACCAAGTTTGGATTCGTTGATCACCAGGAGATGTTCAATAAGACTGTCTCCTTGTTCAAGAGCATCGGCCTTGATGTCGACCCACGTGAAGAAGCACGTCGCGTGTCTGCATCGAAGTTACAGCTCGTTGAAATTGCTCGTGCTATTTCCTACGACGCCAAGATCATCATTATGGATGAGCCAACTTCGTCCTTAACCGAGAACGAAGTTGAGTATCTGTTCAAGATTATTAACAAGCTCCGCGACGAGGGCCGTTCCATCATCTACATCTCTCACAAGATGGAAGAGATTTTAAAGATCTCTGATGATGTTACCATCATGCGTGATGGTAAGTACATCGGCACTTGGGAGGCAAAAGACATCGATCAAGACTTCATCATCAAGAAGATGGTAGGCCGTGACATGTCCAACCGTTTCCCACCTCGTGAGGGCAAGCCTAGCGATGAAGTGGTGCTTGAGGTCAAGAACTTCACTGCCGCCAACCCACGCTCCTTCAAGGAAGTGAACTTCCAGCTCCACAAGGGCGAAATCTTAGGTATCGGTGGCTTGGTGGGTGCTCAACGTACCGAGTTAGTTGAAACCATCTTCGGTTTACGTGCCTTAGATCACGGCGAGCTCTACAAGAACGGTAAACAGATCAACATCAAGAGTGTGCGTGATGCCAAGAAGAACGGTATCGCTCTTTTAACTGAAGAGCGTCGTCAAAACGGTATCTTCGGCATTCTGTCGATCTTAGATAACACCGTGATTGCAGCGCAGCAGTCCTTCGCCAAGATGGGTATTCTGGACACTTCACGCCGCGAACCTGCAGCTGAGGCCTCCTGTAAGGAACTGAAGGTTAAGACTCCTAACCTCCAGACCCCAATCAAGAACCTCTCCGGTGGTAACCAACAAAAGGTACTGATTGCACGTTGGCTTTTAACCAACTCCGACATCATCATCTTCGATGAGCCAACCCGCGGTATCGACGTTGGTGCTAAGTACGAAATCTATACCTTAATGCTTGACCAGATTAAGCAAGGCAAGTCGATCATCATGATCTCCTCAGAAATGCCGGAGCTCATGGGTATGTCCGACCGCATCATGGTGATGTGCGAAGGTCACGTCACTGGCTTTGTTGATAAGCAGAACTTCGACCAAGTTGAGATCATGCGCTTGGCTTCAAGCTTTAAGAAGTAGGGAATGAGCTGCTATGGCTACGACAATTTCTCAAAAATCATATTACAAAGCCCTAACAATGTTAGGCGCTGGCGTAATCTTATTAGGCGCAATCTTATACTTTGCCGCCATTAAGACCTTATACGACCTGCCAATCATCCTTATGATTGTCGGTTTATGGATGACCATTCAAAACGGTTATCGCTTCACGCACCCACGCATGGGCGCACCAGACATTGTTTTCAATGCCAAAACCTTAAACAACGTTCTGACGAACTACGCCATCATCATCGCCATGGTGGTCTTGGTCTTCATCATTTGCTGTCTGCAACCTCGCTTCATGCAGATCCGCGTGGTGTTAGACATCATGACGCAGTCGTCCACTAAGCTTATCATCGCCTTGGGTATCTGCTTTACCCTGATCATCGCAGGCTGCGACCTATCAGCTGGTCGTATTGTGGGCTTAGCCGCTGTTATCTCCACCTCGATGCTGCAAACTGCCGACTATGCTAACCGCTTCTACCCAGACTTAGCACAGTTACCACTGTTTGTACCAATCATCGTGGCTGTGGCAATCTGTATGATGTTCGGTGCCTTAAACGGCTTCCTAGTAGCCCAATATGAGATGCACCCATTCATTGCAACTCTGGCTACATCGGTTATCGTTTATGGTAGCTGCTCGCTGTATTTCGACTTACCACCTAACAACTCGCAACCTATCGGTGGTGTCCGCCCAGACTTTGCAGCCTTAGGCCAGACTAAGTTCTTCCAGACTGGCGGCTTCCCAGGTGTCTCGATTCTGATTCCTATTGCAGCCGTGATCACTGTTGCCATCTGGTTCGTGCTGAACAAGACTGTGTTTGGTAAGAACGTCTACGCTTTAGGTGGTAACCGTGAAGCAGCAGTGGTTGCTGGTGTGAACGTGTATGCAACCAACCTCTTCATCTTCGTGTTAGCCGCTGGCTTATACGGTATCGCTGGTGTGTTAGAAGCGGCCCGTACTGCTGGTGCTACCAACCAGTACGGTATGGGCTACGAGCTTGACGCCATCGCAGCTTGCGTGGTCGGTGGTGTATCTCTGATGGGTGGTATCGCAACCGTATCTGGCATCATCGCTGGTGTGTTCGTGTTCACCATCATCACCTACGGCTTACAGTTCATCTCTGTGTCCCCAATGTGGCAGCAGGTCATCAAGGGCATCATCATTGCCACCGCTGTTGCTATTGATATGGGTAAGTACAGAAAGAAGAACTAATCTTTGCTACTGAAAACCTTGTCTCATTAGCTATGGGGGTAAGCCACCGTGTGGCGGTGGCTTACCTCCATACACCAAGGGCGAGCTCCGGCTTGCCCTTTTTGCGTTTGCAAACAGCAAAAAGCGATGCGCTCGAAAGCTCGGCACACTCGGCTCACGGCGACGCACGCTCTTGGTGTATGTTTGCCCCTATCCTCTACTACACACAACAACACCCTGCCCTGCTTAGCCTCGGCATCCCGACCTACAAACTCCCTTTCTAGCCAGCTTTTCTTCTCAAGTTATCGCACCAAAATAAAGCGTTTTTTACAGCTTGTTTGCCTTTATTGCACTATTATTGCGCTTTGCGTGAACTTCAACTGAGCACTTTTTGCAAAAATGCTAAGATCAACCATTAACTTAGTTTGAAGCTCAAACTGCATAAGGAGTAAAGCCAAGAAGCTTGCTGCAAGCCCTAGAGCCCTAGCTCTGGAGAGCAAAGGTGCTAACACACCATAAAGCACGCAGCCGAGCCTTGCTTTAGTTTGAGCTCAGCACAATTTTGCGAGGCTTTTATGAAAAAGACTTTACTTGCCTGTGTTTTAGGCCTGACTATGAGCGTGGGCTTGAGCTCTGCTGCTTCTGCCGACACCTTAAAGGTCGGTACTCACCCTACCTTTGCCCCATTTGAATTCTCTGATACCGAAGGCAACATCATTGGTTTTGACCTCGATATCATCAAGGCTATTGCTAAGGCCAATGGCGATGAAGTGCAGATTGAGTCGATTCCTTTTGATGGTCTGATTCCTTCTCTGTTGACCGGCAATATCGACGTCATCATCTCGGGCATGACCATCACCGATGCTCGTAAAAAGCGTGTTGACTTCACCAACGGCTACTACGACTCCAACCTCTCGATCCTGATTCCTAAGGACAAGGCTGAGACCTACAAGAGCGCCGACGACCTCAAGGGTAAGGTCATCTGCGTGCAGATCGGTACCACGGGCCACGCTTTTGCTGACACCATCAGCCCAGGTAACGTTAAGGCTCTCAACAACGAGCCAGACGCAATCTTAGAGCTCTCTAACGGTGGCTGCGAGGCTGTAATCAACGACCGCCCAGTCAACCTCTACTACTTACAGAAGTCCAAGCTCACTACCATCGTTGACTTCGTTGATCCTAAGTTCAAGGACAACGTCGACTCCTTTGGTATTGCAGTACGCAAGGGCAACACCGAGCTCTTAGAGAAGCTCAACTCGGGCCTTGAGACCTTAGAGAAGTCTGGCGAGTTAGACCAAATCCACGTCAAGTGGTTCGGCCAGACCGCTGGCGGCGATGCAGCTCCTGAAGCTGCCGCAGAAGCCTCTACCGAGACTACCGCCGCTGCTCAATAAGCTTACTTTGCCGTACACGGCCGCAGCAGCTCACAGCTGAGCCCTATGCCACTGCGACTGCGGCACTGCTGCAAAGCATGGCAGCAACAAAAAAGCCCTTAGAGCTAAACTCTGAGGGCTTTTTAGTTATTGATTGCCTCGCAACAAAGGCGATTGCTGCAATGACTTATTTTGGATGATGAACTACCTACGCACTTACGTGCGAGGTTTCGTGAGGTCGGTGCCTCACTTTTAGTAAGCACCCATTACTGGGTACTTACGGGCATGTCCACAATGCCCCCATCAGGTAGGAGCAAAAAGCTCGTTCCTGAGTTCTTAGAGGGTATTATACATGATCAAAATGTGCGACAACAGCCGCTTTCATCCCCACGCTCACGCATGGGGAATTTCGCGGCAACTGTTAAATCACTACTAAACGGCCTTCAATCGCACCAGCTTGGTCTAAGGCCTCTAACACTGACATCAAGTCACCAGGGGCTAAACCAACTTCGTTGATAGCACGCACGAGGTCATCTAAAGTAGCGCCGGTATCTAACTTAAACATACGATTTTGCTTCTCTTCGACTGTGATGTTGGAGTTAGGCACTACAGCAGTCTGACCTCGGGTAAATGGGTTTGGTTGCGAGACTTGTGGGTCTTCGTTCACCGTAACCGTAAGACCACCGTGGGTCACAGCAACTGGCTTGAGGCGCACATTAGAGCCAATCACGATGGTGCCGGTACGGGAATTCACCACAATACGAGCTTCACCTTGGCCCTCGGTAATCTCAAGGTTCTCTAAAGCAGCCACGAACTCCACACGCTTGCTTGGATCACGTGGGGCGCTCACACGAATAGAGACGGCATCTTGAGCCGAAGCTGAGCCTAAGCCATAAACCTCGTTGATGGTATCAGCGACGTTCTTGGCGGTAGTGAAATCAGCCTTATCTAAGTTAAAGGTAATGCTGTCAGTAAGGTTAAAGTCAGTTGGAATCTCACGCTCGACGATAGCACCGTTTGCAATACGCCCCACAGTTGGGGTGTTCACGGTGACACGCGAACCATCAGCGCCTTCCACACCTAAACCACCAACAACTAAAGAACCTTGGGCGATAGCGTAGACGTTACCATCGACTCCGCGCAGCATGGTTTGCAACAGCGAACCACCACGCAGAGAATCGGCCTCACCAATGGCCGACACCGTGACATCTATGGTCTGACCTGGCTTGACGAAAGGAGGCAGTTCAGCGTGCACCACCACAGGAGCAACGTCATCGATATTCAAAGTCATGTTGTCAGGGACTTTGATACCGAAGTTAGTGAGCATGGAGCGGAAAGTCTGCTCAGTAAAGCGGTTGTTAGTCTCACCAGTACCAGCAAGGCCGACCACCAAGCCATAACCTACGACCTGGTTGTTACGTACACCCTGCACACTAGCAAGATCTTTTAAGCGTGCTGCCTGAGCGGTGGTTGCAGGCATTAAAATGCCCATCACCACTGCGAGCATGCAGCCAAAACTAAGCAAAAGCTTGCCAAATCGCATTGCTCATTCCTCACTACCCTACCACTCACCTAACCTCACCCACATGGGTCTAGGCTAGCGCCGGCATCGGGGCATCAACTAGAAGAAGATATTGAAAGCACTATTGAAGAAGCGGCTGATCCAACCACGCTCTTGGGTATCAGCAAAATCACCGGTGCCACCGTATTGGATACGGGCATTAGCGATACGCTGCGACGATACGGTGTTGTCAGAGCTTACGTCCTCAGAACGCACAATACCGGTCACACGGATGTACTCATTGCCGTTGTTGAGCATGAGCCACTTCTCACCACGTACCACGAGGTTGCCGTTAGCGAGCACCTTCACCACCGACACTGAGATATTACCGGTCAGGCTATTGGACTGGCTGGCATCGGAGTTACCGGAGAAGTCAGAGCTGTTGCTCAAACCTACCGAGGTATCGTAACCATTTGCGGTCACAGGACGACCACCGATGGTTAAGGCACCCATGCCGATATTGTTTTCCTTACCCAAGGTAGTACCAGCGTTTTTCGAGGCGCTAGTACGCTCGTCTAATTGCACCGAGATCAGATCGCCGACCTTGTGGGCACGGGTATCGGTGTAGAGACCGTTGTTTGAGGAGTAAGGGTTATACAAGCTGCCACTAGGTAAGGCCGTGGTGTAGTCCTCTTCAGGCAGTGCTGGCGCAAAATCAGGATCATCAGGCTGCGGGCCCATGGAATCAAGTGCGCAACCAGTCAGCATCACTGGCATCAGCGCAGCTATACAGCACACTTTAAGTTTCGACATCTTGATCATAGCTTACCTGCAAACAAGAAATGGTGATGAAGACGGTTACGGTTCACTGGGATTAACCACTGGGATTAACCACTGGGATTAACCATGCCTTGCCTCGTCATGCCTATAGGGCTTTAGACCTTTAGGCCTATAGACTTGCCTTTAAGGCTTCCTATAAGCGACAAGCGCCCGCAAGAGCTAAAAGCACCTGAGGGCGTCTTATGAGGCGATATATGGCAACTAACTTGAGTTTACTTGTGGGCACTCAAGTAGTAAGGCTACGGCTAAGTGTAGAAGTCCTAGCCCCAACTAGCCTAGACCGACTGGATCAGAGAGCCCATCATGGTGTCGACGGTGGTGAGCACCTTGGAGTTCATCTCGTAAACACGCTGAGCCTGAATCAGGTTCACTAACTCCTCGGTCACCTTCACATTCGAGGTCTCAAGCTGACCTTGGCGAATGGTACCGATACCGTTTTCACCAGCGATACCTTGAATTGGGGTACCAGAAGCAGCAGTCTCTAAGTAGAGGTTGTTGCCGATTGGCTCTAAACCAGCTGGATTGATGAAGTGGGTCACAGTGATCTGACCTAAGTCTTGAGCTTGGGTCTGACCTTGGGTCTGCACCGAAACTTGGCCGTCGATGGAGATGCTGATACCGGTAGCATCTTCAGGGATGGTGATTTCAGGTAATAAGGTGTAGCCCTCAGCAGTCACGATCACACCTTGGTCGTTGCGGGTGAACTGACCATTACGGGTGTAAGCGGTGGTGCCATCAGGCATTTCAATCTCGAAGAAGCCATCGCCGTTGATGAGGAGGTCTAAGGTGTTATCGGTGGTCTCAACGTCGCCTTGGCTGAAGTCCTTTTGGGTAGCCACAACGCGGGAACCGGCACCAATCATTAAACCTTCTGGCAAGAAGGCATCAGCAGTAGAACGGCCGCCAGGTTGATTGACCTTTTGGTATAACAGGTCTTCGAAAATGGCACGGCTCTTCTTGTAACCAACGGTAGAAGCGTTGGCTAAGTTATTCGACGTGACCGAAATATTGGTCTGCTGGCTATCTAAGCCCGTCTTGCAAATCCACAGAGCTGGAATCATAAAAAAGTCGCCTCTCTTTTAAGCTCAAAAGCTCATTTCCTTGCCTGCGATGCGGCGCGTCTTGTCTTGTCATGTCTCGCCTCACCTCAAGCTCAGCCCCATATCGCTAACAACGAACCATATGGAGCTCAAAATCTGGTGCCTCAAGGCACTGGACACTAGGCCTTTCGCTAGCGTATCGTTATACCGATACATCTTGCCTGCGTCTTGTAGACTTGGTTAGTCTACGCCGCTAACGTTAAATTAGTTGTAGGAGAGCAGACGATTTTGGGCATCGTCCATTTCACCTGCGGCCTGCATCAGCTTTACCTGCGAATCGTAGGAGCGCTGAATACGGATTAAGTTAGTCAATTCTTCGACAGGATTCACGTTCGAGGACTCTAACATACCGCTTTGTACCTGCACGGTATCATCCTGAGCTAAAGCTGTACCATCACGTGATCTGAAGAGGCCATCGTAGCCCTTTTCGATCGAGCGCAACTCTGGATTCACTAACTTTAAGCGCTGATAGGTCTCTACAACGTTAGCATCAGCATCAAATGGTCTACCAGTGATGTAGCCATCGTTGTTGATATCGATTTGTGCTAAAGGAGTTGGCAGGACGATCTGATTACCGTTCTCGTCTAACACCTCTAAACCAGTAGAGGTACGTAACACACCATCAGAGCCAATTTCGAGGTTACCAAAACGGGTATAAGCCTCGTTGCCATCGCGATCGCGCACAGCCAAGAAGCCATCGCCTTGCAAAGCAATGTCCAAGGTGCGACCGGTGGTCTGCATGGCGCCGCCATTGAAGTTATAGCCAGGGATCTCATCCATAGCAAAGGCGCGGGTAGGATAAGCATTACCAAACACGCTCATGGCGCGGGTGTTTTCAAACTCGGCCTTAAAGCCTGTAGTATTGGCGTTAGCCAAATTATTCGAGCGCACACTCAGCGCATGGAAGTTTTCCTTAGCGCCGGCCATCGCGACCCATAACAAGCTATCCATGAAAGAAAGCCTCCCTTAACAGCACAATATCGTGGAACAAAGTGCAAGCTACATGCCACGCCCGCCTGTAAAAACAGGGAATCTCAAGCTTTTCACCAGCTCCAGATAGCCACTATCTGGCTATGTTCCGGCCATATTTTAGCGGTTCTACCGCGCTTTTTACCAAGCCATCAAAACAAAGGTCAGCCGCGGCTGACCCCTGTATTGATTCTCCACCACCAAATAGCGCGCCGGCGCCTGTGGTGGCTTTGCAGTGAAGCTTAAGCTTAGCTGAGCTGAGCTGAGCTGAGCTTAGATCGTGACCTTGTTGGCCTTATCGAAGCTGATATTACCGTGACCGTAGACGGAGAGTAAGGTGTCTTCCATCGTGTTACCTAAGGTCACGGAGGTCACTAAGCCTAAGGCAGAGATTGGTAATTGCACACTCTCCCCCTTAGAGTTAGTGCCGGTCACTTCTAAGATGTAACGGCCAGCGGTGCAGTACTCGTACTCTGGGTTCTTATCGCCATCACCCGAGCCATCACCAGTACCTGTATCGCTACCATCGCCGGTACCAGTACCGTCGCCATCACCAACTGCACCACCTTCACCAGTGCCGGAATCACTACCATCACCGACATTGCCAGCATCAGCATAGTGCTCAACATGCTCGCCGCTGTCATCTGGATCTTGGATACCAGTATCACCATCGTCCACTGGGCCTTCTGGAGAGTAAATACCAGGCCATGCAAACTTGGTCTCACCAGTAAGCGCATCAGCTGTATCGGTGTACACGATCTCACCAGTGACTGCATCCTTGATGGTCAGTTGCAGATCGTAGTACATCTCTTCGCCAGCATCGATAGCCCAAGCGATGGAGGAAGCACCATCGTAGTAGCCATACTTATCATCGGTGTACACATAGGCACCGATGAGGGAAGTAGCATTCAGGGCCGAGGAGGAGGTCACAGTATCGATCACATTATGCATGTTGGTGTTGATCGAGTTTAAGCTCTCCACCATTGACAACTGCGACATCTGGCTTACCAGCTCGGTGTTGTCTGCTGGGTTGGTAGGATCTTGAGCCTGCAGCTGCGTAGTCAGCAGCAACAAGAAGTCTTCTTGAGTTAAAGTTTGATCCTTAACTTGGCTTGCTGCCTCTTGAATAGCATTCTGCTCGGTCTTTACGCCAATGCCTGAATAATCAAAGTTATTATTAGTACTAGTACCTACTGCGCTAGGCATATGAAATCCTCGCTAAAAGGTAGCTTGCCAATAAGAGCAAGAACCTAGCAATAGCAATCAGATTAAGAGCTCACAAAGCCCTTAAATCAAGGCTCCGCTCAAAGAACAACAAATGAGTACCCCATACAGGGTACTCGTGTAAAAGCATAATCTAAGCCACACCAAATACCCGCCAAAACCCCCATTACATGCGGCTTACAGCACACAATCTACTTTTTCTACGCATATCAAGCATTATGGGAGGCAAGCACTTGCCACGCTTGCAGCGCTCAATTATGATGGGTGGATGAATAAGAAAGACGGTTTGCTGCAACCGTTTTGACCTCAGAGCCACACACAACATGCTCACGATGCTCGCTCCTGTAGTATGTCCACACTACGCAGGGACGCGAACTCAAGCTCAAGCTTGGCTAGAGGCTTGTCTGAGCTGAGCTGCAATGAACTGAACAGGTGGCGTATTGGCATTTGTGCTTTGGTTTTGAGGTCAGAATGGCGCACAAATCGTCTTTTTTGTTGGCTTTTCGTTAAACAAATTAATAGGAGGCGGCTGCAAAGTTGCTCTGGTGCTGGTGCTGGTACCGCGGGTAGTTACGCAGCCAACAAATCTATGGCTTTAGATTACTTACAAGAACAGGACATCGCTAAGTCTTACCGCTTACTCAACATCGGTGCTACCACCTTAATCGGTGCTAGCCTCAACGGTGATATAGACTACATGGCCGCTGCTTGGGCTGGTGTCTGCGACTACGATAAGGGCTATGCCGTGATCGATAAGACTCACTACACCCGTCCTCTGATCGAAAAATCTGGCAAGTTTGTGCTGTGCTACCCAAGCGCCGCTTTAGCCGAGCAGGTCATGAAGTTAGGCTCCATCTCCAAGAACGATGATGCCGACAAGCTCGATCACTGCAACATCGAACTGATCGAAATCCCAGGCTTCTCTATGCCTGTGATCAAGGGCTGCGTCGCTTACTTAGAGTACGAAGTCATCCCTGAGCCACACTTCAGCTCCACCTACGACATCTTCTTAGGCAAGTGCCTCAAGGTAGTCACCGACAGCCGTGTGTACAGCAACAACCACTGGCACTTCGATCAGGCTGACGACTCCCTGCGCACCTTACACTATGTAGCTGGCGGCCACTTCTTCACCATTGGTAAGGAGCTGTTCTTAAAGGAGTACGGCGACTAACAGTCAGCCCCGACTCCCGCTCCCCTATACTGGGCCTACTCTCTACCAAGCAGATGTATGGGGAAGCCCCATCCTAAGCGCTTGGCGCATGGCGCTTGGCGCCTAGGATGCCAAGACAACAACGGCCTGCGTTGCTCCAAGCGACGTAGGCCGTCTGTTTTCTGGAAAAGCCGCAGCGCAGATATCCACGATATCTGCCGCGTGCAAAAGAAAATCGCAAGCCATTCTGCACATCTTGGCAAAACCGGCTTGCGATCTTATGGCGTTATCGCCATTTGGAAAGCAAAAGGGGCGACTAGCTATTGCTCTGGCCTAAGCGCAGGGTTTGCAACAGCATGTTGCGGGCGTTATCAGCCACCTGCACTGCAGTTTGGTAGGAGCGCTGGGCGCTCATCATGTCGGCCATTTCCTCAACAGGATTGATGTTTGGACGGTAAATGTAACCATCAGCATCAGCTAGTGGGTGATTTGGATTGTATTCGCGAATGGCTGGAGCATCAGACTCCACAATACCCTTTAAAGCAACACCAACACCATATGGCTCGCCAGTGACAGGATCGCATGGCTCACCTTGCTGATAGTTACGGGCTAAAGCCTCTTCCCAAGCTGCGGAGAACAGTGGGCGACGAGCCTTGTAGGTATCTTCAACCGAAGAGCTCACAGATTCTGCATTTGCGAGGTTGGAAGCGGTAGCATTCAAACGCACCGATTGGGCGTTCATAGCAGTACCAGCAATGTCTAAAATTCTAAAAACACTCATGATCTACCGACCTATTGCCAAAAAACCACGATGATGGATCCCATAACCGCCCCCAACTAAGACTCGCTAACTAGGGACTATTGACCGCTAGTCAGAGCGTTTCTCAGCTTGGAGATACGGCCATTTAAAAATTGCATCGTGGCCTGATACTCGATGGTGTTGCTGAGGTAATTCATACGCTCAGTGCTGACCTCGACCGTGTTGCCATTGCCGGTGTCAGGTTGGAATGGATTTCTGTACTTCAGCAGGATCTCTGGATCACGCAAAGCCTCTAAGTCTTTGATGTCCATGTGACCGGCTGAGGTCTTTGCCATAGGGGCGTAGTTCTTGTCCTCGACCGTTCTTAAGTGAGCCTCTTGCACCAGCGTTTGATTGAAATCAATGTCGCGGGCTTTAAAGCCTGGAGTGTCGGCATTAGCAAGATTGCCAGCAAGCACCTCAGCGCGATCATTTCTGATGCGCATGGTGTGCTGATGCACGCCAAACAACTTATCAAAAGTAATTGCCATCAAAAGCCTCCACTACCGCCTCGTTACCCTCGGCGCAAGTTACACCCACAGATCCTGAACCGTTCACTAAGCTCAATGCCCAAGCCTTTATGTAAAGGCCGAAAGCTTTGACCTTAATAGGCACAGATCCGCTAACCCGCTATCCTATCAAAACTTGTGCCATGACGTGGGGACAAAAACGGCCACCAAGCCGATATATTTGCCGCGCAGGCAAAAATAAAGGCCTTGCACATGGCTCGGCCCTTATTAAGAAACGGAGATTTTAGAGATTATGTCAGAGAGGCTGTGCCTCCCCCTGCAATGTCCCTGTATCTACTACCTGTCTCACTACCAGCGCCTTCCCCTGAAGGAAGCTTTTCCCCTTGAGTAAGGTTGAAGCTTAGTAAGCAGACTTTAAGCGATAGGCCAAGCCAGGGTTGCAGCGCACCATCTCATACTTATCCGATAAGCCCTGAATTGACTCCGACGAACCTAAGATCAAGTAGCCACCTGGGTTTAAGCACAAAGCAAACTTGTTTAAGATCTGGCTCTTCACTTCGTTGGAGAAATAAATCAGCACGTTACGGCAGAAAATCACATCGAAGCGGCCTAACAGGCTATACGAACCTAACAGGTTCATCTGCTTGAAAGTCACCATTTGCTTGATCTTATCGTCAATGCGCATCACGTTAGGATCTTTGGTTGGCTTAAAGAACTTCGCCTTACGCTCAGCACTCAAACCACGAGCTAAAGCGTGATTGTCGTAGTGAGCAAAACGGCAGCGATCCAGCATCTCAGGCGAGATATCGGTGCCAATGATCTGACATTGACTTGGATCAATGCGCACCACGTTAGTGGCTTGCTCTTGTACGATCATAGCAATCGAGTATGGCTCTTGGCCTGAGGAGCAGGCAGCCGACCAAATACGCACTGGAGTCTTACCAGACTTGGCGAGCTCAGGGAGAATGATGTTCTTTAAAGCAAGGTATGGGTAAGTGTCGCGGAACCACAGAGTCTCGTTGGTGGTCATGGCGTCAATCACCGCGGCGCTAATATCCTTGTAGATATTTGGCTGCATAGCGCGGTTGATGAGCTCATCAATAGTTGCGACCTTAAAACGTAACAGCAATGCCGATAAGCGGCTGTTCACTAAGTATTGCTTGTTATCACCTAACACAATACCGCTTTGCTCCTCAATGTATTGGGCAAAACGACGGTATTGCATATCGCTCACAGTACGCGACTGTACTTGCAGACGATCTTGCGTTGTAGGTTGAATATCTGGGTTACGGGCAGCCACTGAATCATAGCCAGCACGTTGCGAAGCGATGGCTAAGTTGGTTATGCCAGGGTATGAGCTTGGGGTGAACTGAGCACGATTTGGAGTGCTAGTCTTACGTAACACCGAGGCAATAGCGTTGCCATTGTTTTGCACACGCTGTGATAATGCCGAAGTAGATGCCGCTGGCATACCTGACGTCGTGGTGCCAGTGGTACGGTTAGAGAAAGAACCTTGAGCTACATGGTTCGCATCTGCAGTGCTTCTACGATGGAAGAGCGTAGAGCTGATACGAGAAGCGAGTGAACCATTCGAGGCAGGTGATCCCGCACCGTAACGATTATTTTGAGGATTATCGGACATATTGAACCTCGGTTTTCAACACTTGCTAGTTAGCCGCTAACAAGCGCGGTCTCAGCCAACCAAACAAACAAAAATGCCTAGCCTCGCGCTAGTCCCTCACAGCGCCCAACCACACATATTAATTCACAGCCAAAAGCCAAAACAGCCGACGCTACGCCATTAAAGCCCCCGCAAAGGTTCCGTGCTTCGCAGAACCTCAACCTTTACTTCGCTGTGCATGGCTATATAAGAGGGCATGCTCCATACAGCTAATAATCAGCAAGATGCAAGCAAACAAACAAGTAATCAAAGAAAAGCGCATCACTCACGTCACTTCCACAACCACTAACAGACGAGAGTAACGCAGCTTCAGCTACGGCTACGGCTACGGCCACAGCTTTTGCTTTGGCTTTGGCAAAGAGCGATGCTAGATCACAACAAAATACACGACACAAAAACCACCGTGCCCGATCTTCTAGTGAAGCAAGCTCACCTATAAATCACCTCTTACCGTATCTGTCTTAGTGCTTTACATGCGTAGCGATACCAGCGCTAAAAAGAAAATGCTCTAACCTTTCGCGCTGCTGCTTGTACCTTGGATCACAAGACGCACAAAACCAAAACTGCCGCCTTGAGATTGACTAGGCAAATATAACGCAATTTGCCCGCAATATCTATTGCCACGCACAAATAGGCGAAAATCGACTAGTCAAGACGATGCCACCATAGTACAGCAGCCATCAACAAAAAACCTTGATACACCCTACAGACCTGAACATCGATCTCTCAGTAAGTTTAGTAAGCTTAACAAACTCATTGACATCCTCCCCCAGCTTACGCAGGGGGGATTCCGAGGAGGTTCCTACTGCATAGCATGGGTTTGGTTCCTGCTGATCGGCCTCTAACGAGGCTCGCGTT
>CALXYZ010000048.1 GCA_944393075.1 uncultured Anaerobiospirillum sp. | reverse complement strand
GAATTTAGAACAGAAGGAGGCGGCGCTTCCTCCCCAGAGTTACCTCTGGGGTATCCGCGCCGATATTAGATGAACACGGCTGTCAACTCAGGAGTCTTAAGAGAGCGCCCACACGCCCATGCCAATCTCAAGCGTGCTGCATCTTTTACCGCTGCCATGGCCGTAGGTGCTATCAGTGCCTCCACTCAAGCGGCACTGCTCTACGATAAGGATGGAGTGCAATTTGATGTCTTTGGTAAGGTACAAGCTGCCTTTGTAAACGACTACGCTTACCAAGAAATTGCGCGCTCCGACACCAGCTCTGATAACACCGTGTATGCCTACACTAGATTAGGCTTAGCTGGCCGCTCGCAAATCGTCAACGGCGTTGATGCCATTATGATGGCCGAGTGGGAGAGCTCTAACGACCAAGAAAGCGGCAACAACATCTTAGACCACACCCGCTACCTCTTTGTCGGTGTGGATGCCTATCAATACGGTACCTTGATCTTAGGTCGTGGTGATGGTGCCTACTACACCGTGGCTGGTGCTACTGATATCTTCAACGTCATTTCCGGTAACGCTAGCGACTACTACCTCTTAGGCGATCAGCGTCCTGGTCAGATCATGTACTCATTGCGCGGTATGAGCTGGGACTTAAAGCTCTCTTACATGTTTGCTACCGATGAACTGGGACTGACCCCACTGAAAGCAAAGCGTGGTTGGGGTGCTGCTGTTTCAACCAAGTTTGGCGACAACATCACCTTTGCTTACGGTATCGACTACACCGACTTCAGCTATGACCCTACTTGTCGTACAGCAAGTGAGGAGTTTTTTGCACCAATGCTTGCTTGGGATAACCGCACTTATGAGGAAGCTTTAGAGAAGTCTCGTCGTGAGCATGTCGGTGACAAGACTGAGTTTGGTGCTGCTTTGTCATATGGTGTGTTAGGTCAGGGTCTATACGCTGCTTTAGTGGTGGGTGCTACTGACTATGATTACCTAAGCCACCATATCTACACCTTAGATACCGCCATCAACTACACCTTTAACAACGGTGTCAGCCTAAGCTTGGGCTATGGCAACAAGAGTTATGATGACGAGCAGGTCATTCACGAGCTCAATGTTGGTATCGCGTACAATATCAACCATGCTTTCAAGATCTTTGCTGAAGCCCAGTTTGATCTTGATAGTAAGGCCTATGAGTTCTACGGCTACAACACCGCTCGTGCCCTCAACTTAGGTGAGGACAAATACGTCATCGGTGCTGAAATGAACTTTTAGCTGATGTGAGCGTCTAACGAGCGCAATACCCTCAGGTATACCTCAGGTATAATCAAAGATACTGGTTTTTTCTTTTCTTAACGTCACCATCCACCCCAGAGGGCGCGTGGGCTTGGGCTAAAAGCTCAGACTACAAGCAAAGCTGCACAGCCACGCAAGAGTAACTACGCTTGCAAAGCATACGCTCTGAGGGAGCTGGTTTTTTAACGGAAGATACTATGTCCAAACTCGGCGCTTTTCTCAAAGTCGGTGCCTTAGCTGGCGCTTTAGCTCTCTCTTCTCAAGCATATGCAGCAACCTTAGCCATCCCAATGAACTACTCGGTTGAGTTAGTGGACGGCCAAGATTCTGACTTCGGCTACAACCGCTTCAACCGTACCTTAACCTTAAGCGAAGGCCGTCACCAGATCGTGCTCTTATTCGAGGGCACTTTCGGCAATGCTGCTGAGAACCGTTTGATCCAAGCTGCAAACCCAATCGTTCTTGAAATCGCCAATATGCCTGCTGATGCTAATTGGACTTTCACCTACCCAATTCCACGCAGCTTAGACGATGCTGATCGCTACTCCCGCGCCCAAAAGATCAACCTTGTTGACGCCGACACTAAGGCTCCATTAAGCGCTGAGCAAGCTAACTACTACTTATTAACCTCTGACTCGGGCTTTGCCATCTTACGTGACTATCGTGCTGACCTCGCCTCTGTGGGCCGTCTCTATGCTCCAGCCCCAGTTATGAAGGAATTAGCTGACAACTCTGCTCGTGTGTCGACCACCATAAATGGCGTGCAGACAGTGCAAGCTCGCTCTGCTGGCAACATCTTCAGCTCGCAGCCAGCTGCCCCAGCTACTGCCGCTGGTGCTGTGATGTCCACCACCGTCACCGCCGCTGCTGCCCAAAACCAAGCTAACGCTACTGCTGCCGCCCAAGGCCAGCCACAGACTGTGCAGTCCTTATCCTCGCCAGTATCTGCTGCTACCTACAATCAGTTAGTTGAGCTCTACAACAACGCTGACGACGCTACTAAGCTCCAGTTCGTCAAGTACATCATGTCCCACTAATTCTAATCGGGCATAGACCAATTTCAG
This sequence comes from uncultured Anaerobiospirillum sp., assembly GCA_944393075.1. GTDB lineage: Bacteria > Pseudomonadota > Gammaproteobacteria > Enterobacterales > Succinivibrionaceae > Anaerobiospirillum. The sequence goes on along the minus strand of CALXYZ010000048.1, from coordinate 15,504 downwards.
GCACGTGTGCTATGTCCTATGCTAAGCACCACACCTGAAAATAGAGCCGAGCAAGCACCCGCCACTGACTTCAAAAAAAGTCTATATGGCGGGTGTTTTGCGTTTAGAATGGCTTACAGCCTACGCTTCGCCATGCAGGGCATCGTAGATCTTGGAAGCCATTTCAGCGCTAATACCTGGTACCTTTTGCAGCTCTTCGATGCCTGCGCGCATCACCTCTTGCATGCCACCTAAATGTTGCAATAAGGCCTGACGGCGCTTTGGGCCAACGCCGGCAATGTTCTCCAAGGTCGAACTGCGACGTGCTTTAGCACGACGATTACGGTGTCCTGTAATGGCAAAGCGGTGGGCCTCATCACGGATGTGCAGCACTAACTGCAAGGCAGGGCTGTGCAGATCGAGATTGATCTTCTCGTGGCTAAAAGCACGAATCAGCGTCTCTAAGCCCTCTTTACGCCCCTCACCCTTAGCTACCGCCACAATAGTCGGCATAGGACTTACTGCCTCAGCAAAGGCAGCGGTTAGCACCTCCTCTGCTTGCTTTAATTGACCCTTACCACCGTCGATAAAGATTAGCTGCGGCAACTCACTATTGTCTGGGTCTTTGAAGCGACGTGTTAGTACCTGATGCATAGCCGCAAAGTCATCACCAGGGGTGATACCCTCAATGTTGTAGCGGCGATAGCGCATGCTATCAGGGCCCTCACGATTAAAGACCACACAAGAGCCGACCGTCAGTTCACCCATAGTGTGCGAGATGTCGTAGCACTCCATGCGTTCCACCCCAGAGATACCGAGCAGATTCTCCAAATCCTCAATACGCTGCTGCGCTGTCATTGCTGAGTTCAGACGAGCTTGCAAAGCCACCTGCGCATTAGTCATAGCAAGTGTCAGGAAGCGACGCTTGCTGCCTCGTACACCGCGTACAAAGCGCACGTTTTTAGAGAAGTGAGCGGCTAGAGCCTCCTTGAGCACAACTAAATCAGCTTGTACCGTCTTACGTGCTTCTTGAACAGTCACTACCTCAGATACCTCAGATACCTCAGATGCCGCGGTCCCATCAGACTCAGCAGCATCCTCGTCAGCGGTCGCGGTAGTAGCCGAGGTAGTGGTAGTTGCAGTGGCAGCTTCTGTCTCTGTAACAGCGCCCGCCCCTGTACCATCGATAGCAGTAGGAAGTACAGCAGTTAAGTCCTCATCACCATCACCGACAAGTACTCCTTCTACAGCAGAGCTATCTGTCTTAGCAGCATGAGCTTTAATCTCGGCCACTAACTGAGATGCTACCTCTAGCTTGTCCTCCTTACTTCCAAGCAAGCTTGGAGCTGAAATCGTGGTCGCTGTGTTCGTAGTGGTAGCAACGGTTGCAGCGGTCTCAGCTGCAGCAACGGTTGCAGCCGGAGTAAGGCTATCAAGGCGCGTACTCATAAAGTCGAGGTCTAAGACAACTTCGTCTGGGATTAAAGCACTGTGGCTATCGTTTAAGTAGAACTGGCTTAAGAAGGAGAGCATGATCTCGCCAATCAGCGCTTGCTGCGGAGCTGCAATCTCAATGTCCTGATCTTGCTCTAAGGCATCTACAGGCACAGGCTTTTGCTTTAGGGCTGAGCTCAATGAAGCTGTGAGCTTAGGAAAAAACGAGCGTGTACCAAAGATGCGACCATTGCGGATAAAGAGCACGTGGATGCAGCTCATACCGTCTTTAATGGCAAAGCCAATGACGTCGACAGGGTAGTCGAGATCAGAGACGATACTGTTGCTCTCTTGCACTTTACGTAAAGCTGTGAGCTGATCGCGCAGCAAAGCCGCTTCCTCAAACTCCATACGTTCAGCATGCTCTTCCATCTTATGCACCATTTGCTGCAAGAGCTCTTGGTTATGGCCCTGCAAGAACAAACGAATGAGGTCAACCTGCTCTTGATAGTGCGCAGCCTTTTCTGGCGTTAAAGGTACACAAGGAGCTAAGCACCTGCCCATCTGCGCCATCAGACATGGACGTGAACGATGCGCAAAGACCGTGTCCTCACACTGGCGCACAGGGAATAAACGCTGCAAGAGTTTAAGGCTGTCCTTTACGGCTGTGGCATCAGGGAAAGGCCCGAAGTACTCCCCCTGTTTGCGCTTAGCACCGCGGTGGTAATACAGACCTGGGAAAGGATGCTTTGAGGTCAGTAACAGATAAGGGTAGGACTTATCGTCACGCAGCAGGATGTTGTAGTGCGGCTGATACTTCTTAATGAGCTCGTTTTCTAAGATCAGAGCCTCGCTCTCAGAGAAGGTCACAGTGAACTCAATATGGCAGATGTTAGCCACGAGCGCGCGGGTCTTAATCGGCTGCTCACGCTGCACGAAGTACGAGCTTAAGCGCTTTTTGAGATCCTTAGCCTTACCGACGTAGATCACCTCGCCACGGGCGCCGTACATACGGTAGCAACCAGGGCGATTAGGCACGGTTTTAAGGAAAGCCTTAGCATCAAAGTGCTCTTTATCTTGATCTTTCTTGGTCGCATCAGCTTTTGCCGCTTTAGTATCTTTAGGAGACTTAGGTTCCTTAGATCCCTGAGGCTCCTGCGATTCCTGAGGTTTCTGCGTTTCCTGAGAAACTTTACTTTTAGCGGCAGGCTTCTTTGGGGATACTGGTACAGATGGCCCTGAAGACTCAGCGGGCTCAGCGGGCTCAGTAACCGAAGCAAACTCTGTGCTATCAGCACTATCAGCACTATTACTGATAGCTGCCTCACCTTGCTGCTCCCCACTAACCATACCCATAAGTCGGCTAATCTCTGCCATATTATCGCGAGCAGAGGTGCTTCCTAAGAGCTGCTGTTGCAGCAAGCTCTGTGATTGCGAGGATGTACCAGCTGTTGGGGACTGAGCAGACTTTGCTGTCTGTGAAGAAGATGCTGCTTTAGATGCGCTCACGAAAAGACTCCTACCTGACCTGGCGCTGATCGCTCTGATAACGCTCAGGCATAGTCTAGCAACGCGCTGCAATGCAGGCAAAGGATCTTCAACACAAAACTTTTGTCTTGGCTCTAATGAGGGAGCAATTGTAAGGAAAGAAGCTCACAAAGCTCAGAGAGCAAAATGCAGGCTTGCGCCTGCATTTTTGTGATAGCCAAGCACGCTATTTCTGAGGGGAGAGCTGAGGTGATAGCCGCACCACAGCTTAAATAGCGCTGGGAGGTTGTTTAGCCTTAGCTAAAAGTGATTACTTAGCACCGCCGACTGGGACAATAGCGCCCTTGTAGGTGTCGCGGATGAACTTAGCAGTATCCTCAGAGCCTAAGACCTCAACTAAGGCCTTAATGTCGGCATTCTCAGCCTTCTCTGGAGTGGACACTAAGATGTTGACGTATGGGGAGTCCTTATCTTCGATGTATAAGGCGTCCTCAAGAGGGTTTAAGCCAGCTGGCATTGCGTAGTTGGTGTTGATCACAGCCACAGTAACGTCAGGTAAAGCACGTGGCAACTGAGCAGCCTCTAACTCACGGAACTGGAGGTTCTTTGGGTTCTCGGTGATATCAAGCACAGTGACAGTAACGTCGTTGATATCAGGCACCTTGATGAGACCTGCTTTAGCTAAGAGCAACAGGGCACGACCGCCATTGGTTGGATCATTAGGGATACCGACGCTGTCGCCATCCTTGAGCTCTTCTAAGGACTTAACCTTGGAGGAGTAGATACCCATTGGCTCGATGTGCACACCGCAGACATTAACTAAGTTGACACCATGGTCTTTGACGAAGACGTCTAAGTATGGACGGTGCTGGAAGAAGTTAGCATCAAGCTCACCATCATCCACAGCGAGGTTTGGCTGCACGTAGTCGTTAAACTCAACCACCTCAAGCTCCACACCCTTTTGGGCTAAAGCAGGCTTGACGTGCTCTAAGATCTCAGCGTGTGGCACTGGGGTAGCACCGACCTTGATGGTACCAGCTTGAGCAGCACCCACAACACTAGCGCCAAATAAGGCAGCGGCAACAGACAGGGCTAAAACATTAAACTTCATAAAAAATCTGCGCGGAACCGCGCTCCTCCCTATGAGACAAAACTTGTTGCGTTTCTGCTTTCACTCAACATTTTCTGAGCCATAGCGTGAACTCAATACTAAGATAAGATGCGATTGCACCTCGGCATTGAGTGCACTATGCAGAAACATTCCCGACAGTGGAGCCACTATAGCACCCACACAACAGCCCAAACAAGACGGGCACACACCTCTGTGGGCAAAACTTAGGCAAAACTGCCAGCGCTATCGCTTTCTGCAAGAGTTGAGTGAAGAGCCAGTATCTCGCTACAAGCCTTGATGCAAGCCCTTGTCAGCCATTACCACCAAAGATTGTCTAGCCCCTAATAACTGCATTATTTTCGCAACCGGCAACATTGCACCAAAAAGACGCAATCACTGCACAACTTAGTCTTTATTGCTCTCGGCCTCATAACTTGCAGCAGCGGCAGCCTCAGGATCCTTGTGCGCTAAGTCATATTCAGACTTCTCCATAGCAAGAAGTCCACGGACAAAGAAGAGCTCGTTAGGATCTAACTCCTGCTGCACGGTCTCGTCTTCTGCCCAGAAGCTGTTTTGTTGTTGCCAGTCCATTTTCACATAGCGGCCATCGTGGCAATTGCAGTGTTGCCAGAACTCAGAGGCAAATGGGCTGGTTTCAGAGCCGCGGATTTGCTGAAAGATTGGTGCAAGATCACCAACCTCAACGATTCCTCTAAAGAACCAGAAACGCTTTAAGTCCACCTTGGCAAAGTTGTAGCGCTCGACCACAAACTCGCTCCTAGGGGCGCTACCTTCTGCCACCTGCTTTGGCTCTTGCTCAACATCACTCATTATCTTCTTCCTTGCTTAATTGCGTTTTAGCTTGCCGCTTCCTTACTGCTGCCCACCCCACAAACAAAAAAGCACGCGCCGCTTCTCGTGGTGTGGCTTGCAGCGTCAGTTGGCAAGTGAGACTTGATCACTATAGACGAATACGCCACCAAAACCAAATAAGAGATGCGGTGCGTGCCATTGGCTAAAGCTAAGACTGCCGCAGTATTTTGCTCGCTAGATCTTAGTGCTTCACCATGTAGGTTTGAGCTTGCGACTCAAACTTCGAGATAGCATCGTTGTGCTCTAATGTCAGATCGATGCTATCTAAGCCGTTTAAGAGGCAGTGACGATAGAAAGGATCGAGGTCAAACTTGTAGGTCTTGCCGTTGCAAACCACAGTCATGTCCTCAAGGGAGATTGTGACCTTCTCGCCGGCGTTCTGCTCAAGATAAGTGATGATCTCGTTGACCTCATCGGCGGTCAGACGCACGGTCAACAAACCATTACCTAAGGCGTTGTGGTTGAAGATGTTTGCAAAGCTTGGAGCAATCACAGCTCTGAAACCAAAATCGGTTAAGGCCCATGGAGCGTGCTCACGCGAGGAACCATTACCGAAGTTATCTTGAGCCACCAAGATTGAAGCGCCCTGGTAGGCTGGCTTGTTGAGGTTGAAGTCTGGGTTTAAGACGGTCTCTTGATCGTCTAAGTAACGCCAGTCATGGAAAGCATGCTTGCCAAAACCCTTACGGGTGGTTGCGAGCAGGAACTGCTTTGGGATGATCTGGTCGGTATCAATATTGGCTGAGTTAAGCGGTACAGCCACACCGGTATGCACGGTAAACTTTTCCATGGTGGTTCAGTCGTTTTAAAGTGATCCGCAAGCCGGCAGCTGTCTCAAGATATTGAAAGCATGGCCGGCTGTGGCTGTTATTACTACTTGTCGTCAGTGTCGATGAAGTCGCGCACGTCGCACAGGCAACCCTTAATGGCGCAAGCTGCGACAGAGGCTGGGCTCATTAAGTGAGTACGAGCACCCTTGCCTTGACGACCAACGAAGTTACGGTTGGAGGTCGAGGCCACACGTTGACCAGGGCCGGCCTTATCATCGTTCATAGCAAGGCACATCGAGCAACCTGGCAGACGCCACTCAAAACCAGCATCCTTGAAGATCTTGTCTAAGCCTTCACGCTCAGCTTGCTCCTTGACCCACACCGAACCTGGGACGGCTAAAGCACGTACCCACGAGGCGATCTTGCGGCCCTTTAAGATAGCAGCGGCAGCACGGAAGTCTTCAATACGACCGTTGGTGCAAGAACCAATGAAAGCCACATCAATGCGGGCACCTGCTAACTTCTGACCTTCCTTGAGACCAATGTAGTCTAAAGCGTCCTTTAAGGACTTCTGCACCACAGGGTCTTGGATGCTAGCGGCAGTTGGGATGGACTTGGAGACACCGATCACCTGACCTGGGTTGGTACCAAAAGTAATCTGAGGCTCAATGTGAGCAGCGTCGATATCCACAACCTTATCAAACACTGCATCATCATCGCTCTTTAAAGTACGCCAGTAGGCGACAGCCTTTTCAAAGTCTTCGCCTTGTGGAGCCATTGGACGGCCCTTGATGTACTCAAAGGTCACATCATCTGGAGCGATCATGCCCACAGGAGCACCAAACTCAATAGCCATGTTAGATAAGGTCATACGGCCTTCCATCGACAGATTTTCGATAGTAGGACCGCAGAACTCTACAGCGTAGTTAGTGCCACCAGCAGTGGTGAGCTTACCGATGATGTATAAGATCAAGTCTTTAGCGTAGACACCTGGACGCAGACGGCCGTGGCAGTAGATCTTCATGGTCTTGAGTGGACCTTGCTTTAAGGTCTGAGTAGCCATGACGTGCTCTACTTCAGAAGTGCCAATACCAAAAGCTAAAGCACCAAAAGCACCGTGAGTAGCAGTGTGGCTATCACCGCACACTAAGGTAGTACCAGGCAGAGTAAAGCCAACCTGAGGGCCCACAATGTGGACAATACCCTGATTAGGGTCACCTAAACCAAAGAGCTTGACGCCAAACTTCTCGGTATTAGCAATTAAAGTCTTGATCTGCTCTTGAGCCATTGGGCTGCAAGCCTCAATGGTGCTCTCTTGCGTCGAGATGTCGTGATCCATGGTAGCTAAAGTCAGATCAGGACGACGCATCTTACGGTGAGCGATCTCCAAACCGCTAAAAGCCTGAGGCGAAGTCACCTCGTGCACTAAATGGCGGTCGATATACAGTGTTGGCAGCTCACCTTCTGCTTGGTAGACGATGTGGCTGTCAAAAACCTTTTGATACAGTGTCTTACCCATAAACTCAAAAACTCTTGGTGCAGCTCCCTGCGCACTCACCTCTTTTCCTTTGAGGCGCAGGGAGGCAATGTGTTCTTTCTCTACAGCCTTTGCCGCAACTGCGTTTTATGCTGTGATGCGGCTCTGTGCAGCTACGTTAGCTACTGCTGACAGCAGTTGACTGCTGCTGCTAACAGCTGCTGACTGCTACTGCTGCTCTTGCAAAGCGGCGACAATGGCATCGCCCATTTGAGCGGTGCTTAAGGATGGAGCGCCCTTTTCGACTAAATCGCAAGTGAACTTGCCAGCAGCTAATACAGAAGAGATGGCCTTTTCGATCTTTAAGGCAGCTTGCTCTTGCTTTAAGGAGTAACGCAGCATTAAGGCAGCACTTAAGATCTGGGCAATTGGGTTGGCAATACCCTTGCCAGCGATATCAGGAGCGGAGCCACCAGCTGGCTCGTATAAGCCAAAGCTGCTCTCATTTAAGCTGGCCGAAGATAACAAGCCCATGGAGCCAGAGATCATAGCGACCTCATCAGATAAGATGTCGCCGAACATGTTGTTGCACAGCAGCACGTCAAACTGGCTTGGATCCTTAACTAACTGCATGGTGGCGTTGTCGATGTAGATGTGGTTGAGCTCAACTTCAGGGAAGTCTTTAGCGACCTCAGTTACCACCTTGCGCCACAGCACCGAGCTTGAGAGCACATTGGACTTGTCGACAGAAGTGACCTTCTTACGGCGTAACATGGCGCTCTCAAAAGCGACACGAGCGATACGCTCAATCTCGTAGCGGTGGTAGATCTCGGTGTCGTAACCCTTCTCTTCTGGGCCTTCACCCTCAATACCCTTTGGCTGACCAAAGTAGATACCACCGGTGAGCTCACGCACGCATAAGATATCGAAACCACGACCCGAGATATCGGCACGCAGTGGGCTTAAGTGCTCTAAGCCTTGGTAGATACGAGCAGGACGGAAGTTGCAGAAGAGCTTGAAATGCTTACGCAGAGGTAACAAAGCAGCACGCTCTGGACGCTCGGCGGTTGGCAAGTTATCCCACTTTGGGCCACCAACAGAGCCAAACAAGATGGCAGCAGACTCTTCGCAGGTCTTTAAGGTGTCCTCTGGAAGGGCCTTACCTTGAGCATCGATAGCTGCACCACCAATATTCTTGAAGGTATAGTTGAGCTTAAAGCCGCATTGGGCGCTCACACAATCTAAGACCTTAATGGCCTCCTGCATTACCTCTGGGCCAATACCATCACCTGGCAGAACTGCTACCTTGTATTCCATTTCCGCCAAACTCCTTAATGCTCGAAAAAATCCAAAAAAACTGTTAGCTGTTGTACCGCACCACCTCCTTGCTTAACACGCCCGCGCATTTGCGCGTTTGTGCAATTGCGCGTGGCATCTGAAAGGTGGTGCTTATGGCGCTTGAGCTTGCTTATAGCTGATTGAGCTCAGCTGCCATGTTAGACCGACATATGTACCTGGTGGTTTGCCTGCTCTTCAGCCTTCTTATCTTCCACAATTTGGGTGCGGTAGATGCTGTTGCAAGCGTGAATTAAGGCTAAGGCCGAGGACTCAATCACGTCAGTGGATAAGCCCTTACCGTGGTACTTGCGGTTGTGGTACATCACATCCACGTCTACCTGACCTTGGGCGTTCATACCCTCAGTAGTAGCACTGATGTTGTAGTCGACCAACTTGCAGTCGATCTTGGTGAGGCGGGTGATGCAGTTGAACACGGCATCCACAGGGCCGTCACCAGTACCAGACTCAGTGTAAACCTGATCGCCAATCTTCATACGCACCGAAGCGGTTGGAATCACACCCTTGCCGCCGCAGATAACGTTCAAATTATCAAGCTCAAACTGAGTCTTCTCTTCCATATCGTGGGTGAAGAAGAGTAAGGCTTCCAAGTCGTAGTCGAAGACTTGGCCCTTCTTGTCGGCCAACTCTAAGAAGCGCTTGTAGACCTCATCTAAGTTGAAGGTATCATCACTGTAACCTAAGGCATTGAGGCGCGACTTGATCATGTGACGGCCAGAGCGGGCAGTCATGTGCAAGTTGTTGTCCTTAAAGCCCACACTCTCAGGAGTGATGATCTCGTAAGTGCTGCGGTTCTTGAGCACACCGTCTTGGTGAATACCAGAGCTGTGAGCAAAGGCGTTAGAACCAACGATAGCCTTGTGAGGTGGTACCTTCTCATTGCAGATACCAGCAACCATTTGCGAGGCACGAGCAATGTTAGTAGGAACGATGTTGGTGTAGAGGCCACCGAAGTACTCTTTGCGCACGTGCAGAGCCATGGCAACTTCCTCTAAGGAGGTGTTACCAGCACGCTCACCTAAGCCGTTGACGCAGACCTCAACTTGGCGGGCACCGTTTTGCAAAGCCACTAAGCTGTTGCCGGTAGCCATACCCAAGTCATTGTGGCAGTGCACCGAGATCACAGCCTTGTCGATGTTTGGTACGCGATTCATCAGAGTGTTGATGATGCCACCGAACTCAGATGGAATGGTGTAGCCAACGGTATCTGGGATGTTGACGGTAGTAGCACCGGCATTGATCGCAGCCTCAACCATGCGGCAGAGGTGATCAATTGGGGTACGACCTGCGTCCTCACACGAGAACTCCACATCATCGGTGTAGTTGCGGGCACGCTTGACCGAGTTGACAGCCATAGCCACGATGTCATCGAAGCTCTTGCGGAGCTTGTCTTGCACGTGGATGTCTGAGGTAGCGATAAAGGTGTGGATACGGAAACGAGCGCAGTTCTTTAAAGCCTCGTAGACCGCATCGATATCTTTATCGACGCAACGGGACAGACCGCAAGGAATGGTGCGGGTTAAATTCTCACCAATCAAACGCACAGCGTTGAAATCACCAGGTGAGGAAATTGGGAAGCCAGCTTCGATCACATCGACGCCCAACTGCTCCAACATCAGCGCAATTTGCAGCTTTTGCTTTTCATTTAAAGACTGTTGCAGTGCCTGCTCACCATCGCGCAAAGTGGTATCAAAGATAATTACGCGGTTCTTGTCGATGTCACTCATCTTTCCAATTCCTCTAAAGCCGTCCTTGTCGCCCAAAGAGCAGAGCTCGCGCCCGATACGCAGAACCCACAACATTAAGCGATCAACACCAAGGGCGGCGCAAAATCAATTGCGCATGCAGTGTGGAGGGGAGTTTTAGCCTCACAGAGGATACGGCTTTTATAGAAAAAGTCGCTCGGCTCTTGGTGCCTGCAAGGCTACAGCTCAAAGCGCTTGGTTAGTGCCATGGCTGCTAGGAGCTAAGTTATTAGCACCTAACTCTCCTACAAGTACTGCAACTACTGCCTCTTGCCTGTAGTGAAAGAAAACAATCTTGAGGGCTAATGCCAGAGTCTGTTTTAAGTCTTTAGTCTTACTGATCTCTGGCGGCTTGCTTTTGTGCTTTGCCTGCCCCCGAAGGCAATAAAAAAGGGCCGCTAGTTTTTAGCTAGGGCCCCTATTACTTTTGAGTAGCAATACTGCGTCAGACGCAACAGTTACACGATGCCCTAGCAACCTCAATTCGTAAGTCGAAGAAGAAGTAGGGCTAAAGAGAACATATTGCGTGATTCCTGTGCAGTGCCATCAAAAGTGGCGTCAATTTGATTGAAAAAGCTAAGGTTGCACCTGAAATCGAACTTGAATGCAAATCTAAGATCGACGAGGTCAAACACTTGGCCTAAAGTATTCTGTTATTCCACCTGAGGATATTACGTGATCTAAGATCTATCAAGACCGTCCTCAGTGAAGCTGATGTTTGCAGCTTACTAGCATTAGGCGCTTTTCTCAAACCTAAAGCCGCCATTGCACCACAAAGTAACATCGCTTTTGCGAAAGCGCCCCAAAAGAACTCAACAAAAGCTAAAAGCCAGATGCAATCAGGCCTAAGCAAACACCACTCCACCAAAAAAGGCCATATCCCTGACGCTCTTGGCATCACGATAAATGGCCTCTTTATGACAAAACTGAGAGTGTTTACCGTTAAAGCGCAAGCGTTTGCGCACTATTTAAGTGCACCAATAAACACTACGCAGAATTCTGTATGGCCGCAGTGCAGGGGGCATGCGCTGAGGCCACCTTGAGCCGGTGCTCAGGGCGAGCCCATGGCGACCTGAAACTGAGCCTAAGCTGCTAGCCAAGGCTGCTGAGGTTACTCAGCTGCCTTGGCAGCCTTGGCAGCCTTTGTGTCGGCAGCAGCTTCGACAGTCTCAGCAGTCTCAGCGTCAGATTCGGCTTTCTTTGGCTTGCTGCTAGAAACTAACAGGCTCATCGAGTAGTCGATGATTTCCTTAGCAGTGACAGGACGACCTAACTTCTGGCTTAAGTAAATGCCTTGGAAGATCATCATGCAGCCTTGAGCCGAGCAGATGTCGTTACGCAGGTGCACCTTAAGGCCATTCTTCTTGCTCTCAATAGCGTGCATCAGCTCTTTTACTTGCAGAGCAAAGAAGTGATAAGCCCAGCTCTCATCGCTGACGTCGGCGTAGTCGTTAGCACGGTACTGAGCTAAGGTAGCCTCATCCTCAAGCGTGAAGACATCGTTATATGGCTTGAAGGTCGAAGGCTTAATGCCAGCTTCTTTTTCCACACCACCGTGAGTCTTAATGCCTAAGGTGTGACCGTTAGTACCAACGATATGCACAAAGACATCTTGAGCAGGGTTGACGCTGTTGGAGACCACGACAGTGGCGGTAGCACCAGACTTAAAGGTGACTAAGGCTTGAGCGGTATCATCAACCTCGATGTATGGGTGGTTGATGTTACGCCACACACCATAGACGCTCTCCACCTCACCTAAGAAGTAGCACAGCAAATCAAGCTCGTGGACAGATTGATTGACGAGCACACCACCGCCCTCGTGCTCCCAAGTACCACGCCAATCATTGGAGCGGTAATAAGCCTCATCACGCCAAGCTAAGACATTGACGATACCAAAGGCTGGAGTCAGCTTACCTAAGTCGATTGCATTCTTAATGCGCTCGGTTGGGCGGAAGAAGCGGCTCTGGGCGATCACGGAGACAATAGCGCCGGTACGCTCAGATTCTTCTTTTAAGTAGCAAGCTTTAGCTAAGCTGATATCTAAAGGCTTTTCGATGATGCAGTGAATACCACGGCGTACCGCTAAAAAGGCCACATCGATGTGGCTTAAGTGTGGAGTAGTCACATAGAGGACATCGATCTTCACAGTATCGAGCATCTGCGCTACATCGCTAAAGACGGTCTCTTCTAGCACTGCAGGAGCTACACCCTCGCGACCGCTGTAATTACTCAAAAAGAGCATAGCCTTTTCGATATTGCGGTTACAGACAGCCACCAACTCCTGACCACAGGACAAAATCGCAGCCACATGCTGTTTAGCGATATTACCTGTACCCACCAAGGCAAAGCGCAACTTAGTCATCGACAAAACATCCCAACGTGCCCAAAAGTCCCTCTTGCGTTGCCAACACTCCGCACATCTGCACAACCACACATTCGCCCATCCGTGCATCGGTACCGCAGGCAGCATTTCAGCATTTCAGCACCTCAGTACATTGGCACAAGATCCCTACTACCAACACCACTGTTAGGAGGTGAGGGAGAAGTTGAAGATGTTAGAAGATGCAGCGACGGAGCCACCACATATGCTGGTGCCGGCCGGCATGAGAGCCCTGCACAGCGCAGCTCTTCCACGTTTCGCCCACTTACATTTTGCAATGAAGGCAGCAAGCAAAAAGTGATATCACGTCAGGTGGCAAGAGCCACCGCACAACACAAAAAGGTTTGTCTAGTGTAAGTGCCACAGTCAGACTGCCCTATATGAATGCGCAAACCCCGCTCATAAAGACAGGCTAAGAAGCGTCAGGATGGCTTGAGGCCCCCCAACCACACAACACACTAATCTATGGCAGCGCGGCCAACACCGCGCCACTAGTCACGGCCCCGCGAAGCACAGACTCAAGGGCTCAAGGATCCAAGGATCCAAGAACCCAAGCCTATGCTCTGCCGCTATGTTTTTTTTTTTTGAGCACCAAAATCCAAAAAAACGCGGGAAACATGCCTGCGATTGCAGCAAAACCATACACTCAGCCCTGCTAAAACCACAGCTGCTCGCAGTATAACGCAAATCCCAAAATCGCAAATTTCGTGCGTTGCAACGGTGAATGTTGTGCCCAAATTGTCCGACCACTTAAGCCCATCATGCCTCAGATGAACTACCGCTGACTTACGTCAGCGGTAGTTCATGTACGAGTATGGAAACAAGAACACAGCTGTTAGCCCTTGGAACCCATATGCAGCCACCTCACCTTTAGTGGTCGACACTAGAGGCAACTCCTATGGCTACCTCACTCTTAACAAGAGCCAAAGCGATCGCTTTGACAACAGCTTTACGCCTGATCGTCGTGCCACCATCAGAAAGGAAATCCTGATGAGCAAGCACATTAAGGATCCAGAGCTTTTAAGGCAGCAGATGTATAGCGACTCGATGCTGCCACCAACTAAAGAAGACTACTCAACTGGCATGAGGGTTTACGACGACCAATAGCCTGTCTCCCATGCTCACGCCGCGTTACGTCACGCCACACTCATAATAAAGCCAATGTTTGACGACATTGGCTTTGGCTTTGGCTGAGCTGAACCCAACGTCACTGCGCCCGCACCATCCTTTTACTATTGGGTTCTCATGGTCTAAGCACTGTGAACAAACCCCACCAAGGATCAGCCGCGTCCCCACCATTACACGCACACAGCCAGCCAAGCACACAGCCAGCCAAGCACACAGTCAGCCAAGCAGGCAGGCAGCCAAGCAGGCAGGCAGCTACGCTGCCTGATTATGCCCCTACTGCTGATCATGCCAAGCCTCATTAAATACCAATTTTTTCGGCATTTGATCGCGCTTAATTTAAGCGTTGGGTTAAACCTATAGCTAACTACAAAACCCAAAATATTGAATTTTTTTTTTTAACAGTCGATATACTTGCATACTAGTAGGGCTTAGGCCGGCTATTTATGCGGCTTTGCGCTTTATACATGATGACTTTTAGGCCATATTTATCGCATTGTTTTAGTGCAGAAAAAGCATGATTTTTGGGAAAAGCTATTTTATTGCATCAATATGATGCAAAACTACTGTAGCTATCTTTTGGCTCACTACAATGCGAACAAGGATTTGTTATCAGTAACGTGCGCTTCTTCTTTTTCTTTTTTTAGCGCCGCTGGTACTTCATCCCTTGCAAACAAAAACGTAGAGATTGCTCCACCGCTCTACAGCTTTTAGCTCTAATACTTTCAGCTTTAATACCTCGATCCTTAATGATCCTTAATCCTCACTCTGAAAAAGACAGGGAAAGGCAAAAAAGGTCAGGCAAGATGCCGCGGTTATTGCACCTAGTGCACTTGAGACAAGGCTCTACAGATGCCCCTGAAGACAGGGGGAACGACATCAATCAGAAACAGAGCACGCTGCGGCTAAGCATAGTCACTTTCCTCTCTCCTCATATTGGGTTTGGAAGAGAGCATGCGCTGCTCAAAGAACATCAAGGCTATGAGCCTTGGAGGCTTTTTACATGCAAGCTTTAGCTAAAGTTGGCGCATTCATGGGCAAGACCTTTGCGGTCTGGGTCTTAGTCGCCGCCGTCATCGCTTTCTACTTCCCAGATGGTTTTAAGTTTTTAGCTGGCTACATTAGCATTCTGCTGGGCATCGTGATGTTCGGCATGGGCCTCACCCTCAAAGGCAAGGACTTCTCTGAGGTGGTAAAGCGCCCAAAGGATGTGATCATTGGCATCTTAGGCCAGTTCATCATCATGCCTGTGGTGGCCTACCTCCTGTGCTTGGTGCTGCAATTACCATCTGAGATTGCCGTCGGTGTGATCTTGGTGGGCTGCTGCCCTGGTGGTACTGCCTCTAACGTGATGACCTTTTTAGGTAAGGGCGATGTGCCACTGTCGGTAACCATTTCTGCTTGCACCACCCTGCTCGCACCAATCGTCACCCCAGCTTTGATCTACGTGTTTGCTCACCAGTGGGTACAGGTCGACCCAATGTCGATGTTCTTATCGATTGTGAACATCGTGATTCTGCCTATCGTCGCTGGTGTTGTGGTCAACCACTTCTTTGGTAAGCATGTGCGTGCTGCAGTCTCGGCTTTACCTTTAATCTCGGTGGTTGCTATCGTGCTGATCGTGATTGCTGTGGTGGCTGTTAGCCGTGACCAAATTGCCAAGACCGGTCTCCAGATCTTTGCGGTGGTGGTACTCCACAACTGCATTGGCTTAGCCTTAGGTTATGTCTTAGGCAAGGCCTTCAAGATGAACCTCAAGAAGAAGA
>CALXYZ010000047.1 GCA_944393075.1 uncultured Anaerobiospirillum sp. | reverse complement strand
AGAGACTCTTATCTCCAACATGGTTCTTGCTATGAGGAGCAAGAGGTCATTGCGTTAGAATCCCGTTCGGTTGGTTTTATCTCCTGTACTGCATCACTGCCATCAGATATTAATAACGAGCTGGTTGAGCTTATTGAGAGCGATGCTCAAGATGAACTTGATGAGATTGATAAGAAGCTATTAGGCAAGTTCATTTGCCACAGCGCCACCAAGACAATCTTCATATCTTTCTTGATTTTCCCATGGGCTTTGGCCATTTTGTTGCAAAGATGCGGTAGAATTGCCGTTCTTGCCTATAATTATGGCTTGTCGATTCATGGCGACCACAATTCTGTCGAATTTTTGGATCGCGCGATCTTTGTTAGCTTAGTTTTCTTGGTTTTCTCTCTTTTCTTTGAGGCATAGGGATGTTGGGTGGCAAATTCAATTTGCGGGGACGTAATAAAGGCGCATTGCGACATCGCGGTTTGTTTGGACGTCGCGGTGCCAAAGCCTCTTCCTATGCTAATACTCCTGAGCAAGTCAGTGTTGGAACTGAAGCGGGTAACGACGTTACTACAGATCCTGCTGTGCTACGCGCTGCTGAGGCTACCGCCAACCTCGATGTCAGTTTAGGTGCGGCTGTAGATGGTAAGGAGTTTGTATTAAGTCGTTTTCGCCTCTCCATTGTGTGGTTGGTAGTGCTGCTCTCCTTAGGCTTTTTAGTGGGCCGTCTGTTATGGATTCAGGTGCTACACCCAGAGCGCTTGATTGCAGAGGGCAACAACCGCATCATCCGCAGCTTCCAATATGAGCCAGCTCGTGGTCTGATTACCGATCGAAATGGTAAGATTCTGGCCTTGTCGGTACCGGTTAAGAGTGTCTATGCCGACTCGCAGATGCTCAACGACAACAAGGTCACTTATGATCCTAATCTCGTGCGCAAAATTGCCGAGATTTTGGAGATGGAACCTAAAGACTTGTTTGACAAGGTACGCAACCCTAAGCGTCGCCACGTGCGCTTAAAGCAGTACCTGCCTTTAGACCGCGCTAAAGAACTTGCCTCGCTCAATGTCCCTGGCATCTTGATGGATGACAACTATCAGCGCTATTACCCAACAGGCGCAATCAATGCGCATTTGGTGGGATTTTTAAATGGCGATAGTGAGGGCGTCTATGGCGTCGAGCAGAGCTTTAACCAGTATTTGTCTGCTGAAGCTTCAAGTGTGCGTGGTAAAAAGGATTTAAGTGGTCATGTGATCGAAAGCTTGGGCGTGGAGGAACAAGGTAAGCCAGGTGGCAATCTCGTGCTTAGCGTCGATGACCGTTTACAAACCATTGCCTATGGTGCGCTGCAAGACACAGTAATTCAGTTTCAAGCAGAGGCAGCCTCTTTGGTGATGATGGACGTCAAAACTGGTGAGATCATGGCCATGGTCAACTATCCAAGTTTTGACCCTAATGACAGAACAGTCTTTAACTCGGCTTTAGCCCGTAATCGTGCTATCAGCGATACTTTCGAACCAGGTTCTACCTTTAAGCCTTTTGTGGCTTTGGCAGCCTTAGAGTCGGGCATGGTGAATTGGACTGAAGTCTTTGATACGCGCCCATATATCGTTAATGGCAAGACTATTAGAGATAGCCATCCGATGGACAGTGGTACTTTGGTGGATATCCTCAAGTACTCCTCTAACACTGGTATGGCTCATATTGCGCAGCGTGTGGGTCCTAGCTATATCTTGCAGATGCTTGAGCGCTTTGGTTTTGGGTCTAGCACTAACTCAGGCCTTACCGGTG
The DNA here is from genome assembly GCA_944393075.1 of uncultured Anaerobiospirillum sp. Lineage (GTDB taxonomy): Bacteria > Pseudomonadota > Gammaproteobacteria > Enterobacterales > Succinivibrionaceae > Anaerobiospirillum. The sequence continues at coordinate 16,323 of CALXYZ010000047.1, read as the reverse complement.
AGGAGCACGGCAATATCAACAGTTCCCGTACCTTCTGGTCAGAGATTGATAAAGCGACCTTAGGATATGGCTATGGTATTACAGTGACTTCGCTGCAATTAGCTTCAGCCTATAGCACTCTTGCTTGTTACGGAGCGCGTAAGCCTGTGAGTATCTTGCGTATGGTTAACCCGCCGCATTATGCCCAGGTAGCAAACGTCAACGAGATCAGACGTATGCACACGGCTTTGGAGACTGTAGTATCCCAAGGTTCAGGTGGTCGTGCTGCTATTAACCGCTATCGCATTGCCGGTAAGACCGGTACCGCCCACATTGTGCGTTCTGGCAATTACGTCAATGATTACGTGTCATCCTTCGTGGGTTTTGCGCCCCTATCTAATCCACGTTTTGTGGCTGTAGTGGTGGTGTTCTACCCACAAATCGGAAGCCACTTTGGTGGACGAGTTTCCGCACCAGTCTTCCATGAAGTTATGACCAGAGCCCTTCAGCTCTACAACATTCCACCAGACAAGGAGTAAAGATCCCGATGGACTCAGCTCCGCGGAGCACAAAAGCTTTAAGGCTCTCTACGTGCTTAAGTACTCAAGAATGTAAGCGCGTTGCGCGTTGCGCGTAGGAGCGGCAAAGCGTAATGTGGGCGCGCAATGCGCGCTTGGACGCGTTTGGGCTTGCAAGGGATCGCCGGTGCTTGTCATACACTGCACGCTGCGTTGTGGGAACGCATTTGTTGCAGTATGGTTGGAGCGGAGCTCAAAACAGTACTGTATATCAGGCAAGGCAAGCGATGTGTCTGTGAGTGTTGATAGTCGCAAAAAGCGGGTAAAATATGCGCTTGCACAATATCTTTGCACGATATCCTGACACGATATCTTTGCGCGATTTGTTTGGACGTGCTTTTTGTTACTAAGATGGCTTGTTTGAGCCGTTCGGTGGTGATTGGCATTAACCTGTTTTTTTTTAACCGGAATTTTGGTTTATGAGATTTGCAGGCACCTTAGCTAGTGTGTGTGATTATCTTGAAATCACTCCCGCTTTTAATGACCTCGTAAGACAGATCCTTCCTCAGGTCAAGGTTAGCGGTATTGTGTGTGATTCGCGTAAAGTCACCGCCGGTTCCATCTTTTATGCGAAAAAAGGCGCACACTACAATCCATTTGAGCATTTAGCTGAGATTAAGGCTAAAGGTGCGGTTGCCATCTTAATCGATGCCCCTGAGCTCGATATCGATGGTAGGGTTTTGCCATCCTTAGAAGACTTAGCTGTTGTGAACACCAAGCTTGAGCAAGCTACTCAAGCTAAAAAGGATGCTTCAGATTCGTCTTCGCAAGACAGCGTAGCTCGTTACGACGCTATGATCACCGATCTGGAGGGGAAGCGTCACGATATGCTACGTCGTATCAACGAGGCTGCGCAATCTAAGCGTTCTGGCTACCGTGTGCCTCCTGCTTACACCTCAGACCCTCAAGAATCATTACGTCAATACGGTCTGACTGATAACACCCCTGAGGCTAAGGCCATTGCTGATACCAAGATGGTGCGTTTGGTGCTGCCACGCAACAAGAGCTTAAGTGCTTTAGCGGGCTTCATCTATGGCAATCCATCTGAGAGTGTGCGTGTTATCGGTGTCACTGGTACTAACGGTAAGAGCACTATCACCCATTTAGTGGCACAAATGCTCAATGAGTGCGGCCACAAGTGTGCTGTGTTTGGCACTTTAGGTTTTGGTTTTGTTGGTGATTTGCAAAAGAGCGCTAACACCACCATGGATGCCATCACATTGCAACAAGAGCTTGCTCACTACCGCGATCTTGGTGCTGATTATGCCGTTTTAGAGGTTTCCTCAATCGGCTTTTGTGAAGGCCGTGTTGCTGGCATTAAGTTCTACGCCGGTGCGTTTAGCAACCTGACCCGTGATCACCTTGACTACCACCGCACGATGGAAGAGTACTTTGCCTCGAAGCTGAGCTTCTTGCGTACAGTGCCTGCTCCACGTTTAGTGGTCAATTGCCAGCATGATGTCGGTCGCCGTATTGCTGAGGCTATTCCTGATTGCTATGAAGTGTACTTAGAGCAAGAGGAGTTTAATAAAGGCCTCAACCACGCCCTCAACATCAAGCGCATCAAGTACAACCCAACCAGCTTAGCTTTGTATCTGAGCACGGGAGAGCGCACTGCTTTGCGTGCTGATTTGCACCTCTTAGGCTACTTTAATGCTGAGAACTTTGCTGTGGCCTTAGGCTTAATGCAGGCTATGAGCTTTGATTACAAGCATGTGATGCGCATCGCAGGCAAGTTAAAGCCAATCACTGGCCGCATGGAGTGTTTTACTAAGACAGGCTTCCCACGTCTTATCGTCGACTATGCCCACACTCCAGATGGTGTGGAGCAAGCTTTACGTGCAGCACAAAGCCACACTGAGTCAGGTGGTCGCATCTTTGTGGTTTTAGGGTGTGGTGGTGATCGCGATAGCGGTAAGCGTCCACTGATGGCCCTTAAGGCCTCAGTCTATGCCGACTACGCTATCTTTACAGCCGACAACCCACGTTCAGAAAAACTCGACAACATCATCGACGATATGTTGATGGCAGTAGATCAATCGCCATTAGGTTATCGCGAGGTGGAGAGTAAGAAGGCCAATATCGCCCGCTTAGAGCAAGAGTACCATGCAACTGGCGATGTTTCTCTCAAAGCCTTACTCGACAACGCCAAGGAAGCTTTAGCTGAAGAGTTAGAGAAGGACGTTGATGTTGGCCCTAAGGTGATCTACAAGGGCAACAGATCGATGGAAGAGTTTGATGCCAATCGTTATGAGCTTGATAGCTCCATCGTCAACCATGCCTATCGTGGTACCTACTATGCCGAGCATCAAAACGTTGAGTTCTTACCTTTAGGTTTACCAGAGCCCTCCTCAACTCAGCGTAACGTCTTAGTGATTCCTGATCGCTATCAGGCTATTCGCTTTGCCTTAGAGCATGCTCGCCCTAATGACTGCATTGTTATCGCAGGTAAGGGCCATGAAGATTATCAGATCTTCGCTGATCGCACTATCCACTTCTCGGATCGTGAGATCTGCTGTGAGCTCTTAGGCATCACTATGGCTGAGCACTTAGGTCAGGATGATAGCTTGGTTGCTGTTCGAGCCGCTGCTGCAGCCGCCGCAGCTCATGCTAGCGAATCTGCTATGACTGTAGCTGAGAGTGCTGATTCTTCGGCTGTCACCGTTACAGAAGCTGATGCTCAAGAGCAGCAAGATAAGCAAGAGCAGAAGAAGCCTGCCTCTAAGACTAAGGCCAAGACTACTAAAACCACTAAGACCATTAAGACTGACAAGGCAGCTCCTGCCTCCAAGGCAAAGGCTAGCAAGACTGATTCTAAGACTACTACTACTACTACTCGTACTACTCGTAGCAAGAGCAGCAGCACTACTAAAATTACTAACACTACGGCCCGCCGTAAGACCACTAAGAATAAGGCCGAATAAGAATGCAGGCTTTTAAGTTACAAGAGCTCCTGTCTTTAGCACAGTTACAGTTGCCTCTAGAGAGTAGTGAGCAGGAGCAGGTGTTGGCACTTGAGATTAAGTCAGTGTCGACCTCTTCACGTGAAATCGGAGAACAGTGCCTTTTTGTGCCGCTCAAAGGTGAGCGTTTTGATGGCCACGATTTCATTATGTCGGCCTTAGAGCAAGGTGCAGTAGCCTTTGCTAGCGCTATGAGCAAACAAGAGCTCTTATCGCGCTGTGAGGTTGATAAGCGTGATGCCTTTGCTGCCTTGATGCACAAGGCAGTGATAATTCCTTGCCCAGATACCCTGCGCTTTTTCGGACAGTGCGGTCAGTTAGTTCGCCAAAAGTGCGCTCCCCAGTTGGTCTTAGGTGCGATTACTGGCTCTTGTGGTAAGACCTCGGTTAAAGAAATGACCGCCTCGATCTTAAGTCAGTGCGGTACTACCTTATTTACCCAAGGCAACTTCAACAACGATGTGGGTGTACCTTTAACCTTGTTGCGCTTAGATCAGTCGCAACAATTTGCCATCATTGAGCAGGGTGCTAGCCACTTACAGGATATTGCCCGTACTGCAGAGTTTGTGGAGGCTGATTACGCCTTAATCACTAACGTCGGTCAGGCTCATATCTTAGGCTTTGGTTCGCGTGAAGGTGTCTACCACGGTAAAAGCGAGATCTTAGATCAGCTCTTTGCGCTACATCCTCTCAAGAATGAGGGGGCGGGCGCTGGTACAGGTGCTGGCGCTGGCGCTGGTAGCGAACGCCGTGGCGGTTTTGGCATTGTGCCTGCTGATAGTGAGTGGTTTGCAAAGTGGCAGGAAGACTACGCTGACTTTGTGGCCGCCGGTAAGCTCTTAAGCTTTGGTGAGATGGATCATGCCACGATGCAAGTGAGCAATATCGTGGTCAACTCTCAAGAGGAGAGCTTGTCTTTCCACCTGCACTGCGCTGATCAGCGTTTCCCATTAGATGCTGATATTACGTTGCCAGTGTTAGGCCGCCACAACGCGATTAACGCTGCTGCCGCCGCCTTGTTAGCTCTTACTATGGGGGCTACTGCCGAGGCTGTGGTGGCTGGTTTGTCTTCGGCCAAGCTGATGCAAGGACGTCTGAGTGCTCAGCACTACAAGAACCTGACGGTGATCGATGACGCTTATAACGCTAGCTTTAACGCCGTTATCGCTGCTATCGATACCTTAAGCGCCCAGAATGGTGTACGCATCTTGATCTTAGGTGATATGGGTGAGTTGGGCGACGAAGAGATCTTACTGCACGAAAAGGTCGGATCTCATGCTCAAGGCAAGATCGATCTGCTGTTGTGTATCGGCCCACTGTCGCAATACTGCGTGCAGAAGATGGGACATCAGGCTCTGCATTTCTTGCATCACGAAGATCTTATTGCCATGTTGCAAGGCAAGATCGAACAAGAGATTGCAGCAGGCCATCATGTCAGCTGCTTAGTAAAGGGCTCGCACGCCATGCATATGGAAAAGGTCGTAGCTGCTCTGCAGGACTTTGGTAAGAAGCAAGCTTAACTTAGCAAGCTTGGATATGTAGCTACTATTGGCTCTTACAGCTCCTAGTCAGGATGGTTAGGTTGTGTAAGTTGTGGGAGCGGTGGTGGCTGCTTGAGGGAATGTTTTATGGTGATTTTGCTCGCGGATTGGTTGTCGCAGTATGTGCCAACCTTTCGCGTCTTTGAGTATTTAACCTTCCGTGCAGTGTGCGCACTGCTTACGGCTTTAACCATCTCCTTGTGGTTGGGCCCTAAGACGATCGCACGTCTGCAGATCTTACACTTTGGTCAGGTGGTGCGTAAGGATGGCCCTGAAAGCCATTTAAAGAAGCAGGGTACCCCAACTATGGGTGGTATCCTCATCAACTCGACCATCATCCTTACCATGCTGCTGTGGTGCCGTTTAGACAATGTGTATGTGTGGTACGTGATCGCCACGGTCTTTGGCTATGGTTTGATTGGATTTGTGGATGATTACCTGAAGGTGGTGCGTAAAGATCCACATGGTTTGCGTGCTAAGTACAAGTACTTCTGGCAGTCGGCTATCGCCTTGGTTTTAGGCTGCTGCATCTACGGCTTTGCCAAGAGCCCAGCCGAGACTACGCTCGTGGTGCCTTTCTTTAAGGACTTCATGCCAGATATCGGTTTCTTGATCATTCCACTCACGTACTTTGTGATCACCGGTTCTTCTAATGCCGTGAACTTAACTGACGGTTTGGATGGTCTGGCCATCATCATTACAATTACGGTGGCAGCTGGTTTAGGCCTGATTGCTTGGGCTACCTCCAACTACAATTTCGCCAATTATCTCTATATCCCACATGTACCTTTAGCCTCAGAGCTGGTAGTGGCTTGTGTGGCTATTATTGGCGCTGGCTTGGGCTTTTTGTGGTTCAACACTTACCCAGCCGAGATCTTTATGGGTGATGTGGGCTCGCTGGCTTTAGGTGCTACCTTAGGTATCATCGCTGTTCTGATCCGTGAGGAGTTCTTGCTCTTTATCATGGGTGGTATCTTCGTGTTAGAGACTATCAGTGTGATCTTGCAGGTAGGTTCCTATCGTCTGCGTGGCGTGCGCATCTTCAGAATGGCTCCAATCCACCACCACTTCGAAAAGGGTGGTTGGCCAGAGCCACGCGTGATTGTGCGTTTCTGGATCATTACTATCGTCTTGGTGCTTTTAGGTTTAGTTACTTTAAAGTTGCGCTAAGATGCAGGCGTTTTGCAGTCATGCAGTCATGCATGCATGCATGATGCTGCTGCTGTTGCGTTGCGGTTGTTTTCTTTGCAGCAGTAACCGCATTTGCTAGACAGCGTTCATCTTTTTCTTTTTCTTCGTTTTGTTACCGAAACGAGGCTGCCATCAATGCTCAAGCGCAAAGAGCTGTGAGCACATGCTCCTGCAAGGCTTTAATTTGTGAGTAGGGGCGAGGCTTAGGTGTTATGGATAGATTAAAAGGTAAAAAGGTTGCAGTCATCGGCTTGGGCATTTCCAACATCGCCGTTGTGACTTATTTGCTCAAGCATGATTTAAAGAAGCTCTCGGTCTTCGATACCCGTACCAATCCTCCTTATGCTGAGGAAGTGCCTGGCGGCATCGATTTCAACTTAGGCCCACTTAACGTTGAGCAGCTCAAAGGCTACGACATGTTGGTGGTAAGCCCAGGTCTGTCGATCAACCTCCCAGAGCTTAAGGCCGCTGCTGAGGCTGGTGTGGAGATCGTCGGTGATGTGGAGCTCTTTGCAAGCGAGGTGAAAGTCCCAGTTGTCGGCATCACTGGCTCTAATGGCAAGTCTACCGTGACTGCCTTAGTCGGCTTTATGTTAGAGAAGGCTGGCAAAAACACCGCCATTGGCGCCAACTTTGGTAACGCCGTCTTCGATATCTTGTCTGACCGTGTGGATGCCTATGTCTTAGAGCTCTCTAGCTTTGAGTTAGAGACTACTAAGAGCCTGCACCTGACCGCTGGTGTAATCTTAAACGTCTCTGAAGACCACTTAGATCGCTACAACGGTGACTTAGAGCAGTACGCTGAGGCCAAGCGCCGCATCTTCATGCACTGCGACAAGATTATCGTCAACCGTGATGATGCTCGTACCTACCCTACCGACGAGGAGCAAAAGAAGAACATCTTCGCAAGCTTCGGTCTTGATAACAATCCAAACGAGTACAGCCGCGAAGAAACTCCTACCACCACTTACCTGTGCGTGAAGGGCCAGCGTGTCATGGATGCACGCGACCTTATCATTTGCGGTAAGCACAATGAGCTCAACGCTTTAGCTGCTATGGCTTTAGCTGATGCTATGGGCATTCCTCGTGATGTACAAGTGCTGGCCTTAAAGTCCTTTACTGGCCTTGAGCACCGTTGCCAATTAGTACGCATCTTAGATGGTGTCTCGTTCTACAACGACTCTAAGGCTACCAATGTGGCCTCGGCTGAAGCTGCCATCACTGGTATCGCTTATCGCCATAAGGAAGGTATCATACTGTTAGCCGGTGGTATTGGTAAGGGCCAAGACTTCACTCCACTTAAGCGCTACATCGGTAAGGAAGTGAGCAAGGTCTACTGCTTTGGTCGCGATGCCGACAAGATCTTAGCTTTAGATAGCGAGCGCTGTGTAAGTGTGCTCAACATGCGCCAAGCCATTCGCATGGCTTTTGAAGAAGCTAAGAATGGTCAGGCTATATTACTGAGCCCAGCATGCTCGTCCTTTGACCAATTTAAGGGCTTTGATGAGCGTGGCCGTATTTTCGTCAACCTCGTTAACAACTTAGGCGGCCGTCTGCCAAAGATTGAGCGCAAGGGTGAGAGCTACACTCCACTGTCAGCAGCTGAAGCTAACGCTACATCTTCCGCCACAGTTAGTACTTCTGCTTCTGCAGCAGCAACCACAGATGCAGCTACTGCTGATTCCCCTGCTGTTGATGCAAAGGCTATTCAGAGCACCAGCACCAGCACCAGCACCAGCTCTAAGTCTCATAGCCACAGCCACAGTCACACCCATGCTCACAGCAATGGCAAAGCTGTTGCTGAGAGCAAGAGCAGTGGCAAGTCTCATGATCACGTCCATGCGCAAGATGATCATGATCACGATCATCATGACCACGACGATACCCATGCCAGTGCGGTGCATGTGAAGAACAAGATGGATGCTATTGCTACTATGGCCAAGTCTTTTAAGACTGAGCCAAAGGCTGATGCTGCTAAAGACAAGCACAGCAAAAAGAGTAGCCACTAAATTGTAATCTCTACCCAAACTTATTTGGGCCAATACCGCACTACCGCGCTATCGCCCTGTTTGATTGTTGTTTGTAGCAGGGTGGTGGCGCGGTTAGTTTGCTAAACACTCAAAGGAGATAGTAAGAGTCGCGTGGGCAGTATTAGTGTTAAGGTTAAGCAGATCGCTGACTTAGACCGCACCTTGATCTTGGTGTGTTTGATCTTACTTTTGATCTCCATTGTGCTGATCGCCTCTGCTTCAGTGCAGGAGGCCTACGTCAATACCGGTGACGCCTACTACTACCTCAAAAGACAGATTGCCTTTTGCTCTGTTTCCATAGTTTGGGGTATTTTGATGGCCTCAGTGCCCTCACGCACTTGGTATGACATCTCTATCTACCTCATGGCTATAGCCATGATCCTGCTCATAGTTGTGCTGATAGTTGGTCGTGAGGTCAACGAGGCTAAACGCTGGATCGCTTTAGGTCCAGTCAACTTGCAGCCAGCAGAGCTATTAAAGCTCTTCTGGATCCTCTATTTTTCAAGCTATACCTGCCGTAAGATCAAGATGGTGCGCTTCAACAAGTGGGGCTTTATCAAACCAATGCTCTTCCTTGTTGGTATCGGCGGCCTGCTCTTGTTCCAGCCTGACTTCGGTTCTCTTGTGGTGGTTACGGCTATCACCTTTGGTATTCTCTTTGTCGCTGGCGCCGGTCTTTTAAAGTACCTCGGTGTGTTGGTAGCTGTGGGTCTGGTGGGCGCGTTGTTGGTGTGGTTGCAGCCATATCGTGTGGCTCGTGTGACCTCGTTCTTAGATCCGTGGCAAGATCGCTTTGGTTCTGGTTACCAATTAACGCAATCACTGATGGCTTTCGGTCGAGGTGGCCTCACAGGTGAGGGTATTGGTAACTCCATTCAAAAGCTTGGTTATTTGCCTGAAGCGCATACCGACTTCGTGATGTCGATTATGGGTGAGGAGTGTGGCTTTTTAGGCGTGCTCTTTGTCATCTTGTTGGAGTTTATTATTATCGCCAAAGCCCTGATCTTATCGGCCAAGATCCTGCGACAGCGTGCGCAATTCCAAGGTTATGTTGCCTTTGGTGTTGCTTTGTTGTTCTGTTTGCAAACTGTCATCAACATTGGTGCGGCCTCAGGTGGCTTGCCAACAAAGGGCTTAACGTTACCACTGATCTCCTATGGTGGTTCTTCGTTGGTGGTGTGTATGTGGGCCTTGGGCATTCTCTTGCGCATCGATTTTGAGTGGCGACATAGGCAGCTAGGTGAGCTCAAATATGATTGAGCATCCCCGCGCTAAGAGAGCGATGGTTAATAGGTCGCCGCTGGGCAGCATGTGAGCTGATGCGTGCTGAATAGCTTAGAGCTTAAAACAAATGCAAATGCAAAGGTAAGAGCAAGAGCAAGGGCTAGAGCAAAAAGAAGTTAAGGAAGAGATAGGCATGGGCAAGAGAGTTTTGGTGATGGCTGGTGGCACTGGTGGCCACGTATTCCCAGCTATGGCTATTGCAAAAGAACTGCAAAACCGTGGTCATGAGGTGGAATGGTTAGGTACACGTGGCCGTATTGAAGAGCGCGTGGTGCCTGAAGCCGGTCTCAAGATCCACTACATTGACGTTAAAGGTGTGCGTCGCAATGGTCTTAAGTCTCTTTTAACTGCTCCTTTTATGGTGGCGCATGCCATTATGCAAGCACGTAGCGTCATCAAATCTTATAAGCCAGATGTCGTCATTGGTTTTGGCGGTTATGCCTCAGGCCCAGGTGGTGTTGCTTCCTATCTTTGCGGTGTGCCTTTATTGCTCCATGAGCAAAATGCAGCCGCAGGTTTAACCAATCGTCTCTTAGCTCGCTTTGCCAAAAAGATTCTCTTAGGTGTTGGCCAAGCCTTTAGTGGAGAGAAGGTCGAGAGTGTAGGCAATCCTGTTCGTGCTGAGATCTTGGCTTTAGCCACTGAAGAGCGCTCTTTTGAGCACAACGATCACAAGACCCATATCCTCATTATTGGTGGTTCTTTAGGTGCCAAAGCCTTAAATGAGATTGTTCCTTTAGCTCTGCAAGCCTATGGTAAGGAGCTAGCTGGTGCTAGTGATGCTGGTGCTGGAGAGGGAATAGCCTCTAGCGTCAATATCGAGGTATTGCATCAGTGCGGTAAAGGTAACAGCGACAAGACTCAGCCTCTGTATGAGGGTGCTCCTTTTAAGGTGGAGGTCAGCGACTTTGTCACTGACATGGCATCGGCTTATCGCCGAGCAGACATCATTATCTGTCGTGCTGGTGCCTCAACTATCTCTGAGGTCAGTGCTGTGAAGCTGCCAGCTATCTTTGTGCCTCTGCCTACCGCTGTGGATGATCACCAAACCAAGAACGCTATGTCTTTGGTAGGGGCAAATGCCGCCCGACTCATCGCGCAAAAGGATCTTACTGCTGAGAGCCTGAAGAATGTCTTAGTGGAAATCAACAAAGTAGATACTCTTAAAGCTATGTCTGAGGCTAGCGCCACCCAAGCTAAGCTCAACGCTACAGCAAGAGTGTGTGATCTCATTGAGGAGTTCGCAAAGTAGGGTGGGTTGCAGCTTTGTAGGGAGTAAGAGAGTAATTAGGTGCTGATATCAGGCCCTAATTGCTCTCTGCACGCGTTGGCATCTTTAGGCCCCGTGTTTGGCTTATCTAGGCTAGACATGGGGCTTTCATTTTGGGGCGTGCGATTTGGTAAAAGAGTGCAGCTGCGCTAAGATAGTGGCTCTTTTGAGGGCCTTGTTTTTCCCAAATATATGGGGCATGGATAGCCACAGCTTGGTAGTCTCGCTCGGGCTAAGCTGCACTGCACTGCACAGTACAGTACAGCACAGCGCTGTGCTGCAGTGTTGCACTGTTGCTGTGTAATTGCCTAAGGCCGCTCAGGGTTATTGTTGGTATTGATATGGTTTTGAGCTTGGGCTTGTGGTTGCAAGGCCAAGGTGAGTAGAACGTTATGGCAGGTAGTAATTTCTTGAAAAGTGAGATGGTGCCACACATGCATAAGGTGCGTCGCATCCACTTCGTGGGTATCGGCGGCTCTGGTATGTGCGGTATTGCTGAAGTTTTGCTCAACGAAGGCTATGCTGTTTCCGGCTCTGATATCGCTTCTACCAAGGTTACTGAGCGCCTAGCCTCATTAGGTATTCAGATCTTTATTGGTCACAAGGCTGAAAACGTTGATGGTGCTAGTGTGGTGGTGGTTTCATCTGCCATCCATAAGGGCAATCCTGAGGTTGATGCTGCTATTGCTGCGCGTATCCCTGTAGTGCGCCGTGCTGAGATGTTAGGCGAGCTCATGCGCTATCGCTACGGTATTGCTGTTGCTGGTACTCACGGCAAGACCACAACAACTTCTCTTATTTCTTCGATCTTTGCGGAGGCTGCCTTAGACCCAACCTTTGTGATCGGTGGCCTTTTAAACAGTGCTGGCACTAATGCGCGTTTAGGTACCAGTCGTTTCTTGATTGCTGAGGCTGATGAGTCTGACGCCTCCTTCCTTCATCTGCAACCAATGCTCACAGTGGTCACTAATATCGAGGCTGATCACTTAGAGACTTATGGTGGTGACTTCAATCGTCTGACCGACACTTTTGTGCAGTTCCTGCACAATCTGCCTTTCTATGGCGTCGCGGTGGTGTGTATTGACGATCCTACGGTGGAGAGCATAATCCCTCGCATTGGCCGCTCGGTGATCACCTATGGCACTAGCGACAAGGCTGATTTGCAGGTGTGTGATTACATGCAGATGGAAGCCGGCTCTTTCTTTACCGTAAAGCGCAATCGCTTAGATGAAAGCGGCAATAAGCAAGAAGACCTTCATGTTAAGCTCTCTTTGCCTGGCCTCCACATGGCCAAAAACGCTACAGCAGCTATTGCAGTGGCTTTAGAAGAGGGCATTGAGGTGTCTTATATCTTAAGTGCGCTAGAGCACTTTGAAGGTGTGGGACGTCGCTTCCAGCGCTATGGTCGTTTCCAAGCTCCAAAGGGTGTAGTTAGCATTGTCGATGATTACGGTCATCACCCATCAGAGGTCATGGCTACGATCAAGGCTGTGCGTGAGGGCTGGCCACAGCGTCGCTTGGTTATGGTTTTCCAACCACACCGTTACACTCGTACCCGTGATTTGTATGAGGACTTTGTTAAGGTCTTACAGCAGGTCGATGTGCTGATTTTAGTTGAGGTCTATTCGGCAGGTGAAGATAAGATTGTCGGTGTTGATGGCCGCCATCTTTGCCACTCTATTAGAGCGCAAGGCCGCATTGAGCCTCACTTTGTCGAGAGTGTGGCAGAGGTGCCAGAGCTTTTAGACTCCATCTGCGAGGATAAGGACATTGTGCTCACCCAAGGTGCAGGTAATGTGGTGCAAGTAGCCGGTATGTTAAGCGCTCGCTGGCCAAAGGTGCCAAAGAACTAAGCTTAATCCCTGAAGTCATTAAGCCGCTCAAGTCCTGATACATTGCAGCTGTTTGTAGCTGTTTGTAGCTGTAGGACTGTTGGAGCAAGTGTGGCCCTAAGAGCAGTATTGGCGTACATGCTAAAATGAGCTGTGATCTTGTCCTGATAGATTAGAGCTTTTTGTCAGCTTTAGTCGGGCCACATATGGGATTTTTGAGGCTTCCTTAGGATCTCTTGAGATCTTTGAGATTTCTAAGATCACTGAGATTTAAGAGATCAAAAAGATCCAACAGTGTCTGAAAGATATCTTGTGGTAAGTGGTCGTAAGCGTTTGCTGTAGGCTGTTGTTGTTTGGTTGTGGAGTGTGGTAGGTAAGTGGCGGTAGCAGCAGGGCCGCAATCGCGTGCTGAAACTCAAGCCGAGTCTGTATCGGCCGTAGAGTCACAAGAGGCAGGTGATATGCCGTCTTTGGAGGGAAAGTCCTCTAAGATGGCAGAGGACGGTGTGTCTGTAAATCCACGTGAACCTAGCGTGCACACAAGTGCAGATGCTGACGCTGATGCCAGCGTTGACGTCAGTTCTAGCTCTAGTGCTGAATTACAAGACGAGGATTTGTCTCTTAGTGCAGAGCAGGATAAGCAAGCTCAGCAAAGCTTAAAAGAAGAGGCATATACGCTAGAGTCGCGTGCAACGTCAACCTCTACCGAGTCAAAAGACTCTCAAGAATCACAAAAGAACAAGAAAGAGAAAGAGAAAGAGAAAGATAAAGAGAAAGATAAAGAGAAAGAGCAAAAAAAACCGCGGCGTAAAAGACCAAAGGTTCGTAGCCGTGGTAGCTTTTTGTTGTCTTTGCTGCTCTTTGTTCTCTTTTGTGTTGGCCTCTATCAGACCTATAGCTATCTGTATGATTTTACGACAGATCCTTTGCACTTCCGAGTATCGAGAGTTGAGATCAACGGTCAGCTCAAACACACTACCCAAGAGGAGATTGCTGATGTTGTCGGTAAGATGGCTGGTGAGCGCAATCTAGTTACTTTAGATATTGCTCCTTTGCACAACGCCTTGTTGCAGTTGCCTTGGGTGGCTGAGGTCAAAGTGCAAAAGCGTTATCCTGATGGGATAGAAGTAACTTTGGTTGAGCATGTAGCTTCAGCTAGGTGGAATAGTGCTGGTTTGTATGATGCGCAAAGGCGGAGCGTGTTCTACCCAGACATGCAGAAATTTAATGGTGCTTTAGTGACATTGAGCGCGCCACACGATTCGCAAGCGCCAATTCTCTACGAGCATGCCTTTAAATTTGTCAACATGACGCGCAACACGCCATATCTTATTGAGGAAGTGCAGTTAGATGCTGCAAGCAGTTATCGTGTGCGCTTGCAGGGTGATGTGTGGTTGATTTTAGGTCGTGAGAGCACCCCTGACCTGCCGTTGATTAGATTAAAGCGTTTCTTACTCGCTTTTGGCGAGACCAGACTTAAACTAAGTGAAGTTGCTTACGTCGATCTCAGATACGACAACGGCTTTGCTGTAGGTGAGCGTGCAACAGTGGAGGCGGAGCAAGCAGCAGCTGCGGCCGCGGCTGAAGCAGCTGCTACACAAACACCAACAGACGATACTGTTCCTGAGTAGTGGCAGCCATAGCAGTAGCAGCAAGCAAATGAGTGAGCGAGCTAGCTTGCGCGCGAGTGAGCTGCTTATGGCAAAGATGGCAGTACAGGTGTTAGAAAGAGCTGGTTTTTATTGGCGTTTTGGATGCAAGCTAGAGTTAGGTAGCGAAGAGTAAGTTCGGCAGGATAGTAAGCTGTAGAGAGGAGATAAAAATGTTTTTTAACAAGGGGAATAAGGAGCTTGCAAAGCAAGGTAATGCTCAAGATCCCTTGATTGCATTTGATATAGGTAGCTCCAAGATCCGTTTAATTGCAGCTGAAGTAAGCGATGATAGCGTCCTCCATGTTTCCTACTATAACGAGGTGCCATCGTCAGGCATGATCAATGGTGCTGTGAGCGATATCAACAAGCTTGCTAACAAGCTCTCCACTCTAGTTCAAGAATACACCGAAGATACGGGAAACCGCATTGAGCATTGTGTGATTGGTATTGCTGGCCGTCACATCGATTCAACTAATGCTCAAGGATCGGCTACTGTTCCTACCCGCAAAGTCACAGAAGAAGATCGTCTTAACGCCTTAAGCTCTGCTAAAGCTCATAAATTTACGGAAAACCGTCATCTCATCCATGCGATTCCGCAATGCTATATGACCGATAGTTCGCTTGATATCAGCAACCCTATCGGCATGAGTACAGTCAAGCTCAATGCGGCAGTTCACCTCATTGTGTGTAATGAAGATCAAGAGAACAACATCCGCGCCGCCTTTGAGCTGATGGATGCCAATATCAAGATCGATCATGTCATCTTTGATGGTATTGCTGCTGCTGATGCAGTGTTGTCACAAGAGGAAAAAGAGATTGGTGTTTGTCTCATCGATTTCGGTGGTGGCGCTATCAATGTGGCAGTGTATAGCTTTGGCAAGTTGGTGCTGACTTTTGGTTTTGATTTCGGTGGCCAAAGAATCACTCGCGAAATTGCTACTCAATTTGGTTTGCCTTTAGCGTTTTCTGAGTTCATCAAAAAAGAGTATGCCTATGCGCACACCAAGTTGTTGCCTCCTGAGGAGCTTAAAACGCGAATCAAGCTCGAGCTGCCAAAAAGCAGTATAAATGGACAGTCAGCTCAAAATGGTGGCAGTGACTCGGGCTCTGGTGAGGGAGAGACGGAGCTGGTTTATATCCGCTACCCTGATTTGGTGGGAGTTATCAGCATCGCGATTCGCGATATCCTGCAACAAATTAACAACCGTCTAGAGTCCTATAACTACGACAACAGTAGTGCCTTGCAATTAGGAGCAGGCTTTGTGTTTACTGGTGGTAGTTCTAATATTGTGGGACTGCCATTACTAGCCCATGCATTAATGGTTAAAGACTCAAAAAATCGAAAGCAACGCGTTAAGGCGCGCGTTGGTACTCCAATTGGTGTTGAGATCGATGATGGGGTTAATGATAAATACCGTGACGATGTGATCTCTCCTGATTGTGCTACTGTCATTGGTCTGATTCGTGTGGCCCATGACATAAATCAAAATAAGCAGCTAGATGACTTAGCCGCAGCTGAACGTAAACGTAATAGTAGTAGCTGTAGAAAGGTATTCAACTGGGCGCGTGATTGGTTGGCAAAGGAGTTTTAGCGGTCAGCTGTCTGCTGTCAGTTACAACTGGTAGTTGTAGAGATAGAGCAGCCGAGAACTTCTACAAATCAAGCCCTATGGCTTGTTTGTCTCGTTCGTTGGTTCCTGATAGGAACCGGCCGACTGTCTACACCTTGGGCTTCGAAAAGTACGGCCAACAGGAGGTTTATACCCTAGCTAAAGGCGCATGGCATCTAACAATCTTTTCAGGGGTAGGGCCATGTGTTGTTCCTTTTTGACTTTAGTACTCTACAGAGTACGAGCATATGGTTGATATGCGGGTGTAGCCAAACCCTAATTCGATGTTTCCACTCAGCACAGGCTTCTTCAGGTCTGTTAAATTCAACTCTTGAACCTGCATATGGCTTAAAGCCTGCTTTGGGAACAAATGTTTTGGTTGAGGCTTTTGCT